>DATJZH010000346.1:0-4258 GCA_035499215.1 Streptosporangiaceae bacterium | reverse complement strand
GACGGCGCACTGCCGGGCGATGCTGAGCGAGTACGGGCTGGGCCCGCGCGAGCGCGTCCTGCAGTTCAGCCAGTACAGCTTCGACGCATCGCTGGAGCAGATCCTGCCGACGCTGGCAGCCGGCGCGCGGCTGATCATGCGCGGGACAGAGATCTGGTCGCCGCGCCAGCTGCTGGAGGAGGTCAGGAGCCACCAGGTAACGGTCATGAACCTGCCCCCGGCGTACTGGCAGCAGGCGCTGGCAGAGTGGGCCCGTGCCCCGCAGGAGCTGGCGGGAACGCAGCTGCGGCTGGTGATCGTCGGAGGGGACCGGCTGGGAGCCCGCGGCGTGCAGCAGTGGCATGACCTCGGGCTGCAGGGCGTGCGGCTGCTGAACGCCTACGGGCCGACGGAGGCCGCGATCACCGCGACGCTGGGCGCGGTCGGGCCCGACCATGAGCGGATCACCATCGGTCGGCCGCTGCCGGGGCGCCGGGTGTACATCCTGGATCGCGGCGGCGCGCCGGTGCCGGCCGGCGTGGTCGGCGAATTGCACATCGGCGGCGAGCTGCTGGCGCGGGGATACCTGAACCAGCCGGAGCTGACGGGCCAGCGCTTTGTCCGCGACCCCGCGGCGCCGCGCGGAGGCCGCCTGTACCGGACCGGGGACCTGGCGCGCTACCTGGCAGACGGGCGCATCGAGTACGTCGGGCGAGAGGACCAGCAGGTAAAGATCCGGGGCTACCGGATCGAGCTCGGCGAGGTGGAGGCAGTGCTGGCACAGCACCCGCAAGTCCAGGAGGCGGTGGTTGTGGCGGCGGACACGGGCGGCGGCAAAGAGCTGGTGGCCTACGTGACGGGGCGGACAGCTGAGCCGCTGGAAGAGCAGCTGCGCAGCTATCTGCAGGACAAGCTGCCGGGATACATGCGGCCCGCGGTGATCGAGCAGCTGGAGAGCCTGCCCCGGCTGGCCACGGGCAAGCCGGACCGGCGGCGGCTGCCGGAGGTGGAGCGAGGAAAGAGGAGCGGGAAAGCGGAATATGTGGCACCGCGGCTGCTGCTGCAGCAGCAGCAGCTGGTGCGGATCTGGGAAGAGCTGCTGGAGCCGAGGCCGATCGGGATCAGGGACAACTTCTTCGACCTGGGCGGGCACTCGCTGCTGGCGGCCCAGCTAGTGGGCCGGATCGAGCAGGCGCACGGGAAGAGGCTGGCGCTGTCCGAGCTGTTCGCCAGCCCGACGGTAGAGCAGCTGGCGGAGGCGCTGCAGGAGGAAGAGGGAGCCGGCGAGGGACGGACCGGGGCGTTGCCGGTGCAGGCCGGAGGCAGCAGGAGGCCTTTCTTCTTCCTGCACGGGGACTGGACGGGCGGGGCGTTCTACTGCTTCGCGCTGGCCCGGGCCTGCGGGCCGGAGCAGCCCTTCTACGTGCTGGAGCCGTACACATTCAGCGAGCACGAAGGAGCGCCGACCCTGGAGGCCATAGCGAAGGCGCATGTCGAGGCGATGCGCGGGGTCCAGCCGCACGGGCCGTACCGGCTTGGAGGATTCTGCAACGGCGGGCTGCTGGCCTATGAGATGGCGCGGCAGCTGGAGCGGAAGGGCGAGCAGGTTGAATTCCTGGGCCTGGTCAACCCGTCAGAGCCGAACCAGACCACCGCGCTGCGGCAGGTGTGCGAGCGGCTGAGCCGGCTCGTCAGGCCAGGGAGCAAGCGGCAGGCGGACCTGTACCTGCGGGTGCGTCACGCCCAGCGGCACGTCTACCGGCTGCTGCGGCCGGGAGGAAGCCGGGTGCGGGACTTCGCGAAGCTGCTGGCGATCGAGCCGCGGCTGAAGGCGATGTTCCCGCCGCGCGAGGCCCTGTACAGGGACTACGTGGGGGTATTCAACTGGGCGGCGGGAGCTTACAAGACGGGGGTCTTCGGCGGCAAGACCACCTACTACTGGGCACGGGAAGAGCCGGGGATCGCCCAGTCGTGGCAGCCGGTGATCAGGTGCACCAGCCCGGCGCGCAGCGAGGAACACGAGGTGGCAGGGGCGCTGATGTCCAGCGTCACCGACCACGTCCAGGAGATCGCCGAGACCCTGAGTGAATGCCTGACCAGGACAGAACAGGAAGCCCGCCGCCGCGAGCAGCATGAGCGCCGGGAGGCTTGAGCGCGGCAACCAGCCATGTCACGCGCGGGACGCTGGTGCCGCTGCGAAGGCGCCGACGACGATGTCCAGTGACGGTGGTAGCCAGCTTAGGCAGGACGTCAGCAGTTCATCACTTAAAGTGACGTAAGGTGATCGCTATGCGAGTACTCGTGACCGGCGGTGCCGGCTTCATCGGCTCACACCTCACCAGCGCGTTCCTCGCCAGGGGCGACGAGGTGATGGTGGTCGACGACCTGACAACAGGCCGTCCGGGACGCCTCGACGAGCGCGCCGTCTTGCACAAGCTGAGCATCGCTGACGCGGCGTCGCTCATCGCGCTCGTCCAGCAGACGCGGCCGGAGCTGATCTGCCATCTGGCGGCGCAGATCGACGTCCGTGTCTCGGTTGCCGCCCCCGCGCAGGATGCGCAGGTCAATGTGGTCGGGACCATCAAAGTCCTGGAAGCGGCCCGGAGCGTGGACGCACGCCTGCAGTTCGCATCATCCGGCGGCGCCATCTACGGACGGAACGCTCCCGTCCCGTCGTCGGAAGACGTGCTGCCCCTGCCCGAATCGCCCTACGGCATCGCCAAGTACTGCGCTGAGCAGTACATCGGCCTGTACAACCGGCTGCACGGCACGCGGCACTCGATTATCCGGCTGGCCAATGTCTACGGCCCCCGCCAGGATCCAGGCGGCGATGCAGGCGTGATCCCGATCTTCTGCGCCGCCGCCCTCAGCGGGGCAGCGCCGGCTATCTACGGCGACGGCACCCAGACCAGGGACTACGTCTACGTGGGCGATACCGTCCGCGCCTTCATCGCCGCGGCCGACGACGAGCGCCCAGGTACGTGGAACATCGGCACCGGGGCGGAGATCAGCGTCATCGACCTCGTCCAGGTCATTGCCGCCGCCGCGGGCCGCCCGGTGCACCCCGAGTTTGCCCCGCCGCGTGCGGGCGAGCTGCAGCGCAGCGCCCTGGCCGTCAGCCGCGCAGCCCGGGACCTGGGGTGGACAGCGGAAACTGCGCTCGCCGACGGCGTCAGCAAGGTGTGCCACTGGCTGGAGGCAGGCGCGCCAGACCGCGCGGCGTGCTAGCGGCGTCACCGGCGCGGTGGCTGCGCGCCGGCGCAGTGGCCGCACCGCCGGGATTCTCGGTGCCGGGGATGAATCGCGCTGCCGGTTCCGCGCCGCGCGGCATCCTCATCGCGGTCGTAATAGCCTGGTCGTAAGACATGCGTTGCCGCCGCTCCGGGCGCGGCCGGCGTCCGGGATCTTGCGCCCGATTCGCGTGATGCCGTTAACTGGTAGTGCGGCTGGCCGGTCCGTCCTCACGAGCTCGTCGCTCGCCATCTCGGTAACTGCGGGGAGCTGATGAGCGAATGATTGACGTCCGGGCGGACATCGCCATCGTCGGGACTGCCGGTACTGCGGTCCGCGGCGAGCTGGCTGCGCTGACCCGGCGGCTGGCCACCGAGCGCAGTGGTCAACTCCCGGCCAGTGCGGTGGTGTGCTGCGTTTGGGGATGCGCTGAGGAGTTGCTGCGCGCCGGGGTCCGCAGCGGCCTGGTGTGGGCCACCGAGGCTATGGCTCGTGCCCGCCTGGACCGGCATCCGCCAGCCACGGGCGTCGTCCCGGCTGTCAGCGGCTAGCAGTCCGTGGGCACTCCGGCGGCTGCCGACCAGCCAGCGCCGGGCGCGCATGCCGCCTGACGATCGAGCCGGCAAGCGGCAGACCAGGCGCTGGCCGACGGGCCGCAGCCTGCCAGCCACTGCCGAGAGAGCAAGGGAGCGCATCGATGGCGTTCAGCCCGGCCAGGTCCGCATCCGGCCGGTGAGCCGAGGTCCCCACGGCCCGCTGCGCGTCGGCGGGGCCCGGGTCAGGCCCGCCCGGCGAATCAGCGGCGGTCCGGCGGCTGGCGCAGCCGCGCCGAGTAGCTGACGTTGTAAGCGATGTTGATGACCGCGATCGCGATCCAGACGACCAGCAGGCCCAGGAATCCCGCCGGGCGCGGGCCGGCCGCGGCGGCAATCGCGCTGATCGGGATACCCAGGGCCATGGAGATGATCGCGAGCGCCATCGGGGAGCCGGAGTGCCCGCTCCGGTACCGCGCCGGCGACTGCGCAGCCTGTTGCTGCGCGAGTCGCGT
>DATJZH010000345.1:0-3050 GCA_035499215.1 Streptosporangiaceae bacterium | reverse complement strand
GAGCCCCCGGCCGAGGCAAAGCCGAAGCGGAAGACTGGCGCGAAAGCGCCCGGCGCGGCGGCAAGGCCGACGGCCGCCGCAAAAAAGGCCCGGGCCACGGCAGCACGGACGCATCCGGCGGCGACAGCGGCGGAACCGGCACCCGCGGTAACGGCCGCAGCGCCGAAGCCGGCAGTGAGCGCGGGCAAACCGGCGCCCGCCGTAACGACGCCAGAGCCGAACCCGGCGGTGACCACGGCCCAGCCGACACCCGCCGTAACGACGCCAGAGCCGAACCCGGCGGTGACCACGGCCCAGCCGACGCCCGCGGTAACAGCGGCTGAGCCGAGGCCGGCAAAGACTGGCGAGGACTGACCGGACGCTGCAGCGAGGCTGCCGCGCTTCGTCCGTGGTCCTCGACGGGCCAGGTCAGCCGAAATTCGTTTCCGCCACCCAGCGGCATGAGAAAGTCGGCTGATGCAACTGCGCGAGTACGCCAGCTATGACGCCGTCGGGCTCCGCGACCTGATCGCATCGGGTGCCGTCGCGGCCGACGAAGTCGAAGCCGCCGCCCGGCAGGCCCTCGAGGTCGCGAATGCGACGCTGAACGGCCTGGCGCTGCCGCTGTTCCGGCCGGCTCTTGACCACGCCCCCGACGGCCCGTTCGCCGGGGTGCCGTTCTTGATCAAGGACAGCGGGCCGATGGCGGCGGGAGTGCCGTTCTTCCTGGGCAGCCGCAGCATCCGCCGTGCCGTCGCGGCCCGCGATACTGACTTAATGGCGCGGTTCCGCGCCGCCGGGCTGGTCACCCTCGGCCTGACAACCGTGCCGGAACTGGGGCTCAGCTTCGCAACTGAGTCGGTCAAGCACGGACCTACCTGCAACCCCTGGGACACCGAGCACAGCGCTGGCGGGTCGAGCGGCGGCGCGGCGGCGCTGGTGGCGGCCGGCGCGGCGCCGGTCGCGCACGCCAGCGACGGGGCCGGGTCGATCCGGGTACCTGCGTCCTGCTGCGGGCTAGTCGGCCTCAAGCCGAGCCGGGGCCGGACCCCGTGCGGACCCGACACGGGCGAGGCGGCGTTCGGGCTGGGCTATGAGTTCGCACTGACCCGCACGGTCCGCGACACCGCGCACCTGCTCGACGCGACCGAAGGGCCTGCCGTCGGCGACAAGTACACGGCGCCGCCCCCGCTCGGCCGTTATGCCGATGAGCTGACGGCCGGCCCGGGCTCGCTGCATGTGGCGGTGACCACGCAGGCATGGTCCGGGGTGATCATCGATGCGGAAGTTACCGCAGTCACGCAGCAGACGGGGCGCGTGCTGGCGGACATGGGTCACGAGGTGACCGAGGCGAGCCCGGCGGTCGACTGGGACGCCGTGCTGCGCGTCAGCATGGCGCAGGCGATCGGCATCGCCGCCGTCCTGCTGATGGGGATGGCCCCAAGACGGCCCGACCCGGCGAGGCTGGAAGCACTCTCCCGGCAGATCCTCCGGGAGGCCGAAGACTTCACCGCCCTCGACCTGATGGCGGCTTTCGACGCGCAGAACCGGGTGACCCGCTCGGTCGGGGCGTTCTTCGCGTCCCGGGATCTGCTGGTCACCCCCACGCTCGGGCAGCTGCCCGCGGTGCACGGCACGCTGCGCTACGACGACCCTGGCCAGACTCTGGCCGGCTGGCAGCGGTCGCTGTTCGACTACGGGCCGTTCACCGTGGTGTTCAACATCTCTGGTCAGCCGGCCATCAGCCTGCCGCTCGGCCAGAGCCACAGCGGGCTGCCGATCGGCGTGCAGCTCGTCGCCCCCTACGGCCGCGAGGATCTGCTGCTGCGAGTGGCGGCTCAGCTGGAGCAGGCCATGCCCTGGAAGGACCGGATCCCCGGCTGCTTTGTCGGGCGTCGCTGCAGTCTGCCGCGCGCAAGCGCGGCGTATAGATTGGGCACCGCATGCATAGCGCGTCCGGCAGGCGGATAGTGCCTTCATGCGGGCTCGGCGGCGGGATGCCCCGCATCCGCGCAGCCCGGCTGCTGGCCAGGGTCCGCCGGGCCCGCACGAGGAGACAGTTGGCCGTTCCCAGATGAGACGTGATGATGCCTGATGGAACGCGACACCATGGCGGACGCCGGCACCGCTGCCAGCCTGCTCGACATGGCGTCCGTCGAGAAGGGGCTCGCCGTCCTGGTCGAGGCATACGACAACGGCCTCGCGGACCTCAGATTCGCGCTCCCGGCCGTTCAGATCCGCGCGCTGCTCATCATCGAGCGTGCGGGCAACATGAACCTCCGCCAGCTAGCCGCCGAACTCGGTGCCTCCGCGTCGGCCGCCAGCAGGCTGTGTGACCGGATGGAAGCCGCCGACCTGCTGACGCGCGAACGAGCTGCCGCCAGCCGACGCGAGATCGATCTGGTCGTTACCGAGGTCGGCCGGCGGCTCGCTGACTGGATCCGGCACCAGCGGTGCAGTGTCCTTGACGGCGTGCTGCAGTCAATGAGCCCGGACGGCCGCCGGGCACTGGCCCGCGGGCTCGCCGAGCTGGCCAGCGGAGTCCAGTAACCGGCCGGGTTCCCTGAGCCCGGCAGCACCGCGACCGGCGATCCTGGCTGGTCCGGTCAGCCAGGTGCGCCCGACGTCCGCGGATCAGGCTAAACCGCCGCGTGCCTCGCCCGTGTGGCCACCGCGGGTCCAGTCGCCAGTGATGCACAGCCAGACCAGCGCAGCAGCTGCCAGCACGAGAGCCACGGGCGCCAGCCCGCGGGAGATGAGGTCGACGAGCACCGCCAGCCAGTGCGGGCGCAGCCCGGTATGGAAGGTGACGCCGGGAATCTGCGCCAGGGCCGCCGCGAGCGCGCGGACGAAGACGATCCAGTCGAGCCGGGTGGCCCGCATCAGCGCCAGCAGCGGGAAGAATCATCGCGTCGTACCAGGGCCGCTGCTGGGGCGTGCAGATCAGCCAGGCCAGTGACAGCGCCAGGGCCGGACGGGTAAACGGCAGCCCGGACGGCCCGGACGGCAAACGCCAGAGCAGGAGCACCGCCAGCAGCACGGACGCGGCGAGTGCTGCCGTATCGGTGAAC
>DATJZH010000344.1:0-9294 GCA_035499215.1 Streptosporangiaceae bacterium | reverse complement strand
GCGCTGCACAGGACCGCATTGCTGGCGGCCCCGCCCGGCGCGGTGATCGCGCTCGGCGACGGATCTGCGCGCTCCGGCGACGCTGGGGGATCCGCCGCCTCTGACCAGCCGCAGATCCCGCTGCTGGCCGGCCGGCGCCTGCTGGACGGCGCCCCGGCCGCCTACGTGTGCCGGGACTTCGTCTGCCGCCTGCCGGTGACCGATGCGGACCAGTTGCGCGCCGTGCTCAGATCCACCCGGTGAGTTACTGGCCGCCGGGTTCCGGCCGCCAGGTTCCGGCCGGTGAGTTACTGGCCGCCGGGCTCCGGGCCGGCGGCGGCCGGGCTAGTGCCATGATCTGCCAGAGCTCCGTCCCGGCAGACGCGAGCTTTTACCCGAACATAGCGAACGAGGCACCCAGTTGAGAGGCGCTGCCGGGTACATTGACCTGCAGCGCGGACGTCCAGGGCGGACGCGCGGATTGCGGATCGTCAGGGACCGGATCTTCAGTTAACCGATCTTCGGCTGGACGTGTCTGCGGCGTAGCGTAGATCCACGGGCTAGCCAGCAGAAGGGGGCTATGGTCCCCGGTCGAGGGGGTTCAGGTGCGGGACTGGGCGCGTAAGCTCCCCGTCGCTCTCGGCGTCTGCCTGGCGCTGAGCCTGGTCACCGCTGCCGCTGGCCTGTCTGCCGCGGCCCTGTCTGCCGGGCCTCAGCTCCGGCTCGTGTCGTCTGCCGGGCCCGCCGTCGGCGTGGCTGCGGGTACCCGGCTGGGCGTCCTGCAGGAGCGATTTGCCGCCCCTGATGCCGGCCAGGCGGGCAGCGCCGGGTCAGCCGCCGCGGCGGTGACCGGACAGGCGGCCGGATCAAGCGCATTGTCGCGGCTGGCGAGAGATTCGGCGCCCGCCACTGGCCCGGCACCGTCCGGTACGGAGCCCACCGTCGCATCGCTGCGCAAGCTGCTGCCGCCCGATCTGCTCGTCGTCGGGCCCGCCAGGCTGCCGGGCCGGATCGCCGCCCGCATCCGCCGGCTGCAGGGCGTCGTCGCAGCCGAGCCGGTGGACGCCGCCCGGATTAAGGTGAATGGCACCTACGTGGCGATGCTGGGCGTCGATCCGTCCGCATTCCGCGGTTTTGCCGCGCCGCGCACGGCACGGTCCAGCGGGCTGTGGCGTAACGTCGCAGGCGGTGGCATCGCGGTGTCCTACACGATGGGCAAACAGGACAATTTGCCGCCAGGCCGCACCGTCCGGGTGCTCGGCACGCGGCTAGAGCGCCTTCGGGTCGGTGCTTTCGGGACTGTCGGCATCGCCGGGGTGGACGCCGTCGTGTCTGATCAGGTCGCCCGGTCGCTCGGCATGCCGGCCGACAACGCGATCGTGATCAGCGCACCGCACGCCATGCTCGCGGTGCTCGCTGCCCAGGTCGAGAAGCTGCTGCCGCGCCGCGCCACCGTCGCGCCGCTGGTCACGCAGCAGGCATCCGCAGGCGCCCCGGTCGGTGCGGGCGCGGTCGGCGCGGGCACGGGCGCGGCCGGGGCGCCGGCGGCGGTGAGCGACGCGGGCCCGGGCCTCAGCCAGGCCGAGATCGCCAGGTTCCTGGCCGCCGCGCAGAGCCGGACCGGGATGCCGTACGTCTGGGGAGCGGCCGGGCCGAGGGCATTCGACTGCTCCGGACTGGTGCAGTGGTCCCTCGCGCAGGCCGGTGTCGTCATGCCGAGAGTGGCGGGGGCCCAGGCACTGACAGGGCCGCAGGTGCCGGTCAGCGAGCTCCGCCCGGCCGACCTGCTCTTCTACTACACCGACCCCACTGCCCCCAGATACATCTCGCATGTGGCGATCTACGTCGGCAACGGGATGATGCTGCAGGCCCCGGAGCCCGGCATGGATGTCCAGGTCGTGCCGGCCGACCTGGACAGCGAGTTTGCGGGCGCGGTGCGGATTTACCCGCGGCTTGCGGCCGAAGTCGCCGCCAGCCCGGTCGGCTGAGGCATCCCGGGTCCGGCCTGCTGAGCGCACCCATCTTTGGGGCGGCTGAGCGCATCCGGGTCATCCGACGGCGCGGCCGCGCCCTCCCGCGCGGGCGCACGCTCGGACTCGGCCAGACCCCTCGCGGCTGCCTCGATGGCACCCGGCACTCCGGTGGGCGGGTCGTCTGGCTGCAGTCGCGCACCGGGGTGAACCCAGCGCGCGGGCCGGCCCGATTGCCTGGCGGCCGCGGGGCTCCGGAACGGCGGCGCGCGGACTTGCGAGTTCGGCGGAGAAGTGTAATCTTCATTACATGAATACAGGAGAGAAGCCACCGACGTCCGCGGGCGACACGCTGCGCGGCTGGTTCACTGGCCGGCTGCCGGGCGACTGGTTCACCGCGACGCCGGAGGTCACGATCGACCGGGAGGAAATCACTGTCCTCGGGGCGCTGGCCGGCGCGCAGATCGCCCCGGGCGCTACGGAGGCCGAGAGCGCCGCAGCCGCCGACGGCCGGAGCCGGAGGTTCCGGGAGGAGACCCGGCAGCAGCGGATAGAGATCGCCAGGGAAGCTGAGTACAGGTTCGGCCGCAAGGTTTCGTGGGGTGTCATATGCGGCGGCCGGACAGTGATGTTCACGACGTTCTCCGTGCCGGTCATGACCCGCTTGCGCCAGGCCGAGCGGCTGGTCCTCGACACCCTGGTGGATGCCGGCGTCGCCCGCAGCCGCAGTGACGCCCTGGCGTGGTGCGTCCGGCTGGTAGGCGAGCACGAGGACGCCTGGCTCGCCGAGCTCAGAGATGCTCTTCGCCGGGTTGAGCAGGTCAGGACCGAAGGTCCCCAGTCCTGACCGGAACCGCCGACACCGCACGGCGGCTCGGCGGGCCGGCCCGGCGGTGTTAACCTCCTGTCATTGGAGAACTACACTGTGTCGATAGTTCACTTCTGACGGTGAGTGCGGTCGCTTGCCGGTAGCGGGCTGGGAGGCCTTACGAGACACACTCCGGGGAACGCGCCAGGAATCAGCAGCCATTCGCGGCCGCGGGGGAGCGCTGCGGCCGCAAGCTCGCCAAGCTGGCCGCCGGAGTCCTGCGGCGCGCGGGGATCCGGCGGCAGCGGCACGCCCTCGACCCGGATGACCGCTTCCCGGGCCAGCCTTGCCCGAAGCGTCCTTTCACCGGTTCCGCGCGCCAGCGCGGCACCGACTGCCGGGCGAGCCGCGGTATTTCTCGCCGCGGTCCGGGCGCAGCAGGAATCGGCGGGCGAGCCATGCTGACCTCAGCCGAATTGGTCGCATTCTTGGATACGGTTCTAAGGGAGCCAAAACGGAGCGCCGGTGTCATCGGCCCGCATGGCCCCGTGACGGCCCGAAAAGCAGCAGGCCAGGCGGCCGGCGGTGGCCTCATAGCAGCGAGGAAGGTTGCCGGATGGGACTTCGTGATCTGGCCTACCGCATCTACGAGCGCAGGCTCAAGGCATCGCTGTCGCCGGAGAGCATCCCCCGGCACGTGGGGGTGATGTGTGACGGTAACCGGAGGTGGGCCCGGTCCGCCGGGCTTGCCGACGTCAGCAGCGGTCATCAGGCGGGCGCCGACAAGATCTTCGAGCTGCTGCAGTGGTGCCGCGAGGCCGGTGTCGAGGTGGTCACGCTATGGCTGCTGTCCACCGATAACCTCAGCCGTCCAGCCGCCGAGCTTGAGCCGCTGCTGCGGATCATCGAGGACACTGTGCGCGGGCTCGCTGCCCAGCAGTGGCGCCTCAAGCCGGTGGGCGCGCTCGACTTGCTGCCCGCCGACACCGCCGGGGTGCTGAAGGACGCCGCGGACGCGACGGGGTCGAATGCCGGGCTGCTGGTCAACGTGGCCGTCGGGTACGGCGGCAGGCGCGAGATCGCCGACGCGGTCCGCTCCCTGCTGCAGGAGCAGGCGACGAAGGGCACAACCATCGAGGAGCTCGCCGAGATCCTCGATGTCGAGCACATCGCCGAGCATCTGTACACGGCTGGACAGCCCGACCCCGACCTGGTGATCCGCACATCGGGCGAGCAGCGGCTCGGCGGCTTCTTGCTCTGGCAGAGCGCGCATTCGGAGTTCTATTTCTGCGATGCGTACTGGCCGGCGTTCCGGCGGGTGGACTTCTGGCGCGCGATGCGCTCGTATGCGGCGCGGCAGCGCCGGTTCGGCGCCTGACCGCTTCCGTCGTCCCCGGCAGCCGCCGCCGGCTGCCACGGCGCCGGGAAGCGGCCAGCGGTGGGGCGCCTGGTGAACAAGACGTTACGCCACTTCCTGGAAGCGGCCGGCCGAGGGTACGGTCAGTGGTGTCGGGCGGTGCGCACCCCGTCCGAGGAAGGCCCTCGAAATCCTCGAGCTTCGCGTCCTGGAACGCAGGCGAGATGAGCGAAGGGCCGGCGCCCGGCCCGACGCTGGCCGGTCCCGGTCCCGCCGACACGCCTGTATCCGAACGTGGCGCCGTTTCCGGCGTCCAGGGAGAGCGAGTGGCCACTTCTGCACCGCGCCGCCAGGCGCAGCCGACCAGTACCCGCAGCGCCGAGACCGCCGCGGAGGGGGAAAGATCCCGGCGGCGCAGCTACGTCCTTGACACCAGCGTGCTGCTCGCCGACCCGGCGGCCATCGGCAAGTTCGCCGAGCACCGGGTCGTGCTGCCGGTCGTGGTGATTACCGAGCTCGAGGCCAAGCGCCATCATCCGGAGCTCGGGTATTTCGCCCGTCAGGCCCTGCGCCACCTTGACGATCTGCGCATCGACTACGGCAGGCTGGATGCCGACCTGCCGGTCGGGGACAGCGGCGGCACTGTCCGCGTCGAGCTGAACCACTCCGATCCGTCAGTTCTGCCGGCCGGGTTCCGCCTGTCCGACAACGACACCCGGATCCTGTCCGTGGCGCGCAGTCTTGCCGCGGATGGCGAGAGCGTGGTGCTGGTCAGCAAGGACCTGCCGCTGCGGGTGAAGGCCGCCGCGATCGGGGTGAGCGCCCAGGAATACCGCGCCGACCTGCCGGCCGAGTCGGGCTGGACCGGCATGGCGGAGCTGGAAGTCAGCCCGGCAGAGATCAGCGAGCTGTACGACTGCGGCAAGCTGGAGTGCGCGGCGTCGCGCGAGCTGCCGGTGCACACCGGGCTGGTGCTGATATCGGGCGCTTCGGGCGCGGGCAGCGCGCTCGGCCGGGTGCAGCCGGACAAGTCGGTGCGGCTAGTCCGCGGTGACCGGGAGGTATTTGGCCTCCGCGGCCGGAGCGCTGAGCAGCGGATCGCGCTGGACCTGCTGCTCGATCCGGACATCGGGATCGTTTCACTGGGCGGCCGGGCGGGCACGGGAAAGTCCGCGCTCGCGCTCTGCGCGGGGCTGGAGGCGGTGATGGAGCGGCGCCAGCACCGCAAGCTGATGGTCTTCCGCCCGCTGTATGCGGTCGGCGGCCAGGAGCTCGGTTACCTGCCGGGCTCGGAGGCCGACAAGATGAACCCGTGGGCCCAGGCGGTATTCGACACGCTGTCCGCTGTCACCTCCCAGGATGTCATCGAGGAGGTGCTGGCCCGCGACATGCTGGAGGTCCTGCCGCTGACCCACGTCCGCGGCCGGTCGCTGCACGACTCGTTCGTGATCGTTGACGAGGCCCAGTCGCTGGAGCGCGGGGTGCTGCTCACTGTGCTGTCCAGGGTCGGCGCGGGATCGCGGGTGGTGCTGACCCACGATGTCGCCCAGCGCGACAACCTGCGGGTCGGCCGGCACGACGGGGTGGTCGCGGTGATCGAGAAGCTGAAGGGACATCCGCTCTTCGCACATGTCACTCTGGTCCGGTCGGAGCGCTCGCCGATCGCTGCCCTGGTCACCGAGATGCTGGAGGACACCGCGCTGTAAAGGCGCTGGCCCGGCCGGGCACCGCGCTGGCTGAGGCACGGTACCGCCTCCGGGTCGCAGGTCGGCTCGCGGCGCGGTACCGTGACCAGCGTCATGAGCACCAGCCCCGATCTGCCAGGCGCCTGGCCGCCGTCGCCGCAGCCGCCGGCCCCTGCCGGGGGCCGCCCGGGCCCGGCTGCGGCCCTTTCGGTTGTCATGCCGGTCCGCAACGAGGAGCGGAATCTGGAAGAGGCGGTCAGCCATGTGCTGCGCCAGGACTACCCGGGCGAGCTCGAGCTCATCATCGCGGTGGGCCCGTCCAGGGACCGAACTGCCGAGATTGCGAAAAGGCTGGCCGCCGCTGACCCCAGGATCCTCATCGTGGCGAACCCGTGCGGGCGCATTCCCAGTGCGATCAACGCAGCGATCAAGGCGTCCAGGCACTCGATCGTGGCCCGGGTGGATGGGCATGCGCTGATTCCGCCAGGCTATCTGCGCATCGCGGTGCAGACACTGGAGGAAACCGGCGCGGTCAATGTCGGCGGCATCATGGCGGCGGAGGGAGTGACCCCGTTCCAGCAGGCGGTGGCCTGGGCGATGACCTCGCCAGCCGGCGTCGGCTCAGCCCGCTTTCACACCGGCGGCAGCCAGGGGCCGACTGACACCGTCTATCTGGGGGTGCTCCGCCGGTCGGCGATCGAGCAGGTGAGCGGCTACGACGAGGCCTACCTGCGGGCCGAGGACTGGGAGATGAATCATCGCATCCGCCTGGCCGGCGGGCTGATCTGGTTCCAGCCGGCCATGCGGGTGATCTACCGGCCGCGGGCAAGTGCCGCCGCGCTGGCAAGTCAGTACTTCCATTACGGCAGGTGGCGACGGGTTGTGGCGCGCCAGCACGCGGGCACGATCAACGCGCGTTACCTGGCACCGCCCGCGGCGGTTTTCGTGATGGCGGCGGGAACGCTGGCCGGGCTGGCCGGGCTAACCGGGCTGGCCGCCGGGGCCGACGGTGCCTGGTCGCTGCTGCTGACCGCGGGCTTCGCCGTGCCGGCGTTGTACGGCGCCGGGATCCTCGCCGTGACGGCCGCCGCGGCCCGGCGGCTCAGCCTGCAGGCCCTCATCCGGCTGCCGCTGGTCCTGGCGGCCATGCACGTGAGCTGGGGGATCGGGTTCCTTACCAGCCCGCGCAGCCTGGTGCCCGGCGGGTCCCACCGGGCCCGGTGACGTCAGTCACGAGCGCAGCAGCGTCTCGGCCACGGCAAGGTCGCCGGGATAGGTGATCTTCATGTTGCGCTCGGTACCGGACACGGCCCGGACCGGCACATCGGGCAGGTAACGCAGAACTACCCCGCAGTCGTCGGTTGCCGACTCCGCCGTGAAAGCCGGGTCAGCCGCCGCGAGCTCGTGCGCCCTGGAGATCACCGAAAGCCGGAAACCCTGCGGTGTCTGGCAGCGGGCCAGTGCCGCGCGCGGCAGGGCGCGGCTGATCGCGCCGCCGGTCACCTCGACCATGGTGTCGGATGCGGGCACGACAACGCCGACTGCCTGCCAGCTGCCCAGGGCGCTGACGCAGTCAGCGATGATCCGCTGGTCCACCAGCGGCCTTGCGGCATCGTGGAACAGCACGTTGCAGTCGCCGCCTTTCCCGCCCTGGCCCGCTTTGCCGCCCGAGAGGGCCGTGATCGCCCGCCTGGCGGAGTCAGCGCGAGCCCGGCCCCCCTCGATAATGCCGGTGAGCTTGCGGTAGCCGGCCGCGCCGAGCACCTGGCTGGCCAGCTCGGTGAAGCCTGCCGCCATCACCACCAGGACCTCGTGCACGCCCGGCGCCGCATCGAACGCCGCTACGGAGCGCTCGAGCAGGGTGCTCCCCGCAAGGACGAGAAGCTGCTTGGGCAGCGGCTGTCCGCACAAGCCGCCCGCATCGCTGCCAGCGGCTCGCGCGCCGCTGGCAGCGAAGCGCTGACCAATGCCGCCCGCCAGCACGACTGCTACCGTCCGCATGATGGGACCCTATCCGGGTAACTTAGCTACGCAGCTACCAGCGCATTGCTGCGATGCATGCTGATCGGAGGGGCCGATCGTCGCCGGGCTTGAGGGTCTGGCCGGCCGGCCGGGCAGTCTGGCCGCTGTGGTCGGTGATTCTGCACCCGGCCCGCCTGCCTGGACACGGGCATGACCGCCGCGGAGGCGGTGCACGCCCTTAGTCGGCGCGCCGCCGGCTGGGCGGTGCGCCGCGCGCTCACGCCCAACGCAGTGACCGGCCTCTCGCTTGCGCTCGCGGTCTGCGCAGCCGCCTGGTTTACCGCCGGCACCAGGTCCGACGACGTCAGGGGAGCTGTCCTGCTCTGCGGCTGCTACCTCGCGGCGCGCGGTGCCAGAAGGCTTGCCGGACCGTCCGGCGGAGGCCTGCCGCCTGCCGTCATCGCAGCCGGCCCGGTGATGGCGGAGGCCGGCCTGCTCGCGCGGGTGTGCTCGGCGGCCGGCGAGTGCGCTGTCATCGCCGGGCTCGCGGTCGGCGCGGATACCGCCGGCTGGCCCGGCAGCTGGCCGGCCGCGATAACCGTGGTCATCCTGATCTCGGTGCGCGAGACCATCGGTGTCTGCTATCGCGGCACTGCCGCCAGCGGCGCGCTGCGGCGGCGGCTCGGCCAGCTCGTCGCCATGCCGGCGGGCGGCCGCGCGCTGCTCATCGTCATTGCGGCGCCGGCCTGGGGTGCCCGCGAGACCCTGCTGGTACTGCTGGCGTGGTCGGTCATCGCCGTGACCTACGCCGCGTTCGGCCGGGCGCCGCGGCCGCGGCCGCGGCAGACTACCGCCCTGGCGGCGAGCCCGTCCCGCGCCGCGACGACGACGGTGCTTCCGGACGGGCGGACCGCCCTGGCGGCGCTGCTGACTGTCCCGGAGCCGGCGGCCGCGCATGCTGCAGGTGGTCGCGGCTGGGGTGCTGGCGCTGCCCGCCCCCCGCGCCGACTGGACCCTACCCGGCCGGATGCTTCCCGGCCGGGTAAGCCCTGGCCGGATGCCGTCAAGCCGGCCGGACTCGCGGGCCTGCGGGCCGGGCCGCCGACCGCGGTGCCGGCTCCCGGCACAGCGGCCACGGCGGCCAGGGCGGCGCCCGCGCCCGGCCCGGCCACGCCGGCGTCCGCGCCCGGCCCGGCCACGCTGGCGTCCGCGCCCAGCCCGGCGGGGAACGCGCCGGGCGGCCGCCGGGGTGCCCGTCACGCCCGGGCGGTCGGGCCGCTGCTGGCGTGCCGTGACGACGGGCCGGCCGCCCTCTGGGTGGGCCAGCTGGTCCGCGGCAACCTGATTCCGCTGCCGCCCGCTCTCGCAGGCGCCGCCGCGGCGGCGATGCTGGCCCTCCTCGGGCTGCGCGATCTGCCGGGCAGCATCCTGCTGACTCCGCTGGCCGTCATGCTGCTGGCGGCGCCGGGTTCCGGCCATCCGCATGACGGCCGGCTCGACTGGCTGGTGCCGGCTGTGCTGCAGACGGGCCAG
>DATJZH010000343.1:0-7546 GCA_035499215.1 Streptosporangiaceae bacterium | reverse complement strand
GACCAGCACGTACTGCGGCAGCTCGGTGGTGTAGAAGGACACGTCCGACAGCCACCAGCCGTGCAGCACCGGGTTCCCGTGCAGCATGTCCCAGGCCTGCAGCACGTTCGAGGCACCGTCGGAATTGACTGCCGTCGCCTGTGACAGCCGCAGGTAGCAGAGGAAGAGGCCGGCGCCGGCAGCCGCGAACCCGGCGAGCCAGGCCGCCACGCCGCCGTAGCTCGCCAGCGGCCGGCCTGGATGCCCGGGACGAGGACGAGCCCGGCGACGGCCCGGGCGCGGCCAGTGCGCCGGCGCACCGCGCGCCTGGAGTTCCGCGGCATCCACCGGCTCTGCCGGGAATGACGGCGCGCCGGGCGGCAGCGGCGCCGGCCGTGCCGGGTGCAGCGGATCCCGGCACGTGCAGCTGCCGTCCGCCGCCGGCCCCGGCTGGCGCGGTGAGACGGACATCATCTTCTCCCTGCGTCGCCTGGCCTGGTGGGCTGGCGGGTCAGATGGTGCCGTTCTGGACGGCGGTGGTGATCCAGGGGATGACCTGGTCGAGCATCTGGTCCAGGGTGGTGGTGGCCTCGAAGCCGAGGACGCGCTTGGCCTTGCCGGTGGCCGGGACGCGGCGCTGGACGTCGTGGGGGTAGGGGTCGTCGGTGACGATCCGCAGCGGCCGCCCCGGCCCGTTGATCTTGCGCCAGATCATCCCGGCGAGCTCGCGGACGGTGGTGCCCTGCGCGGTGGACAGGTTGAAGTCCTCGTTGCGGGCGTCGGGGTGGGTCATCGCGGTGACGATGCCGGCCGCCAGGTCGGCGCCGTAGGTGTAGTGCCGGAGCTGGTCGCCGGATCCGAGGATGTGCAGCGGGTCCTGGCCCCTGACGACCTTCTGGATCAGGTCGGGGACCACGTGGCTCATCGCGAGCCGGACGTTGCCGGACAGGATCTCGGTGTCGCCCAGCGCCCGGCCCTCGCCGGTGCCCACGCAGTTGAACGGCCGCACGATGGTGTAGGGGAGCTGGTACTGGTCCCAGGCGGCCCGGGCGAAGTACTCCACGGCAAGCTTCTGGAAGCCGTAGGAGGACAGCGGCGGCGGTATCTCCCGCTGCTGCCCCTCGTGCGAGGGCCACTCGTCGGCGCTCTCGAAGACCATCGAGGAGGACAGGTAGGTGACCTTGCGCAGCCGCCCGTCCCGGCGCGCGGTGATGGCCGCGTCGCAGCACGCCGCGGTGATCCGCTCGTTGGCGGCGAGCAGGTCGTAGGGGTAGGCGTGGAAGTAGGAGATGCCGCCGATCATCGCCGCCCCGGCGACGAAGTGATCGCAGCCGGCGAGCAGGCCGGTCATCAGGGCGACGTCGCGGGCGTCGCCCTCGACGAGCCGGTAGCCGGGATGATCGTCGTAGGACCTGGCCACCTTCCCGTACTTGGAGAAGTTGTCCACCCCGGTAACCGCGTACCCCTGGCGGAGCAGCTCCTCGACCAGGTAGCCGCCGATGAAGCCCGCCGACCCGGTCACGACAACCTTCTCCATCACGTCCCTTTCGTCTTGCCGGTCTTGCCGGTCTTGCCGGGCGCGCGGGCGCGGATCTGCCCCGCGGTCAGCCGCGGGCCGAACGCGAACCGGTACCAGCGCAGGTAGCCCGGGATCCACCGGGCGATCTTGAAATTGGACACGCCGGCCTGCCGGTCCAGCCAGATGGTCGGGATCTCGGCGACGGGGCGGCCCAGTCTCTTGGCCTTGGCGGTGAGCTCGATGCCGATCTGGAACCCGTCCCGCGAGTCGATGCCGACCTCGCGGACGAACTCGGTGGAGTAGGCCTTGAACGAGTTGGTCGCGTCCCGGGTGCCGGTATGCGCGAGCAGCCGCAGCGACCGCCCTGCCGCCCCGGACAGCATGCCCTTGACGACCGGCCCGCCGACCTGCTGGCCGCCCGCCATGTACCGGGACGCCGCGGCCACGGCCACCCCCCGCTCCACCAGCCGGGTCAGGTCATCGATCTGGGTCGCGTCGTCGCACCCGTCCGCCATCGTCACGACCGCGACCGGCGCGGCCGCGGCGGCTATCCCGAACCTGATCGCGTTCGCCGGGCCGGGCCCGTAGGTGTTCACCAGGCCCCGCAGCCGGGGCTCCTTCAGCGCGTACTCCTGCGTCACCGTGAGGGTCGGGTCGCCGGGATCGTCGACGACGACGAGCACCTCGCACGGCAGCCGCACCGACTCCAGCAGCCGGTCGAGGACCGGGACGATCCCGTCGCCCTCGTCGCGGGCGGGGATGACCACCGTGACGCGCGGCTCGCCGGCGGTCATATCCGCACGCCCGCGCCGAGGACATTCCACAGGTCCGCCACCGGCTTTTCCGTCGTCAGGGCCCGGTACTGCGGGTGCGGCGCCCCGACGACCAGCAGATCGGACCGGGCGAGCACCTCCTCGGCCGGCAGCAGGCCCGGGTCGCAGGTCACGTAGGGGTCGGTGCACAGCACCGCGCCTGCCTTGAACGCCAGGATCCGCCTGAGCTTGTAGGACAGGCTGGAGCGGATGTCGTCGGAGCCGCCCTTGAACGCCATCCCCAGGATGCCGACCGTCATCGACGCCAGGTCGAAGCGCTGCTCCAGCCGGTGCACCACATACAGCGGCATGCCCTCGTTGATGGCCATCGCGCTGTGACCGAGGGGGAAGTTGTTGTGGTTGTAGGCCGCGACCTGCATCGTGTCCTTGAACAGGCACGGCCCGGCAGCGAAACCCGCCGCGGGCATGTCGGCGGCCCGCGGGTAATCCTGCGCCAGCCCCCGCCGGATCGCCTCGAAGTCCAGGCCCTGGTCGTTGGCCATCATGTACAGCTGATTAGCGGTCGCGAACTTCACATAACGCCACACGTTGGTGAACAGCTTCGCCAGCTCCGCCTCCTCCGGCGACATCACCACCAGGCTGGGAGTCAGCAGCCCGAACAGCGCGCTGGCCCGCGCCACCCCGCGCGGCGTCCGGGACGAGACGATCTGCGGCAGCTCGAACAGCTCCGTCATCGCCTTGCCCTCGGCGATCCGCTCCGGGCAGAACGCCACGTCAACCTCCACGCCCAGGCCGGCCACCATCTTCTCCACCTGAGCGGTCACCCCCGGGTACACGGTGCTGCGCAAGATCAGGATCTGGCCGCCCCGCAGATGCTCGCAGAAACCGCCAAGGGCCCTGGTGATGGCGGCCCGGTCGGGATTGAGATGCCCATCCACCGGCGTGCCGATAACCATGATCACGTGCTCGGCGCGCGCCACCATCCCCGCCCCGGCCGATGCCCGCAGGCGGCCCGCGGCCACCACCCGCGCCAGCATCTGCGCCGCGCGCGGCTCCCCGAACGGCATCCGGCCGGCATTCACGTCCCTGACCGCGGCCTCGCTCACGTCATAAATGCCGACCCGAGCGCCCCGGTCAGCAAGCGCGATCGCCAGCGGCAGCCCCACGTGCCCGCAACCGCCGATGACCACCACATCAAGCTCGCGATCAGGCGAATCGATCACCGGGTGTACCTTCCGTTGAGCCGGGCGGACGGCCGAGGCAGGTCTTTGCCCATCAGCAGCGACGCAGCGGCGGCAAACGCCGAGGAGGTCCGCTTACCCGTCATGGCTGCGCCGAGGGAACCTGGGAACTCAACTTTATGGGCTAGCAGCGTATGCAGGGACAGATCAGGCTCTCGACCTTCTCGTACCCAGCGTAACGAGCCCTAACGGGACACGGCCCGCCGGATCGCGCCCGCTCGCCCGCCGTCCCGCCCCGCAGGCGGCCGGCTGAGCCCGCCGGATCGCGCCCGCCCGCCGTCCCGCCCCGCAGGCGGCCGGCTGAGCCCGCGGCGGCCCGCCTGAGCCCGGCGGGGCCTCAGCACTCGACGACGTTCAGCGCTAGACCGCCTCTGGCCGTCTCCTTGTACTTGTCCTGCATGTCGGCGCCGGTTTCCCGCATGGTCTTGATCGCCTTGTCCAGGGACACCTTGTGCTCGCCGTCGCCGCGGATCGCCATCCGGGCCGCGGTGATCGCCTTCACCGACCCGATGGCGTTCCGCTCAATGCACGGGATCTGCACAAGCCCGCCGACCGGGTCGCAGGTCAGGCCGAGGTTGTGCTCCACGCCGATCTCCGCGGCGTTCTCCACCTGCCCCGGCGTGCCGCCGAGCACCTCGGCCAGTCCGGCCGCGGCCATCGAGCAAGCCGAGCCAACCTCGCCCTGACAGCCGACCTCGGCGCCGGAGATCGACGCATTCTCCTTGAACAGCACGCCGATCGCGCCAGCGGTCAGCAGGAACCGGACCACTCGCTGGTCATCCGCGCCCGGCACAAAGCGGGTGTAGTAGTGCAGCACCGCGGGAATGATGCCCGCGGCACCGTTGGTCGGCGCTGTGACACCCTGCCGCCCGCCGCGTTCTCCTCGTTGACCGCCAGCGCATACATGGTGACCCAGTCCAGCGCATAGAGCGGATCGGCGGTGTCGCCCGTCCGGTCGAGCGTCTCCCGCAGCGCGCGGGCCCGGCGCCGCACCCGCAGGCCGCCGGGCAGCACGCCGTCGGTCTGGCATCCGCGCGCGGCGCATTCCTGCATGACTGCCCAGATTCGCAGCAGGCCGTCGGAAATGACCTGCTGATCCCGGCGGACGAGCTCGTTGGCCAGCATGACCCCGCTAACCGGCAGGCCGGTACGTCGCGCGTGCGCCACCAGCTGCGCGCCGGTGCTGAACGGATATGGCACGGGCGTGGCGTCCGGAACGAGCTGCTGCTGGCCGGCTCGGCTGTCGGTAAGCACAAAGCCACCGCCCACCGAGTAGTAGGTCCGCATGCTGAGCTCGCTGCCGGCGCTATCGAGGGCGGCGAACCGCATCGCGTTGGAATGGAACGGCAGCCGTTTGCGGCGGTGCAGGATCACGTCCTCGGCCGGGTCGAACGCGACCCCGGCCGAACCGGGCAGGGGCAGCAAGCCGCTCTCGCGGACGCGCGCGACGAGGGTCGCGGCGGCGGCCGGGTCGACCAGCTCGGGCTGCTCACCGGACAGGCCGAGCACCACGGCCTTGACGCTGCCGTGGCCGTGGCCGGTGGCGCCGAGCGACCCGAACAGCTCAGCCCGCAGCGACGCCGTCCGGTCCGCCAGCCTGTCATCGCGCAGTGACTGGGCGAACATCGCGGCGGCTTTCATCGGCCCGACCGTGTGCGAGCTTGACGGGCCAATGCCGATCTTGAACAGATCGAAGACGCTGATCGTCATCGCTCGCGCTCCTGTAGCCTGCCGCGGCGCGCCGGCGGTGACGGCCCCGCCACCGGGCCGGCGCAGGTGAGCAGGACTGACCGATGCGCCCAGTGTCTCCCCCCGCGCCGCCGAAGTCACCTGGCCGGCGGCAGTGCCGTCCCGCGCGGGCGGCGCCACCGCGGGACCAAGGACTCTGGGTCGTGCGTCCGGAAGACTCTTTGATAGGCATAGGTGATGCGTGTCCGGCGCGGGTCCGGGCACTGACCTGGAAGGCGGGCAGGCACGATGGCCGGTGACGGCACCGCGGGCGAACTGGTGGTAGTGGGCGTGGACGGCTCGGCTGAATCAGTTGCCGCGCTGCGCTGGGCCGCGCGTTACGCGAAGGCGACGGGAGCCACGCTGCGTGCCGTCATGGCGTGGCACTATCCCGCGGCCGTGGGCCCGGCTCCGGCTGGCGTCGCGCCCCCGCAGGTGACCGACGAGGTCAGGCAGCACATGCAGGAGACGCTCGACCGGATTGTCGCCGAGGTGATGCCGGAGGCGTCTGCCACGGCCGTCGAGACCCGCGTCGCTTACGGGCACCCGGCGCAGGTACTGCTTGATGAGTCGGAGAAAGCCGACCTGCTGGTGGTCGGCCACCGCGGGCACGGCGGCTTTACCGGCATGCTGGTCGGATCGGTCAGCGTCCACATGGTCAGCACCGCGTCATGCCCGGTGACCGTGATCCGCAGCCGTTGACGGTGATCCGTGCCGGGTGGACAGTGGACCCGTGCCCGGTGACGGTGACCCGCAGCTGCCGGCGAAATAATCCGTTCCGTGCCCAGTGAAAAATGGACCCGTGCCCGGTGAACAGTGATCCGAAGCCGTCGACGGTGACCCGTGCCCGGTGGACAGTGGATCCGTGCAGGGTGACGGTGATCCCGCGCCTGCTGCCCGATCAGGAACGGAGTGAACGGCTACGTGACCACCATGGAGCGGCCCGCGCTCAGCGACGCCGAGGTAGCCGTCATCGACGGCTACTGGCGTGCCGCGAACTACCTGACAGTCGGCCAGATCTACCTGATGGACAACCCGCTGCTGGCCGAGCCGCTGCGGCCTGAGCACGTCAAGCCCCGGCTGCTCGGCCACTGGGGCACATCGCCGGGCCTGAACATCATCTGGGCGCACCTCAACCGCGTGATCAGCGCGGGTGACCTGACCATGATGTGCGTGATCGGCCCCGGCCACGGCGGGCCTGCGGCGCTGGCCAACAGCTGGCTGGAAGGCAGCTACAGCGAGGTGTACCCGAGCGTCCCGCAGGACGTGGCCGGCATGCGCCGGCTGTTCCGGCAGTTCTCGTTTCCCGGCGGGGTGCCCAGCCACGTCGCGCCGGAAACACCTGGCTCGATTCATGAGGGCGGCGAGCTGGGCTACTCCCTGTCGCACGCCTGCGGCGCAGCCTTCGACAACCCCGACCTGATCGTCGCCTGCGTGGTAGGCGACGGCGAGGCCGAGACCGGGCCGCTGGCCGCCGGATGGCACGCGACGAGGTTCCTGAACCCGGCGCGCGACGGCGCGGTGCTGCCGATCCTGCACCTGAACGGCTGGAAGATCGCGAATCCGACGGTGCTCGCCCGGATCCCGGCGGCGGAGCTGGACGCGCTGCTGCGCGGCTACGGATACGAGCCGCTGTATGTGACCGGCCACGAGCCGGCGATCGTGCACCAGGAAATGGCTGCCGCGCTGGACACCGCGACCGGGCAGATCCGCGCGATCCAGGAACATGCCAGGCGGCACGCGCAAACGCCGCGGCGGCACTGGCCGCTGATCGTGCTGCGCACGCCGAAGGGCTGGACGGGGCCCGCCGTGGTGGATGGCGTGCCGGTGGAAGGCACCTGGCGGGCGCACCAGGTGCCGCTGGCCGAGGTGCGGACCAACCCGGCCCACCTGCACCAGCTTGAGGAGTGGATGCGCTCGTACCGGCCGGAGGAGCTCTTCACCGCCGACGGCGGCCCGCGGGAGGAACTGCTCGGCCAGGTCCCCCGCGGCGACCGGCGCCTTGGCGCCAGCCCGCACGCAAACGGCGGCGTGCTGCTGCAGGACCTGCGGCTGCCGGACTTCTGCGACTACGCGGTCGCCGTGGCTGCACCTGGAGTCGCGACCTCCGAGCCGACACGCGTACTCGGCGACATGCTGCGCGACGTGATGCGGCTGAACGCGCCGCGGCAGAACTTCCGGATCTTCGGCCCGGACGAGACCGAGTCGAACCGGCTGAGCCCCGTGCTGGAGGTGACCGGCAAGACGTGGGAAGAGGACCAGCTTCCCGTCGATCAGCATCTCGCCGTCGACGGGCGGGTCGTGGA
>DATJZH010000342.1:0-5574 GCA_035499215.1 Streptosporangiaceae bacterium | reverse complement strand
GGGCCAGGGCGGCGAGACGGTCCGGCTCGAGCGCGCTGAGCTGGTCGGCGAACCATCTGGCCGGCGGCATGGCGGCGGCGACCTCGGCCAGCGCCCGGCTGCGGCGGGCGCGCTCGGCGGCGGTCATCTTCAGGGCCTCATGCAGGGCCTCCGCGGTTCCTGTCAGGTCGTAGGGATTGACTATCAGGGCGTCATGGCCGAGCTCGGCCGCGGCGCCCGCCTCACGGGACAGCACCAGGGCGCAGCCATGGTCGGACAGAATGGGCCCCTCCTTTGCCACCAGGTTCATTCCGTCCCTGATCGGGTTGACGAGCAGGACGTGGGCCAGCCGGAAGGCAGCCAGTGAACGCGCGTAGTCGTCGTTGACCTGGAGGATGAGCGGATCCCAGTCGGGGGTGCCGAATTCGTCCACGATCTGGCCGGCGAGCCGCTGCACGCTGGCGGTGTACTCGCGGTACTCGGGCAGGTCGTGCCGGGACGGATAGGCGAATGCCAGGTGCACGACCCGGCCGCGCCACTCCGGATGGGCGATCAGCAGCTGGCGGTAGGCGCACAGGCCGCGGACGATGTTCTTGGACAAGTCGGTCCGGTCGATCCTGACGATCAGCTTGCGGTCACCCGCTGCCTCGGCCAGGGCGGAGATCCTGGCCTGGACGTCCGGCTCGCTGCCGCGCTCAATCAGCTCGTCCGCATCCACGCCGAGCGGGTGGACGCCAATCCCGGTGACATGCCCGCGGTAGGTGACGCGCTGCCGGTCTCTGTCCACCGTCGCGCCCAGGAACTGCTCGCAGCAGTCGAGGAACGCATCCGCCCAGCGCTGGCACAGGAACCCGGCGTGATCGGCGCCGAGCAGGCCGCCGAGCACCTCGCGGCCGATGCTGTCGGGCAGCATCCGGTAATAGTCGGCGGGCGCCCACGGCGTGTGCGAGAAGTGGGCGATCTTGACGTCGGGCCGGAGCTGAGCCAGCATCCGCGGCGCCAGCGACAGGTGGTAGTCCTGGATCACCGCGCGCACGTCGCTGGCCGGCGCCGGTCCCGCAGCTGCGGCGAGCGCCTCGGCGAACGCGGTGTTATAGGTGCGAAAGGACTCCCACTCCCGGTCGAAAGTGAGCCCGAAATGCGGCTCGTTCGGTGTGTCGTACAGCATATGGTGCACGAACCACAGGGTGGAATTCGCCACCCCGTTGTAGGCGCGGTGGAACGTCGCCGGCGGGATGTCGAGCATGTGCACGGCAGAGCCGCCGGCCAGGCCGTCCAGGCTCAGCATGCCCCCGGCGGAGCTGCGCACCGCTGCCCGGTCGGCGTCGCTCAGGGCCGCGCAGACCCACAGAAGGTCTGCCTGGCCCGCCACCGAGGAGAGGCCGGAGACCATGCCCCCGCCGCCGCGCCGCGGTGTCAGGTGCCCGTCGTCTTCCACCGTGAACGACACGGGCCCCCGGTTGGACGCGACGAGCACTCGCCGGTCAGATGACGTTGCGCTCATTGTCGGGCCAGGGTACCGGCACCAGCCGGACGTGCCAGGATCCGGCGCGGCCGCCGCCGCGTGTTCGCTTGCCGGGGTGCCGGGCAGGCAGATGCTGCACGGCGGGGCAGTTGCCCGTTACACTGGTGGGACAACTGCATAAAGCTCATCCAGAGGGGTGGAGGGACCGGCCCGGTGAAGCCCCGGCAACCATCACGATGACTGGCGGCTTTGCCAGTTCGCGAGACGTGCCGCCAGCATGGCAGGCGCGTCAGTTCGCATCGGTGAGGTCATTTCGTGACTGGTGCCAATTCCGGCCCGCGGCGGACGCCGGCGGGACAGATGAGGAGAAAGGCCTCGCCCCGTGACGACACTACTGACCAAGACCCCTTCCCGGTTCGGTTTTGCGAGCCACCTGGCCTGCCGCGAGTGCGGTCATACCTGTGAGCTGGGCGCCCAGCACGCGTGCTCCGAGTGCTTCGGTCCGCTGGAGGTCCGGTATGACCTGCCGCCGCTGACCAGGAACCTGATCGAGGCAGGGCCGCCGAATATCTGGCGCTACGCGAGCCTGCTGCCGGTGCCGCCGGACGTCGCGGCGTCGCCGAATACCGAGCCGGGGTGCAGCCGCCTGATCCGGGCCGACCAGCTTGCCCGCGCGCTCGGCATGCGCAAGCTGTGGGTCAAGGACGAGCGCAGCAACCCGACGCATTCCTTCAAGGACCGGGTCGTCGCGGTCGCGCTCGCAGCTGCCATCGAGATGGGCTTCAAGGTGCTGGCCTGCCCGTCCACCGGCAACCTGGCCAACGCGGTGGCCGCGGCGGCGGCCAGGGCGGGCATCCGGTCGGTCGTGCTCATCCCCGCCGACCTGGAACCGCAGAAGATCCTGGGCACGGCAATCTACGGCGGGACGCTCGTCACCGTCGAGGGCAGCTACGACGACGTGAACCGGCTCGCCTCCGAGCTTGCTGATGATCGCGAGGACTGGGCGTTCGTCAACGTGAACGTCCGGCCGTATTACGCGGAGGGCTCCAAGACGATCGGCTACGAGATCGCCGAGCAGCTAGGGTGGCGGCTGCCCGAGCAGATCGTGGTGCCCGTCGCATCGGGCGCCCAGCTGGTGAAGATCGACAAGGCGTTCCGCGAGCTGTCGGAGCTCGGCCTGGTGCGGGACACGGACTGCCGGGTCTTCGGCGCGCAGGCGACAGGCTGCTCGCCGGTGGCGACGGCCTTCCGGGCCGGCCATGATGTGGTCCAGCCGGTCCGCCCGGCGACGATCGCGAAGTCGCTGGCAATCGGCAACCCCGCGGACGGGCCGTACGTGCTCGACGTGGCCCGCCGCACGGGCGGGGCAGTCGCCGACGTGACCGACGAGGAGATCGTGAACTCCATCCGGCTGCTCGCATCCGCCGAGGGAATCTTCGGCGAGACGGCTGTCGGCGTCACGCTGGCCGTGCTGCGCCGGCTGCTCGCGGCCGGGCAGCTTGACCCCGAAGCCGAGACAGTGATCATCAACTCCGGCGACGGCCTCAAGACGCTGGACGCCGTGGTCGGCGCGCTGCCCGCGGTGCAGCCCATCCGGCCCACGCTGGCGGACTTCGCTGCCCTCGAGGCCAGGCAGGCCCGGTGACCGGGCAGGTGGCCGATGGCAGCGATGTGCACGAGCCCGCAGTCTTCGTCCCGTTGCCCCGTCCCGAAAGCAGGCAGTGGTCATGAGCGTGTCCGTCCGAATTCCGACGATCCTGCGCGCATATACCAGCGGTGCCGCGGAGGTCAGTGCCGACGCGGGAACGCTGCGCGAGGTCATCGCCGGGCTCGACGCATCATATCCCGGCATTGGCGGCCGCATCCTGGACGACTCCGGCAAGCTGCGGCGGTTTGTCAACGTCTACGTCGGCGACGAAGATGTCCGGCTCGCCCAGGGGCTTGATACCCCCGTGCCCGCCGGTGTCCAGGTATCGGTCATCCCGGCGGTCGCCGGCGGCTGAGCCGGTCGGCGGCGCTGCCTGCCGGTACCGGCTGGTACATTTCGCTGGCCCGCAGGTGCCGAATTAGGGAACTAACTGGGCGCACCAGCGCACCGCACGATGTAAAGTCTTGTCCGGTCGCTGTTGGTACGGCGAGTTCGGCAAGCCATGCCTGTCGGAGGAGTCTAGCCTGCGCCGCGATCGACGGGCTCCGCGTTGCAAGGGCGGAGCCCGTAAGCCCGAGCAGACTTAGGGAGTTGTTGGTAATGGCTCAGGGCACCGTCAAATGGTTCAACGCGGACAAGGGCTACGGCTTCATCGCGGTCGACGGTGGTAGGGACGTATTCGTCCACTTCTCGGCCATCCAGGCGGATGGCTATCGCACCCTCGAGGAGGGACAGCGGGTCGAATTCGAGATTACGCAGAGCGACCGCGGACCGCAGGCCGAGGCCGTCCGCATGGTGTGAGGCTCTGTATGACGCGCCGGAAGGCCCGGTACCCAGCGTGGGACCGGGCCGTCGTCGTCGCCGCCGCCGCTGTCGGCCTGGCCGGGTCCGGCCGGTTCGCGGTCGCCTGCCAGCAGCCTCTTCGGCTTGCACTCTCACCAGCAGAGTGCTAAACAAGTCGTTAGCACTCTCGGGGTGAGAGTGACAACGCAGTGGCGTGATCGGGGCGACGAGGCCGGTCCGGCGGCAGACAGGGATTGCGCGCGGGGCGGCCGTCCGTCGCGGGCGTCGGCTCGATCGGCACGCAAGGCAAAAAGTTCTTGGAGGACTGGAGCCTATGGCAGCGAAGATGATCGCGTTCGACGAGGACGCCAGGCGCGGCCTCGAGCGCGGCATGAACCAGCTAGCCGACGCAGTGAAAGTAACCCTCGGCCCCAAGGGCCGGAACGTGGTGCTCGAGAAGAAGTGGGGAGCCCCCACGATCACCAACGACGGCGTATCCATCGCCAAGGAGATCGAGCTCGAGGATCCGTGGGAGAAGATCGGCGCTGAGCTAGTCAAGGAAGTAGCGAAGAAGACCGACGACGTTGCCGGGGACGGCACGACGACGGCGACCGTGCTCGCCCAGGCGCTGGTCCGCGAAGGCCTGCGCAACGTGGCGGCAGGGGCCAACCCGATGTCGCTCAAGCGCGGCATCGAGGCGGCCGTGGAGGCAGTGAGCGAGGAGCTTTCCAAGCTCGCCAAGGACGTGGAGACCAAGGAGCAGATCGCCTCCACCGCGTCCATCTCGGCCGGCGACACCGCGATCGGCGAGATGATCGCCGAGGCGATGGACAAGGTCGGCAAGGAAGGCGTCATCACCGTCGAGGAGAGCAACACCTTCGGCCTTGAGCTTGAGCTCACCGAGGGCATGCGCTTCGACAAAGGCTACATCGCGCCCTACTTCGTCACCGACCCGGAGCGCCTTGAGGCCGTCCTGGACGACCCCTACATCCTGGTGGTCAACTCCAAGGTCTCGGCCAACAAGGACATGCTCCCGCTGCTGGACAAGGTCGTGCAGTCGGGCAAGCCGCTCGTCATCATCGCGGAGGACGTCGAGGGCGAAGCCCTGGCGACGCTCATCGTGAACAAGATGCGCGGCCTGTTCAAGTCGGTCGCGGTGAAGGCGCCCGGCTTTGGTGACCGCCGCAAGGCCATGCTCGGCGACATCGCCATTCTCACCGGCGCGCAGGTCATCAGCGAGGAGCTGGGCCTGAAGCTGGAGAACGCCGACGTCGACGTGCTCGGCCGGGCCCGCAAGGTCGTCGTCACGAAGGACGAGACGACCATCGTGGACGGTGCCGGTGACGCGGACCAGATCTCTGGCCGTGTCAACCAGATCCGCACGGAGATCGACAACACCGACTCCGACTACGACCGCGAGAAGCTGCAGGAGCGGCTGGCCAAGCTGGCCGGCGGCGTGGCCGTCATCAAGGCCGGCGCGGCGACCGAGGTCGAGCTGAAGGAGCGCAAGCACCGGATCGAGGACGCGGTGCGCAACGCGAAGGCAGCCGTCGAGGAGGGCATCGTCGCCGGTGGCGGCGTGGCCCTGCTCCAGGCGGGCGGTGCCGCGTTCAAGAAGCTCGACCTGACCGGTGACGAGGCGACCGGCGCCACCATCGTGCGCCGGGCCGTCGAGGAGCCGCTCAAGCAGATCGCGGTG
>DATJZH010000341.1:0-23856 GCA_035499215.1 Streptosporangiaceae bacterium | reverse complement strand
GGCCGAGACCACGATCGGCTGGCCGGTCACCGCTTTTCGTCCCCGGCCGAAGGGGAACCCGGGTCTGTAAGGTGCAGTTCAGCGCGGGCGGCCGGGATGCGTTCCTGCTCGCGGGCGAGCAGGGCCAGCGCGCGGGCATCGGCCGCGGTGGGACTGCTCACGTCCAGGGCTCGTGGCCACAGGCGGGCATGCCGGACGGCGGCGACCTCGGCCGCGTACACCAGCGCCTGGCTGACCAGGTAGAGCAGCGCGAACAGGCCTGCCACGGTGGCGAAGCTGCCGTAGACGGGCCCGGCCTTGGCGACCAGCCTTGCCAGCAACGGCGCTCCGACGTTGAGCACCAACGTCACCGCGGCCGCGCCCAAGATGGCGCCCGGCCAGAGGGCACGGACCGGCGCGGGCCCCGAGAGCAGCGACTTCGCGCCGAGCAGCAAGACCGTGAACACGACCAAGACCGACCCGAGCACGCCCGCGGCCCGCTGCACTCCGGGCAGGCCTGGCAGCGCCGTGACCGCGAGTGTGAGCGCACCGACCGCCAGCGCCCCCAGCAGCAGCGTCGCCAGCATCGCGAACACCCGGACGTACCGGGAGACAAACCCGGCCCGCAGGCGGTACGGAACCGCGGCGACATGGTTCAGCATCTGGTAGGCGGAGAACACAACACCAGTTCCAGAGAACAGCAAACCGATCAGTCCGGCGACGAACGGGATTGCCGACCGCTTCGCGAGGAAGTTGGTCGCCGACTGCTCGACCGTGGATCGCAGGGCATCCGGCACGATCGCGGTGACAAGCCGCTGACGCAGGTCCGGGTGGTCAGCCAGCACCCGGGTCAGCACCGCGACTCCGAGCAGCAGCAGCGGGAAGATGCTCAGGAACCCGTAGTAAGTGATGAGCGCGGCCTCGCGGCCGCCCTCGTCGTCCCCGTATTTCTTCACCACAGCGTACGGAAATCCCAGCACGCCGTGCCTGCGCTGCAGACGATCCGCCCAGGCGATGACCCGGTTCACGCTCAAGCCGGCGAAGCTCATGGGCCCAGCCTTCCCGGGGCCACGCGTCCCCGCAGTCCATCATGCCGGGTGACGGGTACGACTCCGGCGGCTCCGGTGCGGCGCTGACCGGAATACCTGAAGGGCAGCTGGTCAGCGAGCGAGCGCTCGGGAGGGCGGCGCTGGCCGGCGGCCCGGGCCGCGTCGGCGCACCCGGCTCGGCAGCCGGCCGCTAACGCTTGTAGGCGTACACGGCTACGTGGCTGATGTTCATCTGGGCGTGCGAGCGCGGCGCGGCCGTCTCGCCGTTCAGCGCTGACTCGTTCTGGATCACCCATGTCATCGGCCCGTCCGGGCTCAGCGATGACCTCCCGATCAGCTTGCCGTCGAGGTAGAACGACACGTGCCCCGGAACCCACACGATCATGGTCGTATGCCGCGATGTCCACCTGGCGTCCGGGCAGAACGATTCATAGCCGTCGGCCGGGCCATGGTCGAAAGCGCAGATCGTCCTGTCCCACGAATCCTCGGGAAAGTCGATCTCATAGTTCAGGTTGCCGGTCGGCGTCAGCAGGTGCGCCGACTTGTACCCTGCCGCGACTGATGACACCCGGAATGCCTCGGTGAACTCGCCGTATTCCTGCGCGATCGCCGCCCTCGGTACCAGCGCGGCTGAGTGCACGGAGCCCGTGCGGCCGCGCCACATCCGGATATGCATCTGGTGGCCGGAGATCCACACGGTGGCAGCCGGGTCGTAGTATCCGCCTACCCGGTAGTGCTCCTCGGTCGCGGTGTCCGGCCATCCGTCCGGGTATGCCCACCACTGGGTCCGCAGCGACGCCGGCAGCCGGGAGCAGTACGGACGGGTGGTGTGGATATCGTTATCGCAGTCGGCGAACGATCCGAGGCTGGCGGGCTGGCTGAACGAGGTCTGCCACTTCAGCCGGAATTCCGGGCTTCCGCGGGCGGCTGACGCTGGCGCCGCGCTGGCGCCGGCGGTGACTGCCAGCGCCATGACTGAGGCCAGGCACGCCATCCGGGTTGTCAGATTCATCTCGGGCCCCCGTGATTCTTGCCGTCACCGGCGGCGATCCCGGGCAGGTTCGGCGTGACGCCGCCTACGCTGCCGCTGGCCTGGTCCTTTCCGTGGATCGATCAGCCACCGGGGCGCGCCACTGCCGGGACCTGCGGCACTGGCCGGCCGCCGCCCGCTGCGCCGAATTCCGGTCCCGCGACGCGACCGCCTGTGCCGTCCAAAATGCCTGGTCAGGACACTGCCTGCCCGGAGTCCGGCGCAGGCAGTGCTGACGTTACGCCACTCCAAAACGCAGCTCAAGTGCCGCGCCTTCGCCCAGCGCGGCCCGGCTTGCCCGCGGTCCCGGCTCAGTAGCATCGTGATGACCCGGCTGACCACCGGGGCGGGCCGCCTGACGCGCAACGTGCAGGTTTGGGAAGACATGAGGGGAACAGGGGCTGGGCCATGACCCTCACCGTGGTGTTCGCCCTGGCCTCAGCTTTCTCCAACGCGGTCAACCTGATGACGCAGCACCTGGCGAGCGCCACCGCGCCCAAGCGGGAGAAGGGCTGGCGACTGGTCGGCTACCTGTTCCGGCAGCCGCTGTGGCTGCTTGGCTGGGTCGCGGCGGTGGCCGCGTTCGCCTTCCAGGCGCTCGCCCTGCACAACGGCCAGCTATCGGTGGTCCAGCCCGTCCTCGTCACCGAGCTGGTTTTCGTCCTGGTGCTGCGCCGGGTGTGGATCCGCCAGGACGTGGCCCGCGCCGCTTGGGCGGCGGTAGGTGTCGTCTGCGCGGCACTGGCGGTGTTCCTCGCGGTAGCCGAGCCCACAGGCGGCCACCCGACCCCGGAGACGGCGGAGTGGCTGTCGGCTGTGCTGGTGTTCGGCGGGACCATCGCCGCGCTGGCCGCGGCGGGGATGCGGGGCTCACCGGCGCGCCGGGCCGCGGCCTTCGCGACAGCGGCAGCACTGGCGTGGGCCCTGATGGCAACGTTCCTCAAGACGGCGACGCAGACGCTCGCCACGTCCGGCCTCGGCGGCGTGCTCACGCACTGGCCGGTATACGCCCTGGCCGGCGCCGCCGCGGCCGGCACGCTGCTCGAGCAGGCCGCTCTGCACGTCGGGCCGCTGAGCGTGTCCCAGCCGCTGCTGGTCATCATCAGCCCGCTCGCCAGCATCATCTTGAGCGTCTGGCTGTTCGACGAGCGCTTCACCGACAGCCCGGCGAAGATTACCGTCGCCGCCGCGGCCTTCGCCGCCATGGCCGCCGGCGTCACCGTGCTGTCGCGAACAGCGCCGAAAGACCTTGCCCCCTCCAGACCAGCCAGATCGTGACGGGATGCGGGCGCCTGCTCCGTGCCTCGCCCGGAAGTCGCCCGGCACGGACCCACAGGGGGGATCAGGAAGACACGGGGATCGAGGACAAGGCCGGCGAGATGCCGGCCATCGGCTCGGGCGGTCTCATGACGTCAGACTCTCGCGTGTGCCGCGATTGAATGTGCCGGCACTCGCTGGGCCCGGCCGCCCGGCGCCACTTATGATCATCGGCCCGCCGGTGTTCCGCGCTCGTGCCGCATGTCACGATGGTCCCCTCGCGCGGCCCGCCCGTGATATGGCCTGCAGCATGGCGGGCTGGCTGATGCTGCGAGCGGGCCAGGGGGCGGCTGCCCCGCGGAACACCGCCGGAGAGGAGCGACCAGACGCATAACGGCAGTGCGGGCGAGGACTCCGCCGTCGGCGCCGGGGAGGCCCGCGGCGAGTCGGAACCGGACGCCCGCTTCACGTTCGCCAACGAGCGGACGTTCCTGGCCTGGAGCCGGACCGCACTGGCCCTCGTGGTCGGCGGGCTGGCGATCGTGCAGCTGCTCGCGCCGTTCCCGGGGGTGCCCTGGGGCCGGCACCTGATCGGAACGCCGCTGATCCTCCTCGGCTCGGCCGTCTCGGTGATCAGCTACTTCGAATGGAGACGCAGCGAGCGGGCGCTGCGCTGCGGCGAACCGGTGAGCCGGACCCGGCTGCCCGCCCTCCTTGCCGTCACCATCGCCGTCATCGCCATGCTCGCGGCCGCGCTGTCCCTGTACTCCGCGGTGACGAGGCACTGATGACCTCCTCCGACGACGCCGCCCCGATCGAAGACGCCGACCCGGGGCTTGCCAGGAACCGGACAGAACTCGCCTGGACCCGGACGGCGCTGTCCTTCACAGCGCTGGGCGCAGCGATCCTCAAGGCTCGTCCGGCAGCGGGTCTGGCCCTCCTGGCTCTCAGCGGCCTGATCTGGCCGCTAGGCCGACTGTCCGCCCGGCCGGGGGAGGCAAGCCGGCGGAACCGCAAAGTACTTCTGATCACCGTCGCGGTCGCTGGCGCGTCGGTCGCGGCGCTCATCATTTCGCTGCTGAGTGCGGGTCACGCGCTCACCTTGCCGGAACGCTGACCGCGTCCAGCAGGTGCCTGCTTCCTCCGCCCGCCCCGCACCCCGACAATGGGATACAGCGCCGGCCGGGCCGGCAGCGGGGGATGGTTCCGCCGGCCGGATGCGGGCAGCCGGCGGGGAAAGGCAGACGTGGACCGCGGCTGGGAGTTCTGGATCGACCGTGGCGGCACCTTCACCGACGTGGTCGCGCGCCGCCCGGATGACACGCTCGCCGTCCACAAGCTGCTGTCCGAGGACCCGGGCCGGTACACCGATCCGGCCGTCGCGGGCATCCGGCGTCTGCTGGGCGTGGCAGAAGGCGCCCCCATTCCGGCCGAACGGATATCCGTAGTCCGCCTCGGCACCACCGTCGCGACCAATGCCCTGCTGGAACGCAAGGGCGAGCCGACAGTCCTGGTCACCACCCGCGGATTCGCGGACGCGCTGCGGATCGCCTACCAGGACCGGCCGCGGATCTTCGACCGGCGGATCGTCCGTCCGCAGATGCTGTACTCCCGGGTGATCGAGGCCACCGAGCGGATCGGGGCCCGCGGCGAGATCCTGATCGCCCTGGACGAGGACGCCGTGCGGCACGAGCTGCGGGCCGCTTACGACGAGGGCTTCCGGTCGGCGGCGGTGGTGTGCATGCACGGCTACCGGTACCCGGCGCACGAGGCTGCGATCGGCGAGATCGCCCGCCGGGTCGGCTTCGCGCAGGTGTCTGTGTCGCATGCGACCAGCCCGCTGATGAAGCTGGTGTCCCGCGGCGACACCACGCTGGTTGACGCCTACCTCTCCCCCATCCTCGCCCGCTACGTCGATCAGGTCGCCAGCGAGCTGGATGGCGTCCGGCTGCAGTTCATGCGCTCCAGCGGCGGGCTCACCGACGCGCGCCTGTTCCGGGGCAAGGACTCCATCCTGTCCGGGCCCGCCGGCGGCATCGTCGGCATGGCCCGCACCGCGCGGGCAGCGGGCTTCGCCAAGGTGATCGGCTTCGACATGGGCGGTACCTCGACCGACGTGTCCCATTACGCGGGCGAGTTCGAGCGGCAGTACGAGACGCAGGTCGCCGGGGTGCGGATGCGGGCGCCGATGCTGAGCATCCACACGGTTGCCGCTGGCGGCGGGTCGGTCCTGCGCTTCGACGGCAGCCGGTACCGGGTCGGCCCGGACTCTGCCGGGGCGCACCCCGGTCCGGCGGCCTACCGGCGCGGGGGCCCGCTCACTGTCACCGACGCCAACATCATGCTCGGCCGGATCCAGCCAGCGCACTTCCCGAGCGTGTTCGGCCAGAGCGGTGACCAGCCCCTGGATGCCGGGATGGTGCGCGATCAGTTCGCCGCGCTGGCGCGGCGGATCGGGGAAGCGACCGGCGCCGCGCCGCCCCCGCGGGAATCCGGGAGGTCAGCCGCCCGGTCCAGCATCTTCCCCGCACCTGAGCAGGTCGCCGCCGGCTTTCTGGAGATCGCGGTGGCGAACATGGCTAACGCGATCAAGAAGATCTCGGTGCAGCGCGGCTATGACGTGACCCGGTACGCGCTGGCGACGTTCGGCGGCGCGGGCGGCCAGCACGCCTGCGCGGTGGCCGACGCACTAGGCATCAGCCGGGTGCTCATCCACCCGCTGGCCGGGGTGCTGTCGGCCTACGGGATGGGACTGGCGGACGTGACGGCGATGCGCGAGACCTCCGTGGAGGCACCGCTCGCCGCCGGGCTGCTCGGCGAGCTGGACCGGGTGGCCGACCGCCTGGAAGCCGACGCGCTCGCCGAGCTGGCTCGGCAGGGAATCGGGCCGGGCCGCGCCCGGTCGGCGCGCCGGGCTCACCTGCGGTACGACGGCACCGACACCGCGCTGCCGGTATCGCTCGGCGGCGTGACCGAGATGGCCGCCAGTTTCGAGCAGGCATACCGGCAGCACTTCTCGTTCCTCATGCGCGGCAAGACGATCCTCGTGGAGGCGGTGTCGGTCGAGCTCGTCGCCGCGTCCACGGCGCCGGCCGCCCAGCCGCCGGGCGGGCAGCCATCGGGCGGGCAGCCGCCGAACGGCGTTCCGCGGGGCCTGCCGTCCGCGCCGGGGCAGGCGGGCGGCACGGGAGCCGCGGTGGCGATGTACGCGTCGGGCGCGTGGGCGCAGGTCCCGCTCGTCCGCCGGCGGGACCTGCGGCCCGGCCAGCAGGTGGCCGGGCCCGCGCTGATCGTGGAGGACTTCGCGACCACGGTGACGGAGCCGGGCTGGCAGGCGGAGCTGACCGGACTCGGCGACCTGCTGCTGACCCGGGTGGCGGCGCGGCCGGAGCGGCGCCTCGCCGGGACCACGGCGGACCCGGTCATGCTAGAGATCTTCAACAACCTGTTCATGTCAGTCGCCGAGCAGATGGGGGTGCGGCTGCGCAGTACCGCCCATTCGGTCAACATCAAGGAGCGGCTGGACTTCTCCTGCGCCATCTTCGACGCTGACGGGGGACTCATCGCCAACGCCCCGCACATCCCGGTGCACCTGGGCTCGATGGGGGAGAGCATCAAGATCATCGTGAGGCGCAATGCGGGCCGGATGCGGCCCGGTGACGTCTACGTGCTCAACGATCCCTACCACGGCGGGACGCATCTGCCGGATGTCACGGTGGTCACCCCGGTATTCGACGACATCGGCCGGGAGATTCTCTTCTATGTGGCATCCCGCGGCCACCACGCGGAGATCGGGGGCATCACACCGGGCTCGATGCCCGCGTTCAGCACCAGGATCGAGGACGAAGGGGTGCTCATCGATAACTGGCTGCTCGTGCGCAGCGGAGTGCTGCGGGAGGCACAGACGCTGGAACTGCTCCGCTCAGCGCCCTACCCGTCCCGCAACCCGGACGTGAACCTGGCCGACCTGCGGGCGCAGATCGCCGCCAACGAGAAGGGCGTGCAGGAACTCCGCGGGATGATCGCGCACTTCGGGCTGGCCGTGGTGGCAGCGTACATGGGCCACGTTCAGGACAACGCCGAGGAAGCCGTCCGCCGCGTCATCACCGCGCTGCGCGGCGGCGAGTACGCCTACACGCTCGACAACGGAGCGGTGATCCAGGTCGCGGTCCGGGTGGACCGCGGCGCCCGGACCGCGGAGGTCGACTTCACCGGCACGTCGGCGCAGCTGCCGGGCAATTTCAACGCGCCGTCGTCGGTGGCCATGGCGGCCGTGCTGTATGTGTTCCGCACCCTGGTGGCCGACGACATCCCGCTCAACTCCGGCTGCCTCAAGCCGGTCCGCGTGATCATCCCGCCGGGATGCATGCTGGCGCCGGAGTACCCGGCGGCGGTGGCGGCCGGAAACGTGGAGACCTCGCAGGCGATCACAGGGGCGCTGTACGCGGCGCTGGAGGTCATGGCGGAGGGCTCGGGCACGATGAACAACGTCACCTTCGGTAACGAGCGCTACCAGTATTACGAGACCGTGGCCAGCGGATCGGGCGCGGGGAAGGGCTTCGCCGGCACTGACGTGGTGCAGACCCACATGACCAACTCCCGGCTCACCGACCCCGAGGTGCTGGAATGGCGTTACCCGGTCCGGCTGGAGCGGTATGAGATCCGGCGCGGCAGCGGCGGGGCGGGGCGCTGGCCCGGCGGCGACGGCGGCCGCCGCGAACTCCGCTTCCTGGAGCCGATGACCGTCACCACGCTGAGCAGCCACCGCCGCGTCCCGCCCTACGGGATGGCGGGCGGCGAACCGGGCGCGCTCGGGCGGCACTGGGTGGACCATGCCGATGGCTCGGTGACCCCGATGCGCGGCTGCGATTGCGTGGACGTGGCCGCCGGTGACCTGTTCGTGGTCGAGACGCCGGGAGGCGGCGGGTACGGGTCACCGGCCGGGTGACGCCCCGTCCGGCCCGCTCGGTCATCGCGCCTGCCGGCTGCGCCCGCGCCAGCCCGGCGCGTTCGCCGGGTCTTTCAGGCCACCGGCGGCGGTATCCCGTCGGCGCTGGCGGCGAGATGTGGATCCCAGGCGCAGGCCGCGCAGGAATGGCGGAACGCGGTGCGGGCGAACTCCAGTGCCGCGGCGTGCGGATCCGCGCGCACGCGGACGTCGTCCCATTCGAGGATGTACTCGCCCAGGGCGGCGTCCCAGCGCGCGCCGGGCGGCGACAGGGCAGCACGGCCGAAGCCTTCCGGCGCCGGGTAGGCGTACGCGTAAAACGCTGCCGTAGGGTGGCGGGCATCACCGGGCCACCAGCCGACGGCGACCTCCTGCGCGTCCATGGCGTTCCGCATGATGAAGTCATCAGCGGGCGGCTCAGCTGGCGCGCCGGAGAACAGGCTCACCGCCAGGTCGAAGGAGCCCCACCAGGCGTTGACTGGGGTCGACCGCCCGCGGTACGGCGCCCGGAACGCCGCGAGAACCAGAGCCGCCCTGGTCGCCGCGGCGAAGTAGTCACCCACCTGGCCGCGGTCATAGTGCGCGTGCTCGTAGTCCTCGTCGAGCGGCACGCTCCACGGCACCTCCTGCGGCGCCGGGTCAATCCGCACGGCACCGCCGACGCTGCTGACCGCCGCCAGCACCCCCCGCGTCACCTCGGCGACCGCGCGGTCGGGGGTGAGCGCGACCCGCTCAGCCCGGCCGCCGCTGTGCTCGACCACCGCCTCGTGGAATCGCAGATCGAGCGCGACGACCAGCGACCCCGATCCGTCGGGTGCCGGCAGCGGAGCGGTCTCCCATCCCCGCGCGGTCAGGCGCAGCGCCGCATGCTGCAACTGCGGCTCGGGCGGGGCAAGCCCGGCCGCCAGCTTGCCGAGAACCTGGGTATGCGCGTGCAGGGTGTCGCAGGTCGCGCTCCACTGCCCATACGACGCGGCCGGCCAGCGCGGGGACATGAGCCGCAGGCTAGTCCCTGCGCGCCGGATGCTCAACTGCCTCGTGCGCCGGGCCTCGCTCAGCTCTCCGCCGGGGCGGGCTGGCCGCCGCCCCGGCGGCTCCCGGAACCCGGATTGCGGCCGGTATCGGGATCGGCCACAATGACTGCTGGCGATGAAGCTCGCCCGAACCGCGGGACTGTCCCGCTGATGGCTTCTACCCCCCCTGAGTGCGCTGCGGGAGCGGAGGAGGCCAGCGTGACCGGTGACGCCGTGCCGTGGCCGCCCGGCGATGATCGGGGGGGCGCCCGCTCCCCCGGTGGCGGCCCTGCCGGGTCGCTGCCGTGAGCATCTTGCTGCCGATCCCGGTCGTCCAGCTGCTCCAGCTCGTGACCATTGCGGGGGCCGCGCCGGGTGTCTCGGGCGTGATCGCACGGGCAGAGGCCCGGCTGCAGGGACGGCGGGGTCCGCGGGTGCTGCAGCCCTATTACGACCTGGCGAAGCTGTTCCGCAAGGAGGCGCTCGCGCCGGAGGGGGCGAGCTGGGTCTTCCTGGCCGCGCCGGTAGCCGCTGCCACCTGCTACCTCACGGTCCCGCTGCTGATCCCGGTGCTGACCACCTACCCGCTGCCGCTGGGGTACATGGGCGACATCCTGGGCGGCGGGTTCATCCTGGCGCTGGCCAGCTTCCTGGTAGCGGTCGCGGCACTGGAGACGGGCAGTCCCTACGCCCAGCTCGGGGCGAGCCGGGCCAAGACCTTCGCCGCGATCACCGAGCCGGTCGTCCTTTTCGTGGTATTCACCGTGGCGCTGCTGACCGGCACTGACCTGCCGTACGCGCTGGCCGCCACGGTCCGGTCGTCGGCCGGGCAGATTATCCGGCCCGCGCACGTGCTGGCGGCGGCGGCGCTGTTCATGGTCATCCTGTCGGAGACCGCCCGGATCCCGGTGGAAACGCACACCGGAACCAACGAGTTCGGGATGATCGAGGAGGCCCGGCCGTTCGAGCACTCCGGCCCCTATTTCGCACTGCTGAGGTGGGGATCGGCGGCCAAGCAGCTGATCTTGTACACGATCCTGATCAACGTCTTCGTGGCGCCGTGGGGCCTGGCGGCCACGCGGCAGGCCGGTGCCGTGCTGGTGGCGATGATCGCGCTGCCGGCGAAGGCGTGCGTCCTCGGCGCGGTGGTCGCGGTCATCGACAGCTCGTTCGCCAAGCTCCGCCTGTTCAAGATCACCGAGTTCGCGTCGGCGGCGTTCCTGCTCGCCGTGCTCGGCGTGTTCACCCTCTACCTCGGCGGCGGCTGATGCTTCCGGTGCAGGCCCCCGGCGTTTACGCCGGCGGCGCGAACGTCATCGCCGTTCTCATCCTGCTCGTCGAGTTCGGCATGTTCCGCCAGGCGCTGCTGCGCGACCAGGTCCGGCTGTACGCGTCGCAGTCCGCCCTGATCGCGGTGCTGGCCGTGCTCGTGGGAGCCGTCCGGCACCTGCCCGAGCTGTATGTGCTGGCCGCGGCGACGGTCGCCCTCAAGGTGGTGGCGATCCCCCTGGTGCTCCGGCGCCTGCTGCGCGAGACCGGCCCGGCCGGCGCCCCGGCCGCGGGGGCCGACATCGCCGGCAGCGGCGGCCTCGGGCTGGCCAGCACCGTGCTGATAGCGATCGTCGTCGCCGCGTTCGGGTTCTTCGCCGCGGGCGCGCTGCCGATCAGCCGCAGCGCAGCGCCCGTGACGGCCCTGTCGGTGTCGCTGTCCGTGGTGCTGGTCGCCTTTGTCCTCATGATCCAGCGGCAGGACGTCGCCTCTCAGGCGATCGGGCTGTTCTCGCTGGAGAACGGGATATCGCTGGCTGCCCTCGTGGTGGCCGCCAGCCTGCCGCTCATCCTGGAGGTGGCGTTGCTTTTCGACCTGCTGCTGGCAGTTGTGGTATTCGGCCTGCTGATCCGCATGCACATCGGCCGGGCCGAGTCGCTGTCCACGGCCGACCTGACCAGCCTGCGCGGGTGAGGCGTGGACGTCGTCGCCGTCGTGCTGCTGATCGTGCCGGCCGCCGCCGCGATCACCACGTTCTGGCTGCCCGCACGGGCCGCCGGCGCGGTCACGGCCACGGCTGGGATCGCCAGCTTCGCCCTGGCGATCGCCCTGATCCCGGCCGTGTCCCGGCGGGACCTGACGCTGCTTGGCTTCGTCCGGATCGACGCGCTCAGCGTGGTATTCCTGCTTGCTACCGGCTTCGTGTACGCGTGCGCGGCGGTGTACTCGATCGGGTACCTGCAATCCGCCGGCGCGCAGGGCGCCGCAGGCCAGCGGTACGCCCGCCGGTTCTGGGCCGGGCTCAACCTGTTCGCGTGGTCGATGCTGGCCGCTCCGGCGATGGGCAACCTGGCGCTGCTGTGGATCGCCGTTGAGGTGACCACGATCGTCTCGGCTCTGCTTGTCGCGCTGGAGGGCACTGACGGTGCCGCCGAGGCGGCGTGGAAATACGTCCTGCTCGCCTCCGCCGGGCTGGCCATCGCCCTGCTGGGGACGATCTTCGCCTACTATGCCGGCGCGCACGTGCTCGGGCCGTCCTACAACCTGGCCTTCGGCCCGCTGCTGCGGGTGGCCGGGCACTTGCCGCCGACCGCGGCGCGGCTGGCGTTCGTGCTCGCGGTGCTGGGCTTCGGCACCAAAGTGGGCCTGTTCCCGGTGCATACCTGGCTGCCTGACGCGCACTCCGAAGCGCCAACGCCAGTCTCGGCGCTGCTGTCGGGATCGCTGCTGGCGGTCAGCTTCTACGCGATCCTGCGGTACTACCAGATCACGGCCGCAGCGCTCGGCCCGCGCTTCCCGCGGGACGTGCTGCTCGTCTTCGGGGTGGCCTCGCTGCTGCTCGCCGCCCTGTACCTGCTCGACCAGCAGGACTACAAACGGCTGCTCGCCTACTCCAGCGTGGAGCATATGGGCATTCTGGCGATCGGGGTGAGCTTCGGCGCCCCGGTGGCGCTCGCCGGGGTGCTGCTGCACGTGCTGGCGCACGCCGCCGCGAAAGGCAATGCGTTCATGGGCGCGGGGGTGCTGGTCCGCAAGTTCGGCAGCAAGCGGGTCTCCTCGGTCACCGGCGGCCTTGACCTGCTGCCATGGAGCGGACCGCTGTTCCTGGCCGCGGTGCTGGCGCTGTCGGCCATGCCCCCGTTCGGGATTTTCCGCAGTGAGTTCGAGATCGTTACTGGCGGCCTGGCGGCTTCGCGCAACGCCGCCGCGGCGGTCCTGGTGGTACTCGTCACAATCGCCTTCCTCGGCATGTCGCTTGCGGCCAACCGGATGCTGCTCACCCCCCGCCGTGATCCGGCGCCCGCCAGGGGCGAGCCAAGCGTCTGGATGGTGGTGCCGGTAGCGGCCGGTGTTGTCGTGCTGCTCGTCCTCGGCCTGCATCCCCCCGGCGAGCTGACCGGGCTGCTGGACCGGGCCGTGGCTGCGCTGCGGGAGCCGGCGTGAGCCGGGGGCCAGGCCCGGCAGCCGGCCCCGGACCGGCGGGCGGCAGCCCGGCGGGTCCCACCGGGCCGGCGGCCAGCGCGCCCGCCCTGTGGGACCTGGTCGCCCGCGACGTCGCCGGCGGCCGCCGGTTCGCCGGCCTGATGGCAACCCAGCAGGTCGGCGGCCTGCTGTTGTCTGCGCACCTGGCCGGCGCGGGAGGGATCACGACCGTTGAGGCGGTCGTTCCGCCCGGCGCCGCCTCCTACCCGGCGCTGACCCCAAAGCTGCGGGCCGCGTTCTGGTACGAGCGGGAAATCCATGACCTGTTCGGGATCGTCCCCGACGGCCACCCCAGGCTGGAGCCGCTGATCCTGCCGCTGCTCGGCGAGCACGCGCCGCGGCCGCGGCCCGGCGCCGCCGGCCCGGCGCCCGCGGCGATCTGGCCGGATGAGCACTCGGTACCCGGGCACGTGCTGGGAGCTGGCATGTTCACCATCCCGCACGGGCCGGTCCGCTCGGGAGTGATGGAGTCGATCGAGTACCTGGTCGAGACGCCGGGCGAGGACATTCCGCACCTGAATATGCGGGTGTTCTACAAGCACCGGGGCATCGAGAAGCGGTTCGAGCAGCTGGCCGCGGCTGACGGGGTGCTGCTCGCCGAGCGGACGGAGGGGGTGGCTTCCGTCGCCCATGCCCTCGCCTACTGCCATGCGATCGAGCAGATCGCCGACGCGCAGGTGCCCTGGCGAGGCGCCCTCGTCCGGGTGCTGCACGCTGAGCTCGAGCGCCTTGCCGCGCACCTGGATGTCGTCGTGCGCCTTGCCGACGCGGCCGGCCTGGCAGTCGCGGCCGCGCGGTTCGGGGTGCATAAGGAGCGGGTGGCGCGGCTGGTCAGCCGGATGTGCGCGAGCCGGTTCGGCCGCGCAGTGGTGGTGCCGGGCGGGGCGAGCGGGCTGCCGCGGGCCGGCAGCGGCGAGGTCCTGGCTGAGATCGGCCGGATGGAAAAAGCGATCAGCGCCGACGCGCGGGTGCTCATGGGCACCGCGTCTTTCCTGGACCGGCTTCGCGCCACCGGCCCGCTGCGCCCGGAGCGGGCCCGCGAGCACGGCGCGCTCGGCCCGGTCGGCAAGGCGTCCGGCTTCAGCGACGACGCCCGGCGCAGCCGGGCCTATGACGCCTATCCCGCGCTCGGCCTCGGCGATCCGCATGAGCATCGCGACGGAGACGCGCTGGCGCGGCTGCGGCTGCGCTGGGATGAGATGCGCCAGTCATTCCACCTGCTTCGGCAGGCCGCCGACGAGCTGGCCGGCGCGGGCGATGGCCCGCTGCGCGCGCCATGCGAGGTGAGCGCTGGACGGGCGGTCGGCTGGGCGGAAGCCCCGCAGGGTGAGGTTCTCTACGACGTGCGGGTCGCGGACGGGCGGATCACGCGCTGCCGGCCGCGCTCGGCGTCCTTCCATAACCTGGTCTTGCTGCACGAGGTCTTCGCCGGCGACATCCTGACCGACTTCCCCTTCATTGAGGCCAGTTTCGGGCTCTCTATCGCGGGGGTGGCGCTGTGAGAAGCGCCGCGAGCAGCGCCGTGAGCAGCAAGGCCCCGCAGGGCCGCGGTGCGCGGAAGGCCGGACGGTGAGCCCGTGGGTGCTGCGCGGCCTGCGCGACGGGGTAGTCACCACTGGCTGGCCGGCCAGGCCGGACCCCTACGCTGACAGCTGGCGCGGCCCGGCCGCCATCCTCGACCCGCGCCCGGCCGGCGCCGCGGACCTGGCCTCCGTCTGCCCCACGGGGGCCATCGCCGTCGCCGCCGATGGCGCCCTGCGGCTCGACCAGGGCCGCTGCGTCCTGTGCGGGCGGTGCGTTGACCGCCGTCCTGGCGTTTTCGGCTGGTCCCGCGGGCCGGCCGGCGGGGCTCTGACCAGGGCCGGACTCGTCGTGCCGCCGGCCCCCGAGACGGACGAGAGCCTGGCCGCCGTCCGGGCCGCGCTGGCAGCGAGAACCGCCGCGCTGCGGCACTCTGTGCACCTTCGGCACGTGGATGCGGGCTCGGACGGGGCGGAGGAGCAGGAGATCGCGGCGCTCCTCAGCCCCGTCTACGACATCCACCGGCTCGGCCTGTTCTTCACCGCCAGCCCGCGCCACGCCGACGTGCTGCTGGTCACCGGGGCGGGAGCACACGGCATGGCAGAGCCGGTGCGCCGCACGTATGCCGGCATGCCCAGCCCGAAGATCGTGATCGCGGTCGGCGCCGACGCCGTCAGCGGCGGCCTGCTCGGCGGCAGCGCTGCTGACACCGGGCCGCGGGAAGACGGTCACGGCGGGCCTGCCGACGGCGGGCCGGCCAGCGCCGGTCTTCCCGGTGCCGCTTATCACGGCGGCTCCTACGCGACCTCGGGCGGGGTTGGGCCGGTGGTGCCGGTGGACGTCTGGGTGCCGGGATCCCCGCCGCCCCCGTTCAGCATCTTGCATGCCCTGCTCGCCGGGCTCGGCCGGCTACCGACCGGACGGGGACCTGCGGGGGCGCGGCGATGAGCGGGCTCAGCGTTGTCTTCGCGGCCGGACTCGCAGCGCTGGCCGTTGCCGGTGTCGTGGACCTCGTCGCCGGCGCGCGGCGGGACCGGCTGCGGAGCGTCCCCTATCTGATCGGCGCCGCCGCAGCGGCGTGCCTGGCGGCCGCGGGCGCAGGCGCGGTCGCCGGCCATCCGGTGCGGCTGCCGGTCGGCGGCTGGCTCGGGCCAGGTACGGCGGACCTGATCGCGGACCGGCTGTCCGGGCTCTTCCTGGTGATCGCGTTCAGCGCGGCGGTCGCGGTCTCGCTGGCCTTCGCGGCCTGGGCGGCCCGCCCCGCCGCGGTCGGCCGGCGCGGCCTGGGTGCCGGCTGCGCGCTCACCCTCGGCGCCGTCGCGGTGTTCCTGACGGCGGCGGACGCGTTCACCGCCCTGCTGGCCTGGGAGCTGCTCACCATCGCGTTCTACCTGCTTGCCGGGTTCGAGCGGGGACGGCCGGGCCGGCCCGGCGGGGCGCTGATCACGCTGGCCTTCGGCCGGATCAGCGGGGCCGCGCTGCTGCTCGGGCTGCTGCTGCTCGCGGTCCGGTCCGGCTCCCTGGACCTCGCCTCGTTCGCCCGCGTGCCCGGCGGCGTCGCACGGGACACCGCGCAGGCACTGCTGATCGCCGGCTTCGCGGTCAAGGTCGGGCTTGTCCCGTTCCAGGTGTGGCTGCCGCGCGGATATGCCGCCGCCCCGGGACCCGCCCGGGCGATCATGGGCGGAGTTGCGGTCAATGCCGGCTTCTACGGGCTGTGGCGCACGCTGGCCCTGCTCGGGGCACCACCGGCCTGGCTGACCGGCCTGCTGCTGGTCCTGGCCGGGCTGACCGCGCTGCTCGGGATCGCGCACGCGGCGGTCCAGCCGGGGCTGCAGCGGGTCATCGCCTACTCCAGCGTGGAGAACAGCGGGCTCATCGTCGCCGGGTACGGCGTCGCCCTGACCGGCGCGGCCATCCGGGACGAGCGGCTCGTGGCGGTCGGGCTGCTCGCCGCCACGCTGCAGATCGTCGCGCACACCGCAGCCAAGTCCCTGCTGTTCACCGCCAGCGCCGTCATCGCGCCGCAGCCAGACGGCGGGCCGGACGACGCCGGTGACGACAGCCTGGATGGGCTGCGGGGCTCGGCACGGCGCCTGCCATGGAGCGGGACCGGGCTCGCCATCGGCTCGCTCACCCTGGCCGGCCTGCCGCTGACCATCGGGTTCGCATCCGAATGGTTCCTGCTGGAAGCACTGATGCAGCAGTTCCGGGTGCCCGGTCTCGGCTACCGGCTGCTGCTCGCGGTGGCCGGGGCGGCGGTCGCGCTGACGGTAGGCTTCGCCGGCGTCACGTTCGTCCGGCTGACCGGGCTGGTGGTGCTCGGGCCGCCGCCCGGCCGGGCCGGGACCGGATCGGCCGGCTGTGGCCCTGGCCGCTCGCGTGAATACAGCTGGCCGGGGAAAGCCGGGATCGTCATCCTCTCGGCCGGCTGTCTCGCAGCCGCCGCCCTGCTGCCATTGCTGATCCGCGTGCTGGCGGCCGGGCTGTCGCCGGTGGTGCCCGAAGCAGTGACCTCGGGGGCGCTGCAGTCCCCCTGGGTGGTGCAGCCAGTGTTCAGCGGCTTCTCGGTGCTGTCGCCGTCCTGGCTGTGGATCGCCATGCCGCTGCTGGCGCTGGCCGTTCTTGCCTTTACCCGGCTGGTGGCGGGGAACCGGCTGACCCGGCTGCGGCGGGTGCCCGCGTGGCGTTCGGCCACGGCCGGGGTCGAGGGCGCCGATTGCTACACGGCGTCTGGCTTCGCCAACCCGACCCGCCGGGTACTGGCAGCCGTGCTGCACACCCAGTCCCGGGTGCGCCCGCTGTCCCCTGCCGACGGCGCCAGCGCGGCGGATGCGGGCGACGGCGAGCCCGCTGCGGCCGGGGCGGTCATACTGCGGCCCGGAGCCCGGCTCGGCTACACCTCGGACGTCGTCGAGCTGGTCGAGACCTATGTCTACCGGCCGGCGCTGCGTCCGGTCATGGCGGTGGTGCGCGCCGCAAGACGGCTGCAGTCGGGGCGGCTTGACGCCTACCTCGCCTACATGCTGATCGCGCTCGTTGCCCTGCTGGCCGTGGTCGCCGCACTGGCCTGACCGGCGCGGGCGGCCTGGCCGGGCCACGGCCGGTTCGTCAGCCGCCGCCGTCGCGGCGGGCACTGAGCTCGCGGGGCACCACGAAGCAGGCCAGCCTGGCATGCCCGGGCGACAGTCCCGGCCAGCCGCCGGTGAACGTCAGCACCGCGATCGCGGCGGTCGGGAACTTGAGCCGGACCCGATCGAGCGCGCCCTCCTCGCCGGCATCAGCGCTGGCCAGCGAGAGAGCCAGTTCCGGCATTGCCGGATCGTGCCCGACGATCAGCAGGGTCCTGGCCCCGGGCGGCGTTTCGCGGGCCAGGTCCAGGAGCTGCCCGGCGGTCGCCCCGTACACCCGCTCGTCGAACCTGACATGCGGGCAGGCGCCAAGTTCCGCCGCTGCCAGCTGCCACGTCTGGCGGGCGCGCTGGGCGGTCGAGCAGATGACATGGTCGGGCACGCTGCCGGTCTCGCGCATCCAGCGTCCGGCAGCAGGGGCATCGCGGCGGCCGCGACCGGCCAGCGGGCGCTCATGGTCGGCAACGTCCGGCCATGCCGACTTGGCGTGCCGCAGCAGCAGCAGCCGCCGCCGCCGCGTGGCGCTACTGGTCATGGTGCCAGGATCGCAGATCCGTGGCACCGCCCGCGCCGCGGCGGACGCGCCGGTCAGAACGTCCGGATCGCGATCTCGGCGGGCGCGGCCAGGAGTTCCTCGATCTCCGGGTCGAGACGGCTGAGCGTGAGGGACGTGCCCGCCATGTCGAGCGAGGTGCAGTAGTTGCCGACATAGTTCCGGCGGACGCTGATTCCGCGCTTGGCCAGTTGCTCGTGCGCGTATCCGTAGAGCAGATACAGCTCGCTGATCGGGGTGCCGCCGAGCCCGTTGACCATCAGCGCGACGTCGTCGCCGGCGCGGAACGGCAGGTCAGTGACGACCGCGTCGAGCAGCTCGTCGACAATCTCGTTGGCGCTGGCCAGCTTCTGCCGGCGGCGCCCCGGCTCGCCGTGGATGCCGACTCCCATTTCCATCTCGTCGTCGCCGAGTTCGAAGAGCGGGGAGCCCTTGGCCGGCGGGGTGCAGGAGGTCAGCGCCATGCCCATCGTCCGGGTGACGGAATTGACCTTGCCGCCGACGCGCAGCACGTCGTCGAGCCCGGCGCCCTGCTCGGCGGCCGCGCCGACGGCCTTGATCACGAAGAAATTCCCGGCGACGCCCCGGCGGCCGACCGTGTAGGTGGAGTCCTTCACCGCCACGTCGTCATCGACAACCAGCGTGCCGATCGTGATGCCGTCGGCCTCCGCCATCTCGCCGCCCATCTCGAAGGCCATCCGGTCGCCGGTGTAGTTGTTGATGATGTGCAGGACGCCTTTCGGCGAGGCCAGCAGCTTGCTCGTCGCCAGCACGTAGTCCATCGGCGGGGCGGCGAAGACGTCGCCCGGGCACGCGGCATCGAGCATGCCCTTGCCGACGACCATCACGTGGGCCGGCTCGTGGCCGGACCCGGATCCCTGGATGATCGAGACCTTGTCGTCACGGGGGGCGTCGGCGCGCATGATGAGGTTGTAGTCGGGCACGTATCTCAGCGTGTCCGGGTTGGCCAGGGCGATGCCCTTCAGCATCTCGGGCACGAACTGCCGAGGGTCGTTGACGAACTTCTTCACTCCGCCACCTCCAGGAAGGGTCAGCAAGAGGCCGGGCGGTCCGGCCACAGGCCTGCAAGAGCCTCGAACATCACGGCGACAGCGACGGCGCCCGCGTCGAGCGTGCCGATGCTGCGCTCGGCGGTATAGCTGGCCCGGCCGCGCATGGCCTGCATTGCCCGGGTCGCCTCGGCCCGGTCGCGTGCGGTGACAGCCGCCGCCCGGACGGTCGTGGCGGCGTCGTCTCCCAGGCTGACGTGCTTCTCGATGGTGTCGACCGCCGGGACGAGCGCGTCAAGCAGCGTCTTGTCGCCGAGGCCGGACCGGCCGCGCATCTTGATTCCCTCGACCGCGGCCCGCAGCATGGCGACGACCTGCGCCGGCTCTAGCGCGGCGGCCGCGCCAGCGGTCGCGCCGGCCCGCAGGAACGCCGTCCCCCAGATCGGGCCCGAGGTGCCGCCGATGCGGCTGGTGATCACCACGGCGATCTTCTTGAGGAAGGTGCCGATGTCGGCGCGGTCGAAGCTGTCCCAGTCCTGCAGCACCAGCTCGAACCCGCGCGCCATCGAGTAGCCGAAGTCGCCGTCGCCGACCACGGCGTCCAGGTCGCCGAAGTACTTCTCGTTGTCCACGGCGACTGTCGCGATCGTGCGCACGACGACCTCAACATCGCCGAGGCTTGCTGCCGGCATGTGCGCTCCTTATCCGGTTGAGCCGGGATCTCGCGAGCACGCTGGGCGGCTCGCCGGGAGCCGCGGGCGCGTGCCCCGGGCTGGCTGGCACGCCCGCGCGGTGGTCAGGGGGGCAGGACGGCCGCCAGGTCCGCCAGGGTGATCCAGCCCCCCGGCGCGGCCTTGCTGCGGTTGGCGAGCACGGTCGCGCGGTCCCCGCCCGGGTCGCCGAGGGAAGAGACAACGAGGGCGGCTTCGCCGAAGTCCTCGGCGGCGGTGAAACCGTTCACGGTGATCACGCATGTGAGGCCGGCCTGCGTGGCGGCCAGGAGCCCGTTCCTGGAGTCCTCCACGACCAGGACGCGGTCGGCAGGCAGGCCGAGCCAGCCGAGGGCCAGCAGGTAGATGTCCGGGGCCGGTTTCTTGTGCGCGACGATGTCACCGGCGAAGACCTCGACCGCACGTGCCTGCTCCGGCCCGACAGCCCGGTCCAGCGTCGCCCGGACCGATACCTCCGCCGAGGTCGAGGCGACGGCGACGGGCCAGCCTGCGGCCAGTGCCTCGGCGATTATCCGGCCGATGCCCGGCCGCGGCGGGACGGCACCGCCGGCTACCAGGCCGGTATAGATCTCCGTCTTCCGCCGGTGCCAGGCGAGGACCTCGCCCTGCTGCGCCACCGGATCGGCGGGCAGGCCCGCCACCGCGGCAAACTCTGGCGTGAGCAGGCTGGCCAGGCGCTCTTTCCCGCCGCCGATACGCAGCTTGGCCTGGTACTCCGCCGCGCTCCAGCGCACCGGAAGCCCGAATTCCGCGAAGGTCTGGTTGAACGCGACGAGGTGCCCGTAACGCTCGGTGTCTGCCAGCACGCCGTCGCAGTCGAATACCAGCGCCCTGGGCAGCGGGCCGCTCACCCCGTCCTCACCAGGCCTTGCCGGCACTGCCGAAGCGGCGCATGTGGTCGGCCGCCATGTCCTGCACGGCTGCCTGCACCGCGGCGAACAATGACGGCGGATCCCAGCTGTCACGCTCCTGCGCGCCGCGCAGGAAGGCCAGGCTGGCTTTCATGAAGGTGACCTTGAGCGCGGTCGAGATGTTCACCTTGGCGCAGCCGCGCGCGATCAGATCGGCGAACTGAGCGTCCGTCAGTCCCGTGCCGCCGTGCAGGGCGATGGGGATCGGCTCCGCCGCCACGATGTCGGAAACCCGCTGCGCGTCGAGCTTCGGCTCCGCGTGGTAGACGCCGTGCGCGTTGCCTATCGCCGGCGCGAAGACGTCAACCCCGGTCGCCCGGATGAAGTCCAGCGCGACGGGCAGAGACTGCCGGCCCGCCGCCTCGTCGGAGCCGGTGTCGTCCTCGACTCCGGTGATCGCCTCGATCTCACCTTCGACGTGCGCGCCGTAAGACCGGGCCTCCGCCACGACTTCCACGGTCTGCCGCAGGTTCTCCTGAACCGGCAGCGAGGAGGCGTCGAACAGCACCGAGTTCCACCCCTTGCGCAGGCATCTGCTGATGAAGGCGCGGTCAGGGCAGTGGTCCAGGTGCAGGCTCACCGGCACCTCGATATCCGCGGTCAGCTCGCGCCACATCGCGAACAGCAGGTCCATGCCGATGGCGCGGACCGTCTTGACAGATGTCTGGACAATGACCGGGGAGCGCTGCGCCGTGGCCGCGGCGAGCACCGCTGCCAGGCTGAGATCGTTGACGACGTTGATCGCAGCCACGCCGTAGCGCTCGGCAAAGGCCCGGTCGACAATTTCTTTCAGCGGAACGACAGGCACGCGGCGCCCTTTCTTGCGCAGTCAGGGCGAGCGTATGTGCCGCGGCCCCGGTCCGAATCGGTGGAAACCCCCGATATGGGCAGGGGATTTCCCTACCTGCCGTCCGTCACCCGAGCCGGGCGCGCCCGGCCAGCGCAGCCAGCTCGGTGCGGTTGCGCGCGCCGGTTTTCCGCAGCACGGCGCCGACGTGCTTCTCGACCGTCTTCACCGAGAGCACCAGCCGCTGCGCGATGGCCCGGTCGGGCAGCCCCTGCACCAGCAGGCCGCGCACCTCGCGCTCCCGCTCCGTCAGGGGCGGCTGGAGATCGTCGGCTCGCATTCCGCGATGCAGCTGGCGGAGCACCGAGCCGGACAGAATCGCCTGGCCGCGCCCGGCCGCCACGATCGCCTGCGCGAGCTCGGGGCCGCCGGCGCCGATGTCCACGCAGCCGCGCGCGCCTGCCCGCATCGCGTCGGCGACCCGCTCGTCGTCACCGGTCTCGCAGAGCCCCACAACCGCAAGGTGCGGATCGCTGCCGATCAGCAGGCCGGCCACGCCATGGCTGGCGACGGCCCGGCGCCCCGGGCTGTCACCGGCAGGCAGGCCGAGGTCCACCAGTGCCACATCAGGCCGCAGCGCCTGGCAGGCTTCCAGCGCCTGATCCGCCGTCCCGACCTCGGCGATCACCTGCACACCCGGCTCGGACCAGGTCAGCAGCCGGGCCAGGCCGGCTCTCAGCACCGGCCGGCCGGCCGCGACGAGCACCCGCAGCCGCTGGCCCGGATCCTCGTCAGCGCGCAGGTACGGGAAGCGGGCGCGGATCCGGGTGCCCCAGCCCGCCAGTGAGTCGACGTCCACCGTCGCGCCGAGCTCGCGCGCGCGCCCGGTCATGGCGCGCAGCCCGAAACGGTCGCCCTGCCAGTCAGACTTCGGGTCGAAGCCCTGGCCGTCATCCTGGACCAGCAGTGACACAGCCGCCCGCTCGTACAGCAGGCCGAGCCGGACGCTGCGCGCCTGAGCGTGCCGGACGATGTTGGTGAGCGCTTCCCGGGCAACCCAGAGCACCCCGCGCGCCAGGGTCGCCTCGAGCGCGACGGGCGGGCCCGCTGACACGAGCCTGACTTCGAGCCCGCCGATGCTTTGCGCCCAGGCCGCCTCGGCGCGCAGCGCGGCGTCGAGGGTCCGCCCGTCCACCGGTGACGTAGCCAGCCCGAGCAGCGTCAGCCTGGCCTCGACAAGCGCATCCCTGGCGGCGTCGCTGGCATGCCGGAGGTGCTCAGCGACTGCGCCGGTCCGGTCGCCGGCCTGGCTCCGGCCGGCCCCGTCAGCCGGGCGCCCGCCGGCCGCCACGCCGAGGTCGCGGTTCGCACTGTCCAGATGCGCCCGGACGCTCACCAGCCGTTGCGCGAGGGTGTCGTGCAGGTCGCCGAGCAGGCGGTCGCGCTCGGCCGCGGCCGCCTGCGCCCTGGCCCGTTCCTCGGCCGCCTCGTGCATGCGGGCGTTGGCCAGCGCGATCGCCGCGAGCTTGGCGAACAGCTGCAGCAGCTCGGCATCGTCAGGTCCGAACGCGCGCGCCTCATCCCTGCTGAAGACGATGCACGCGCCGATGATGCGGCCGCGCCACTGCAGCGGCACGCCGATCACGCCGCGCAGGGCGGCCCGCTCCGCGTCCGCCACATGGCCGCCAGGAACGTCGTCGTAGCGGGCGAACCACACCGGACCGCGGCGCGCCACCACGGCCCCGGTCATCCCCTCGGTGAGAGGAAAGACCCGGCCGGACTGGCAGGCCACGCCGCTGTCGGCCTCTTTCCGGTACGTGCCGGCCGCCTCATCGACGCTGCAGATCGAGCCCGCGTCACACTCGAGCAGCTCCGTGCAGCGCCGCAGGATCCGCTCGAGCAGCGGCCGCAGCGAGAACTCGCCGGCCAGGTCCTCGGCCACCGCGATCAGCCCGGCCGCACGGGCGGCGGCGCTGGCCTCGCTCGGCGCGCCGGGAATGAGCGGGCAGGCGGGCACATGCCCTCCGAATCTGCGACAGCGTTGTTGCACCGTGACCACGGCTGCCGGACACTAGTCGATCCGAGCATCACCCGTCACGCGGGCCAGCGTCAAGGCACGCCAGCGCGGGCCGCCTGGGGCCCGGCCAGGATGGTGGCGGCGCGGCCAGCACGAGCTGGCTGGTCCGCATGCCCCCGCGGTCGCCGACCCGCCCCCTGGGCCGCCGCGCAGTCGCCGAGCGGCCCGGTCGAACGCCCAGGCCCCCTCCCGGGTCTTGGGAGGGGCCTGGGCGCAGATGCCCGAGCGGCCTACCGTTCGAACACGTAGGTACCGGGAGCGGCGTCGAGCGGCGGGAACTTCGTGCTGCCCAGCACCTTCGGGCGCGGCTTCATGCCGCCGCTGCGGTCCGCCAGCCAGGAGGTGTAGTCCGGCCACCAGCTGCCGTGCACCGTCTCGGCCTGCGCC
>DATJZH010000340.1:0-3095 GCA_035499215.1 Streptosporangiaceae bacterium | reverse complement strand
GATTTATTCAATGCTGAGCGACGTTTACTTCTCGTTGCCCGCGTCATGCTGTCATGAGGGTGTTAGCTATGTTCTGTGAGCCGGAAGATTGTCCTGGGTTTGGTAGTCGCAGGGAGCATAGCTGTGGGCGCTCGCGTAATTCCCCAGGGGGTTTGATCAGGTAATTCCCCAGGTCCTGGCCGTGTTCTTATTCTACTTCCCGCTCGTGTTCCCGGTGGGGAGGACACGCCCGGGCCGCTTGTTGGGCCGGTAGCTGGGCCCGTTCATGAATACCTGGTGGCTGTTGTTGATGAGCCGGTCTAGGAGGGATTCGGCGACGACGGGGTTGGGGAACAGGGGATACCAGTCAGCTGGGCTGCGGTTGCTGGTCAGGATGAGTGATTTCCCGGAGCGTTCGCTGATGAGCTCGTAGAGGTCGTCGGCGTGAGGTGCGGTCAGCTCGCGCATGCCGAAGTCGTCCAGGACCAGTACGGCAGGCCGGGTGAGCTCGGCGAGCCGCTTGTCCCAGGTGCGGTCGGCTCGGCCGCCGGCCAGGCTGGCGAGGACGCGGCTGGTCTTGAGGAAGCGGGCGTCGGCGCCGGAGCGGATGGCCAGGTGGGCCAGGGCCTGGGCGATATGGCTCTTGCCGACCCCGACGGGTCCGTAGAGAATGACCGACTCGCCGGATGCTAGCCAGCGCAGTGCGGCGAGGTCGCGGATCTGCGCGGCGGGCAGTTTCGGGGAGGCGCTGAAGTCGAATCCTTCGAGGGTGGCCTCGGTCTCGAAGCGGGCGCGTCGGATCCGCCGGGCCAGGGACATGGACTGGCGGCGGGAGATCTCGTCCTGGCACAGGACCTGGAGGAAGTCCAGGTGGCCGAGTTCCCCGGCGTGCGCCTGGGACAGGCGGGCATCGAGGGTGCTCAGCATGCCGGACAGTTTCAGTTCGCGTAGCGCGGCGGCCAGCGCGGAGCGGTCGGTGACGGTGGCGGCGTTCATGGCGTTTCCTCGGTGATGGGAGTGAAGATGCGGGCGTGGTGGCCGGCTATCTGTCCCTCGGCCCTGATCCAGCCGCGGGTGCGGCCGGGGCGGGTGTCGGGGGCCGCGCGCCCGCCCGCGGCGGTGGCCAGCAGCGTGACCGCGGCCGTGCGTGCGGCCGGGCCGGCCAGGCTGGCGGGCACCTGGATGAGGATCTGGTCCTCATCGACGGTCAGGGACAGGCCGGGGATGCCGGCGGTCTCGATGAACGCGGCGGCGGCGCGCAGCGCGTGGGCCTGGGCGGCCAGCGGCCGGGCGGGCAGCAGCCCGCCGGGGCTCGCGGTGGCGGCGGTCACGGCGTCACCTGCGCCGGGTTCGGCGGGGTGACGGCGCCGGCGGGGACCGCGCTGGCAGGGCGCAGGGGGATGACGTTCGCGAACGAGGCCGGGCCGCGCAGGAACGCGGCCGCCCCGCCGTCCCCGGCCGTGGCGGGCAGCTGGTCGCGCTCGGCGCCCGCAGCCAGGATGCCCTTGACGGTCCGGTAGGACGGGTCCCCGGCGGCGATCGCCTTCGCGCAGGCGGCCTCGAGCCTGCCGGGGTCATGCTTGTCGGCCAGGCCGATCACGCCCTGCGCTGACCGCAGCCGGTAGAGCGCATTCTCGGCCAGCAGCTCACTGATGACCTGCTCGCAGGCCGGACCGATGCCCTGGGCCTGCCGGCGGCACCAGGCCGGGGTCCGCATGTGAAAGGCGATCTTCTCCGGCGGGTAGTCCGCAAAGTCGGTCTGCTTGCCGCGGATCTTGCGGGGATGGGTCTTGACCAGCTGCCCGCCGATGAAGAACTGCACCATCGTCGCGGTCAGCCGGACGTCGGCGGTCTTGCCGATGTGCCGCCACGGCACGGAGTAGAGCACCCGGTCGACCTGGGCGTGGATATCCGGGCCGATCTTCGCCGTCGCCCACGTGGCCAGCACGAACGGCTCCGCCGGCAGCGGCCGCAGCGCGTCCTTCTCCACCGCGTCGAACACCGCCGCGGGGGCCGCGCCCTCCAGCGGCCGGCAGCGCCGCCGCCCGGCCACATCCAGCGACCAGCGGACCGCCTCGGCCTGCATCTGCGCCAGGCCCGCGAACTCCCGGCCCCGCCAGAAGCTGTCGCGCACGTACGGCATCGGGCGCTCGACCCGGGCCTTGTCGCGAGGCCTGACTGCACGCGCCGGGTCGATCAGGCAACCGTAATGCGCAGCCAGTTCGGCATAGGACCGGTTGAGCTTCGGGTCATACAGGTCCGGCTTGTCGACCCCGGTCTTGAGGTTGTCCGGAGTTAGCCGGGCCGGGACGCCGCCGAAGAACTCGAACGCCGCGACATGGCACTCGGTCCACGCACGCTGGTCCATCTTCAGCACCGGCCGCACGAACATGTGCCGCGAGCACGCCAGCACCATCACGAACGCCCAGACCGTCCGCAGCTTCCCCGACACCGGGTCCAGCCAGCGGCCCAGCTGCCCGTAGTCGATCTGCGCCTGCTCCCCGGCCTCAGCCGGGCGCGGGTTCCACACCACCACCTGCGAGCGGCGGATCTCCTCCGGCACGTTGGCCGCCACATACCGGCGGAAGCTCTGCACGCTGACCGCCAGCCCATGCTCATCACGCAGCCGCTGGTGGATGGTCGACATCCGAACCCCGGCCTTCAGCTGCCCAGTGATGAACTCGTGATGCTCGCCGATCGCGGGCCAGGTCACCTGCCGCAGCCGGGTATCGGCCAGCTGCGGGAACCAGCCCCGTACCAGCTCCGCCCATTCCTCCGCGCTCATCGCCGGCCCGCCCGGGACGATGCCCGCCGCCTCGGCCGGGGCAATGTACTTCCGCAGCGTCTTGCGGTCCACCCCCAGGCTCCCGGCCATCTCGTTCTTCGACCGGCCCGCATGCCAGTGCATCAAGATCTCGGTCTTATGAGGACTTCCTCATAACACGGATTACGCGGCACGGCGGATTATGCGGCGTGAGCCGGCCCTGGCGGGCGGGGCGGGCTGGCCGGCGGGGGTCTTGCGCGGGGAACACGCCGCATAATCACAGGCTGTCCAGGAACGCGATCAGGGTGTCGGGTGCGCGGTAACGCCCGGGCGTGGTCTGCGGGCCGCTGGT
>DATJZH010000339.1:0-22143 GCA_035499215.1 Streptosporangiaceae bacterium | reverse complement strand
GGTGGGGCGGCTGGGACTCGAACCCAGGACCGGCGGATTATGAGTCCGCTGCTCTGACCGGCTGAGCTACCGCCCCTGCCGGCATGAACATTACCGCAGAATCCCGGCGCCCACGGCCGGACCCTGACCCGCCCCCGGCCTGCGCCGTCTGTCACGGGGAGGAAAGCCAGCGGAACAGTCCCGGTCCAGCCCGACCAGAAAAATCACCGGGCCAGATCGCCACGTGCGCCACCTCAATATGGACGTGCTGGCCCGCGGGCGTGACCTGGACGCGGGCGGCCACGCCGCGCTGACCGGCCCGTCGTCACCTCCGATCCGGGTGGGTTTGCCCAAGCTTGACCTCGCCCTGCGGCCGATCGCGCTATCAGCGCCTTGCCAGAATGCCTGGCACCCGCCAGAAGTCCCGACATGACAACGGCTCGCCATGCGCCGCCGGTAAGCGAGGCTCGGCGCGCACTTCCGCCTATCTGTCGTTCTGGGAAGCGGTCGGTGATGACCGGCTGCGCGTGCTCTGCTTGATCTTCGCGTCCGCCAACGCCGAGTTACTCAAGGTCCCGGAATAGGTATCCGCCAATACCGGAACCGAAACCGTAGCCCAGGCGCGACCCACGCATGTCCCACACAGCGCCGAAGCCCTCTTCGCCAGCCGGCAAAGCCCAGGTCAGATTGGGGTGGGCAGGTGGGCTCCAACCCATGACGGGCGGATCAGCCCGTTGTCCTGACCGGCTGGGGCTACCGCCATGGCGGCATGAACATTACCGGCGTACCCCGGCGCCCACGGCTGCGCCCTGACCTGGTCCCCGGCCTGCGCCAGCTGTCACGGATCAGTCCCCGGGCCCTCTTACCTTGTGCTGAACTGCATAGCCATGGCGTGCTCCACCAGAGCGATCAGCGTCGATTTGGTCGAGTTCCTGCCGCGGGCATCGCATTGCACGATCGGAACGCGCGGGCTGACCGACAGCGCTTCCTGCACATCGGCAACCGCATGCGGGAAGTCGCCGTGAAAGCCGTTGATGGCGACGATGAACGGCAGTCCTGCTGCCTCGAAATAGTCGACAGCGGGGAATGAGTCTGCCAGCCTGCGCGTGTCCACCAGGACGACCGCACCGATCGCGCCCTGAATGAGGTCGTCCCACATGAACCAGAACCGATGCTGACCCGGCGTCCCGAACAGGTACAGGATGAGGCCGGCATCGAGAGTTACCCGGCCGAAGTCCATCGCGACCGTTGTCGTGATCTTGTCCGGCGTGTGCGTCAGGTCATCCAGCCCATCGCTCGCCGTGGTCATCACTGCCTCGGTGGTGAGCGGTGTGATCTCTGACACGGAGCCGACGAAAGTGGTCTTGCCGACACCGAAGCCGCCTGCGACAACGATCTTGACAGACGTCATCGCGGTATCTGCAGCTCCGCCAGGAATGGCCTTAGAGCTTGCGAAGTCCACTGAGTACCCTTTCCAGCAGGTTGAGATCCGGGCGGCCTTGCACATGGTCGATTTGGTGAACCCGGACCAGCCCCTCCATCGCCATATCGGCGATCAGGACGCGGGCAACGCCCAGGGGCATCCTGAGCACTGCGGAGATTTCTGCAACGGACCGCCAGTCCCGGCAGAAGCCTAGTATCGCCTGACACTCCGGGCTGAGCACTGACAGGTCCCGGGCTTCATAGTGCGAAGCAGCCACCATGGCCTCGATCTGCAGTTGATACCTCGGCTTGGTCCGGCCGCCGGTCACCGTATACGGACGGACCAGCGAACTCGGGCTGCTGCCGATGCCAGCCGGGTTAGAGTCAGGCCAGCTGGGCTCACGCGGACCGGGGATGTTGCCCCCCGCGGACTCCCGACCGGGTCCGGGCCGTCGACCCTGCCGGCCTGGGGGGTACATGCCGTCCGCGGACACGCGGTCATTCGTGCCAGGACCCGGCACCGGATTCTCCTGTCACGCTCTGCCATCCTCAGGCCAGTCGGTAAGCAGCGCACCGCGCACGTCGGGCGTCAATGCGCTTCCCACCCGCTCGACAAGCAGCGCCATCTCGTAAGCGACAAGGCCCATGTCACAATCAGCGGACGCCAGGGCCGCCAGGCTCGAGCCATCGGAGATTGCCATCACGATCAGCAGGCCGCGCTGCATCTCGACGACCGTCTGGGTCACGGCACCGCCCTCAAAGACCCTGGCCGCCCCTTGGGTCAGCGAGGTGAGACCCGAAGTTACCGCAGCAAGCTGGTCGACGCGATCGGTGGGAAACCCCTGCGAGAACGCCATCGGGAGGCCGTCTGACGAGACGACGATCGCATGCGCGACAGAAGGAACTCGCTCGACGAAATTCGTGATCAGCCAGTTCAGGTCCTGCGCCGGGCGCACAAGCGGGCTCACGGGTGCTCCTTCCTGTCGTGATGGGCTTCGGGCATTGACGCCCTTACGGCAAGGATTCTGACCGCCCTGGCATCAGCGGCCCGGCCCGCCGGCAGTCGCAGACTAAGCATGACCATGTCGCAGACCTGGTGTCAGCGGTCAACTGGAATCACCGGCCTCACCACTCTCTGAATCCCCGCTCGCCGCGGCCGCGCGGGCCTCGCGGATTCCTCGCTGGAAGCTTGCCAGCCGCTCGCGTGTTGCGGCGGCTGACCGAGCCGGAGTTGGCGCGGCACTCTCGGCCTCGGCCGCTCCGGGTACCAGGTTGGCCTGCGGGACACGCTTGGGCAGCCCAGCTGGTGTCATGCCGCTCGAGGACGGCGCGCTGACTGCCTCGGCCGCGCGCCAGCCTTCGTCGGCGGCCGACGCCCAGTCCTTGTGGCTGCCGCCGCTGCCCGCCCCGCTGCCGCCCACGGTGCTGCCGACCGCGGTGCCGTCGCCACTGGACGCGGCTTCTTGCTTGTCGGCGCGGCCGGCAGCTCGGCGACCGCCCCGGAACCAGTCAGATTCGACTGCCTCGAAGATCGGCAGCCGGTTTCCCTTGCCAAGCGCGGCTGCGGGCGGTACGACAACGTCGCCGAACGAACCCGAGGACCAGCCAGACCGGCTGGCGGCGGCGGTCCCAGCCGCATCCCCGGGTCCCGCCGGGTCTCCCAGAGCCGACCGCCCGCCAGCGTCGGCGTAATTCCGCCCGGACCCGGAGGACCTGCCGGAGCCGGCTCGCTCGCCTTTCGTCCGGACGGGCAGCGGGCTAGGTCGCGGCTTGTCTGCCCTCCCATTGGACCGCTCGGACGCGACGCCAGGTGCGGGCAGCACTCCATTGCTCTTGCCTGCGTCACGCTCGCCGGCCAGCTGCCGCGGCCCGGTTCCCGGTGACTCGGCCGACTGCGGCGGTACAGTCCTGGCCTCGTCAATGCCCGCCGCGTCAATGCCCGCCGCGGGCTCCTGGTCGGCGACGGTCTCCCCAGCCGGCTGCGGACTCGTGCCCAGCACGGGCATCGGTCCGGTTGCCGCGGCGCCCGGCACGGCATCGGCCCACCTTCCGGTGTCAGGCCCCGCGCCCGCCCAGACCCCGGTGTCCGCCCACGCCCCGGTGTCAGGCCCCGCGTCCGCCCGCGCCCCGATGTCAGGCCCCGCGTCCGCCCGCGCCCCGGCGTCAGGCCTCGCGTCCGCGGGCGCTTCGGCATCGGGTGTCGCGTCCGCCCAAGCCCCGGCGGAGGGCCCGGCGTCCGCCCGTTCCGCGGTGCCGGACCCGGCGCCGGCTCCCGGCACGCTGTGCTGGCCAGCACCCGCTTCCTCGGCGTCTGCCCGCAGTGGTGCGAATCGCGGGATGCGAGCCGCATTGACCTCTTGCTCGGCTGCCGAGCGGCCGGCATCGACCCACGCGGCAAATCCAGCTGAGGTCGCCGAGGCGCCCGGGGCCATCCCGGAGGTATCGAACGGCCGGTCGCCGGGCGAGCTGCCAGGGCCGTCCTGCGTGACGACCTCGTCGGGCAGCCAGACCAGCGCGGTAAGACCGCCAGTGCCCGCGGGCCTCAGCCGCACCCTGATGCCGTGCCTGGCCGCCAGCCTGGCGACCACAAACAGGCCCATGCGACGCGAGACCGCGACATCGACTACCGGGGGGTTGTCCAGCCGCCAGTTCGCGTGAGCCAGCTCCTCGGACCCCATGCCGACACCCTGGTCGGCGATTTCCAGCAGCACTCCCCCGCTGCTCAGCAGGTGGCCAACGATGCTGACGGGCGTGTCCGCCGGGGAGAACGACGTCGCGTTCTCGACCAGCTCGGCGGTCAGGTGCACTACGTCGCTCACCGCCTGCCCGCGCACCGCGATTCCCGGCTGCACGTTCGGCGTGACGCGCTCAAACTGCTCGATCTCGGAAACGGCCGCCCGGAGCACGTCCACGAGCGGCACCGGCTGATTCCACCGCCGGGACACGTCATGACCAGCGAGCACGAGCAAGTTCTCTGAGTTGCGACGCATGCGGGTGGCGAGGTGGTCCATCTGGAACAAGCTGGATAGTCGCTCAGAATCTTGCTCACCTTGCTCCAGCTCGTCGATAAGCCGGATCTGCCGCTCCACCAGAGACTGGCTGCGGCGGGACAGGTTGACGAACATCGCGTTGACGTTCCCGCGCAGCGCGGCCTCGTTGGCTGCCAGCCGCAGGGCTTCGCGGTGAACCTGGTCGAAGGCCCGCGCAACCTCGCCGATCTCGTCGGTGGAGTCCACGTCGATCGGGCGCACGTCGAGGGACAGGCCCTCGCCGTCGGTCTCGCTCATCTGGCGCACCGCTTCGGGCAGCCGTACCCCGGCTACCTCCAGTGCTCCTGTCCGCAGCTTGCGCAGCGGCCGAGTCATCGACCGGCCCACCACGGTAGACAGAAGGAGCGCGAGCACCAGGACCAAGGCGACGGCGATACCGCCGATGATCGCCGTGGCGATCGCCCGGCCGCGCAGCGATCCGCTCGGCGCGATGACCGAAGATACCAGCTGCTTCTCGACGGACCGAAGGCTGCTGACGGTAAAAGAGGCGTCGTGGGCGGCGACCGCGAAAGCCGGGTCGTTGGCGGAGGTGGTGCCGCTGTCCAGCAGCGAACTGGCCTGCTGCATCTGCTGCTGCGCCTGGGCGGCGGACGGTGGCGACAGCACGCTGTCATAAAGTCTGCGCTGAGCAGCAGTGGCTGCGAGGTTGAACGCAGCCAGGTTCGCTGCCTGCTCGTCCGCCTGGTCATTGAACACCGACAACGAGCCGGCCCCCAGCTGGCTAACTCCCATGAGGTCCGGGTGGAGCGCCGACGTCAGAATGGCCTGCTGCTGCGCGGCCTCTTCCTTCATGTTCGAGATCAGGCTCAGGGCCCGGACGTTGTCGGCGAGCGCCGCGTCGCTGCTGCCCGCCGCGACCTCGTTCTCAAGGCTCAGCAGCTGCGAGATGGTGTTCCCGTAGTCGTCGATCACGGTGAGCGCGGGGAGCAGACGGTGGGCCGAAGCCTGTCGCAGCGCCTGCAGGTCGTCGATCGCGGTAATCGCGCCCTGGGCCTCCTGCTGCGCAAGCGCCGGGTAGGAACTGCCGATGGACGCCGCGAGACTCCGGACCGGGGACGCGGCCTGATTGGTGGCGGCGTAGTCGGAATTGAGCAGCCCAAGCTCGGGCGCGGCGGCGGCTTTTTGCGCCGCGCTGCTGGACTGGGCGCTCGCTCGGCCGCCCCGGCCCGCCATGGTGATGAACGTGACGGTGTCCTCGCGCTCGTTCTGCAACGCCTGGACCAGGTCGGTGACATCTCCTGTCAGGCTCGCCAGCCGCTGCACGCGCTGGTACGCGAAGGCGCTGCTGATCGAGGAACTGACGCTGAAGCCGCCAAGGATGACGGCCGCGAGCGTGGGTGCGGCGACGAGCAGCAGGAGGCGGGAACGGACGCGCCAGTTCTTCAGCGGATACCGCGAGGCCCAGCGCAAGTAGCCCGGCGCACCGCCAGCCCCAGACGGCTGCAGGTTGCCGGATGCGCCCTGAGGCAGCGACCGGTCGCCGGGCTGCGAGCCGCTGCCGGTCAGCGCGGAGTTACCGGCAGGCACGCCCCCAGCCGGCCCGCGGTCCGCATCTGGCCGCTGCCCCGCTGCGTTGGGCGATCCGGAAAGCCGGGCCGCCTCAGGGGCTGCGCCTTCTGTGCTGCTGGCTGCGCCTTCTGTAGTGCTTCGCCTCGACCGCACAGCGCCAGGACCTTTCACAGCGGGAACGGCGGGAAGCCGCCGAGGTGTGGACCCAGCGGCGGAACCGGCATAGCGAAACCCCTTCCCAGTTGGCATCAGGTGCAGGGCTAGGTTACGGATGGCCAGGGGCCAACTCTAACGTGTAACCGACCACCGCACACCAAGTACTGGTATAGCTCTCAAACGCCCTGCATGAGGGCCCGCGGCACGTCTAGCCTGAGCGTCAGAAGAGTATCGCGTGCGTTACCGTTGCGCGCCGAAGATTCGTATCTGTCCTTATAGCTTAGCCGTTACGCGCCAATCCGAGCGCAAAGGAGCCTCATGCGGCTTGTCCAGGCCAGCGCTCGCACCGCGGCCCGCGGCCGGGTGCGCCCCCGATTCGGCCCCGCCGTGGCGCTGCTGTCCGTGGCGCCGCTGTCCGTGGCCCTCCTGGCAACAGGCTGCTCCGCCGCATCCTCACCCGGCCAGGCAGCCGCCAGCCAGCGGCTCACGGTCGCCGCAGTGCCGGGTATCGACACCGCGCCCTTGATGCTCGCTGTTCAGGACGGCCTGTTCCGTCAGCACGGGGTCACCGTCACAGTGAAGAACGTGCCGTCCGCAGCCGCCGCCTACAGCGCACTGAACCACGGCACCGTCGGCGTGGCGGCCGGCGACTACACCGCTTTCTTCTACGCTATGGCCACAGGCCGGCAGCGGCTGAAGCTGGTCGCGGACGGATACGACGCGACTGCGGGCACGATGCAGGTTCTTGTCCTGCCGGCCTCCCGCATCCACTCGCCGAAAGGCCTGGCGGGCAAGGTCGTGGCAACGCCGCAGGCGCAGGTTGCCCCGTACCGGAGGACTTTCCCGTACAACAATGAGACGCTCGCCACCGAGTCCGTGCTGCAGGGCGATGGCGTACGGCCGGCAGAGATCACCTGGCAGGCGATGCCAGCCGCCGAGATGATCAGCGCGCTGAAGCAGCACCGGGTGAAGGCCATCGTGGCGACGGAGCCGTATGTGATCCGGGCCGAGACGCAGCTTGGTGCGGTGGAAGTGCTCGACTCCTGCAGCGGCGTGACCGAGAACCTGCCATTGACCGGCTACTTCGCCGCGGCCGCGACCGCGAGCCGGCATGCCGCCGCGCTGCGTGATTTCCAGGCTGCGATGACCACAGCCCAGGCCGACGCGGCAGCGCGCAGCACCGTGCAGACCGTGCTGCGCAGCGAGCAGATGCCCGCGCAGGACGCCGCGCTCGTCAACATCGGCCAGTACCCGACCTTTCTCAACGTCGGCCAGGTCCAGCGGGTCGCCGACCTCATGTACAACTCGGGCATGATCAGTAGGGCGGTGTCGGTGAAGGGTCTGCTGCTCAAGTGACGGGCTGTCGGGCCGAGGCCGCCCGATCCCCGGCCGGCGTCGGCACGTGCCCTGGCCGTTCTCGTCGGCCGCAGCCGGCTGGCCCCCTCGCCTGCCGCGGCCCACCGCTGAGGATCGGCATCCACCCCGGCGGCCGAAGCGTGCTGCCTGGCCGCGGCTGCATCGCTGAGGGCGCGATCCGCTTCGGCGACACCGACCTCGCCGGGCTCAGCGAGCCCGGCATGCGGCAGGTCCGCGGGAACGAGATCGGCATGGTGATCCAGGATCCGATGACGTCGCTGAACCCGACGATGACGTCGGGATGCCGCGGCCTGCCGAGCGCCTGTCTTACTACCCGCACCAGTTCTCCGGCGGGCTGCGCCAGCGGGTGATGATCGGGATCGCGCTCGCCTGCGAGCCGCAGCTGCTCATTGCCGACGAGCCGACGACAGCGCTTGACGTGACCATCCAGGATCAGATCCTGGTGCTGCTTGACGAGTCAACGACCGCCTCGGGATGGCCGTCTTGCTGATAACCCATGACCTCGGGGTGATCGCGGGCCGAGCGGACCGCGTGCTGGTGATGTACGCCGGCAAGATCGTCGAGGCGGCCGCGACCGCCGACCTCTTCCACCGCACCCCGGCGCCCCTGCACACAAGCGCTGCTGGCGTCGATTCCCCAGCTGGACCAGTCGACCTCGCGGCGGCTTCACTCAATCCCCGGCCTCCCGCCCGACCTTGCCCGGCCGCCGGCCGGATGCCGGTTCGCGCCGCGCTGCCGGTTCGCCACCGAAAAGTGCCGCCGCAGCGAGCCAGCACTCGGCGGCCCGGACCTTCGGCGCGGACCACGCTGCCGCGTGCCATTTCCCGCTCCGGCCTCCGGTTGCGCAACCGGAGGCCGGAGCCCTACCTGCGCTGGAGCCGGACGTCCAGTGAGTCACGGAGCCCGTCGCCGATAAAGTTGAAGGCCACCACCGTGAGCACGATCATCAGGCCAGCCGGGTAGATCTCCCACCAGTAACCGTCGTAGAGGAAATTGACGCCGTCTTGCAGCAGCCCGCCCCACGTCGCGGTCGGCGGCGGCAGGCTGAAGCCGAGGTAGCTCAGCACCGCGAGGGTCAAAATCGCGTCGGCGACCTGGAAAGTCGCGTTGACCGCGATCGTCCCCGCGGTATTCGGCACCAGATGGCGGACGATGATCCGGCCTGGCCGCCCGCCCATGGTCTTGACCGCCTCGACGTACTCCCTGGTCCGCAGGCTGAGCGTCTCGCCCCGGACCAGCCTGGCCGGGCCAAGCCAGGACAGCAGTGACAGCACCAGGATCAGGAGCAGCAGCGTCGGCTTGAACACCGACGCCAAGTCGATGAAGAGGTAGACGATCGGAACGGCGAGGACGATGTCAACGAAGCGCATCAAGATCGCATCGGTCACGCCGCCGAAGAAGCCGGAGACAACGCCGTAGAGCACCCCGAGTCCAGTGGCCACCAGCGCGACGGCCAGGCCAACCTCCAGCGAGCTCTGGCCGCCGACCATGAGCCTGCCTAGCACGTCATAGCCGAGGTTGGTGGTCCCCAGCGGGTGTTCGGCGCTCGGCGGCTTGCTGACCTGCAGGAGGTTTGTGTGGACCTGGTCGGTGTGCCAGAACAGCGGGCCGACGAAACAGAACAGCGCCACCGCGGCGACCACGATAAGCCCGGTCAGCGCCAGCTTGTTCGCCGTGAACGCGCGCAGGATCATCCGCCAGGCGACGTCCTCTCGGTATCCCTCGCCGCCTTCGGGGAGGGTGCCTGATGGGACTCGAGCCGCGGCGTCGTCCGCCGTGGCGTCCGCCGGGACGGCAAGCGCGTCCGCATGTCTGGCGCCGGCCTTGCCGGGAGCGGCGTCAGTCATAGCGCACCCGCGGGTCAAGAACCGCGTACGCGATGTCAGCGAGCAGGTTGCCGGTCACGGTCGCCAGCGCCACCAGCACGGTGATGCCGAACACAACCGGGTAGTCGCCGTTCACCGCGGCGTTGAAGTATTCGAGCCCGATGCCGGGGAAGTTGAAGAGCTCTTCGATGATCAGCCCGAACGTCAGGATGCCCGGCAGCGAGATCCCCACCAGCGTGACAACGGGTATCAGCGAATTGCGCAGCAGATGCCGGGACAGGATGGCTCCCTGCCCCAGGCCCTTCGCGCGGGCGGTGCGGATGTAGTCCTGCGCCAGGCTGTCGATTGCCGACGACCGCATATAACGGCTGAACAGGGCACAGGTGACCAGCGTCAGCGTCGCGATGGGGAGCACGAGGCCGGCCGGATCGGATATCACCCCGGTGATCGTGGAAGCCTGCGGCGCCTCCGCGGGGAGCAGCCTCAGGTGGACGGCGAATACGGCAATCAGCAAGAGCCCGAGCAGGTACGACGGCATGGAGTAGAGCAGGAACGAGATACCGGTTGCGGCATGGTCAGTCAGCTTGTTGCGCCTGACCGCCTGCAGGATGCCGACCGGGATGGCGATGACGAGCGCAAGCACCAGCGACACGCCGACCAGAAGCACGTCGTTAGGCAGGTCATGGAGCACGATCGAGTCGACGCTGCTGTTGAGCCTGAACGAATATCCGAGATTGCCGTGCATCAGCTGGTCGAGAAAAGACAAATACTGCAGCGGCAGGGCGCGGTTCAGGCCGTACTGGCGATTGAACGCGGCAATCTGCAGCTGGCTGGCCCGCGGGCCGATGATCGCCCTCGCGATGCTGCCCGGCAGGAGATGCCGGAGAATGAACACGATGATCGTTACCCCGACAAGGACGATGACCGCCTGGCCGATCCTCCGGGTGATATAGCCGATCACTAAGTCAGACACCTCGCGAGCTTGGCTCAGGTCCTCGGCCAGCTCGACTGCAGCCGTCGACGGGCGGATTCCTGAATTTCGTGCCGTGTGCTTGTCACCGGGCGTCCATTACCCGGCAAGTATAGTTCTGGCGGATTTTGCTCGCTGTCCGCCGGGGACGCGCCCGCATGCGGCGAGCGGCCCGGGCATTCTGACAGGCATCCTGGTCACCGCGCCAGGCCCCGGGGTCAGCGGCCGCCTGCTGCGCCGATCCCGAGCTCGCGGGCAATGATCATGCGCTGGACCTCCGAGGTGCCCTCGCCGATCTCCAGGACCTTGGCGTCGCGGTAGAACCGCGCGACCGGGAAGTCGTTCACAAATCCGAAGCCGCCGAAGATCTGGGTACCGTCGCGCGCGTTCTCCATGGCGGCGTTCGACGCCGTCAGCTTGGCGATCGCCGCCGCTTTCTTTACCCGCTCGCCCGCGGTCAGCCTGCCCGCCGCGTCCTGCCACGCGAGCCTGGCCGCGTGCGCCCTGGCCTCCATATCAGCGATCTTGAACTGGATGCCCTGGTAATGGCCGAGCTCGTGACCGAACGCCGTCCGCTCCCCGACGTAGCGCACGCATTCGTCCACGCAGCCCTGGGCCAGCCCGGCAGCCAGGGCCGCGATCGCGATCCGTCCCTCGTCCAGGATCTCCAGGAACTGAGCGTAGCCGCGTCCCCGCTCGCCTAGCAGGTTAGCCTCGGGCACCCGGCAGGAGGCGAACGCCAGCTCCCTGGTGTCCGCCGCGCACCAGCCGACCTTCGAGTACTTCGGGCCGACGGTGAATCCCGGCGTGCCGGACGGCACGATGATCGCGGAGATCTCCCGGCGGCGACCGGTGCTGCCGGTGATCGCCAGCGCGGTGATCACAGAGGTGATAGACGTGCCTGCGTTGGTGATGAAGGCCTTGGATCCGTCGATCACCCACTCACCGTCGGCCAGCCGGGCCGTCGTCCGCATGCCGCCGGGAATGTCCGATCCGCCGCCTGGCTCGGTCAGGCCGAACGCGGCCAGCCGCTTCCCCAGGCAGAGATCTGGCAGCCAGCGAGCGCGCTGCTGAGCGTCGCCGAAGCGGTATATCGGCATCGCGCCGAGCCCGACGCCCGCCTCCAGCGTGATGGCCACCGACGAGTCCACTCTGGCCAGCTCGTGCAGAGCGACGCAGAAGGCGAAATAGTCGCCGCCCATCCCGCCGTACTCCTCGGGGAACGGCAAGCCGAACAGGCCGAGCTTGGCCATCTCCGCGACGATCTCGTACGGGAATTCGCCTCGCTCGTAAAAGCCGCCGATTGCCGGCGCCACCACATCGCGGGCGAATCCGGCAACGGTCAGGCGGAGCTGCTCGTGCTCGTCACTGAGCCGGTAGCTGATCATCTCTGCCCCTTCGCAGATCGAGCTCGTCGCGGCTGCCCTGCCCGGCGAGCGCGTCGCCGCAGTCAGGAGAACTCCAGCAGTACCTTCCCTGACTTGCCGGGCTGGACCAGGTAATCGAAGCCGGCGGCCACATCGGCAGCTTCGAAAACGCGGTCGATCGCCGGAGCGGCCCGGCCCGCCGCCAGCAGCGGGAGGACCGAGCGGGCAAACGCCTGCACCGCCGCGGCCTTCTCCTCCATCGGCCGGGCGCGCAGCACGGTGCCGTACAGGCTGGCCCGCTTGCCCATCAGGCGGCCGAGCGAGATTCCCGCCCTGTGCCCGGCCGGGGAGCCGACGACGACGATCCGGCCCCTGGCCGCGAGGACCTCGAAATCGAGATCCAGATTCGGCGCTCCGACCAGCTCGAGCACCACATCGGCACCGCCTAGCTCGGCTAGCCCCGCACGTGCCGTTTCCGGGCTGACGATCAGGGCGCCTTGCCCCTCAAGCCAGCGAGCCGAGCCCGGCGACCGGACACTGGCGACGGCCCTGGCGCCGGCGGCGAGCCCGAGCAGGACGGCAGCCGACCCGACCGCGCCGTTGGCGCCGTTCACCAGCAGGACCTCGCCGGGCAGCAGGCCGGCCCTGGTGAAGATGGCATCATGGGCGGTGATGTACGCCTCAGGCACGGCGGCAGCAGCCTGATCACTGAGATTGGCGGGCACGGCCGCGAGATGACGCTCATGCACCGCGACCCGGTCAGCGAGACCGCCGCCGCCGACCAGGCCGAACACGCGGTCCCCAACCTGCCAGCCCGTCACGCCGGGGCCGGTAGCGGCGACCAGCCCGGCCACCTCGAGGCCGGGGATGTCCGCCGGCGAACCCGGCGGCGGCGGGTAGTTGCCTTGCCGCTGCGCCACGTCCGCCCAGTTGAGGCCCGCGTAGCGGGCGGCCACGACCACCTCGTGGCTGGCCGGGACCGGGTCGGGCCGCTCTTCGAACCGGACGACCTCGTTCCCGCCCTTTCCCGTAAACGTCACTGCCCGCATGTGCGGCCACCCTTCGTCGGCAAATCGGACTACTAGCTGGGCGGCCCGCCGGACTGTGCTGAACCGGCCCGGCACGGCCAGTTCCGGATGCTGCAGTGTCCCACCCGGCGAGGTGGTCGGGCCACCATCACGCGACGTCCAGTCGCTGCAGACATCCCGCCGGGGCTGCACGCCGTAGCCATCGGCCGGCACGTCGTGGCCAGCCCGCGTGATCCACTCGGCGAGGGCCGCGGTGCGCTCAGGTGCCTGCCCGCACGCACCGATGGTGACCGGCACCTGGCAGCGGTCGGGACAGCCGGGGGCCAGCTGGCACATCCTGGCCCGGCGGGCCATGCTTCGTGCCTGGCCATGACCCTCTCATCGCTGGACGTCCGCCTGCTCGGACAGGTGCTGGGACTGTGTACCGGGGCGCGAGCCCGCCGGGCCGGACAGTCCGGCCGCCCGGCGGCGGACGGGCAGCCACGCCGTTAACCATAAGATTATTACCTAAACAAGCACGTACTTGCGGAGCGCGAAGAGCATGGGCTTGGCCCGGCCGGGACGCCTGACAGTACGCCGGCGCGTTACGCTCAAGCCGTCCGTGACCCGAGATCGGAGCGACCGTCCAGGAGGACGTCATGGCGACCATTACCTGCCCCGCCTGCGGAACTCAGGTGAAGCCGGGCGACCTCATCTGCTTTACCTGCGGCGCGAACCTGCCGCGTGCTGCCTGGGACGAGGACCCGCCTGCGCCGACGACCATCATGCAGGAGACCCTCAGACGTGAGGAGCTGACCGGCCCGATCTCTCCGGCCGTGCTGCGGCTGACCTTTCCGACGGGCAATGTGGAGGTGCCAGCGGGGACCTCGCTGCTGCTGGGCCGCGATCCGGCGGAGTCCCTGGTTGCCGCTGCCTTCTCGGGATTCGAGAATGTCTCCAGGCGGCACGCGACCGTGACGATGGACGACGCCGGGCACGCCACCATCCGCGACGAGCATTCGACGAACGGCACCTTCGTCAACGGCGACCGGGTCCTGCCTGGCATCGCGGTCCGGCTGGCGGATGGCGATCTGGTCCGGCTCGCCGGGGACGTCACCGCCGAGGTCGTGCTGCCGCGCCAGGAACCGGACCCGTCCTCGCTGAGCCGGAAGGGCCGTCCCGGCCCGAGCCAGCCGATTCCCTGAGCCTGGCAGGATTCGGGGCGGGCCCGGCAGGATTCGGGGCCCGGCAGGATTCCGGGCCCTGTCAGTATTCGCCGGTAAACCAGGGCTGCGTCCAATCGGCCCCGGCAAACCACGGGCGGTACGGATCGCGTCGGCCGTGCAGGCCCAGGTCGCCGGCAGATGGCAGGCGGGCGCGGTAGCCGGCGTCGCCGCGCGTCCGGCCGGACCGGTCCGCGGCATCCCGCTCCCCGGCCGGCCTGCCGCCCGGCTGATCTGGCTCGGCCGGGCGGCCTGGCCCGGGCCCGCGGCACCCTCGACGTCGTCAGGCTCGATATCGCCGACCGCTGTGCTACCGTACGCCGGGTCACCGGGCGCCAGATAGCCGTCCTCAAAGCGCCGATCCGGCGCGGACGGATGCCCCGGCGGCAGCCGCTCGAGCCGCTGCCGTAGTTCGGCCAGCCGGTCTTGCCGCGGGCCTGGCCGCGCTGGCGGCTGGTCGGCCGGCCCGTGCCCGCCAGGCAGATCGGGCACTCGCATGTATTCGATTGTCCTGCAGCAGGAGCTTCCCGGTCAGGCATTTCGCTGTGGCCGCGAGCCGCGGGCGCGCCGCGGCGCAGATCTGGCAAGGCGACGCCGGGGCGACCCCTGGCTTACCCTGATCGGCGTGGTTGACCTGGAAATGCCCTGGCCCGCCGCGGCTGCCACAGCCGCGGCGCTGGGCGGGGTCACGGTCGGCCTGCGGCTGACGCGGCGCCCGCGGCCTGCGGCGATCGCGGCCGTCAGCCGGGAAACGGCACTTGTCTTCGCGCTGTTCGCGCTGTGGCAGCTTGCCGGCTCCTTCGCGGTGCTCGGGCCAGGCGGCGCCCTGGCCAGGTCCCGGTGGATCTGGACCTTCGAGCGTGCGGCGCACCTGCCGAGCGAGACGGCAGTGCAGCGGGTATTCCTGCCGCATCCGCTGATCATCCAGGTGCTGAACCTGTACTACGCGGGCCTGCACTTCCCTGTGCTGATCGGCTGCATGATCTGGCTTTTCGCCGCTCATCGCGACCACTACGTCAGGATGCGCACCACGCTGGTCGCCTTTACCGCGGCCTGCTTGCTGATCCAGCTCATCCCGGTGGCACCGCCGCGCATGCTGCCGCTGACCGGCATGGTGGACACGGCCGTGGCGTACGGGCAGTCGGTCTATGCGACGAATGCGGGCTTCGACCCCGACCAGCTTTCCGCGATGCCGTCGGTACACGTGGGCTGGGCGCTGCTGGTCGCGATCGCGGTCATCGGAGCCGCCCGGAGCAGATGGCGCTGGCTGGCGCTGCTGTACCCGGCCATGACGACGCTGGCCGTCGTCGTGACGGCCAACCACTTCTGGCTGGACGGGATCGTGGCTGCACTGGTGCTCGGCACCGTGCCGCTGATCCAGATCGCGGGCCGGCGGCTGCATGCCCGGCGCGCTGGCCGGCTAGCCGCCGCGCACTCCGATCTTCCCCTCTACCCGGCGGAACCGGCATGGACTCGTGCCGACAACGGCGGCCGCGCCGGCACCGGAGGAAGCGTCAGCAGCCGCGCGCGAGACGGCAGCGGATCTGCGGCCGGACGTGACCGGCCTGCGTGAGATCCCGTCGCGCCCCGACGCTACCCGCGGCCGCGGGGAGGCGGCGGACTCCCCGCGAGAAAGCGCCGGACGTCGTCGGCGTCGGCCAGCAGGGCAGCCTCGTCGGCTGGCGCGATCGGGCTGAGCGGTTTCAGCGTGATCGCTGCGCCGGACAGGCTCCAGATCGCCGTGGCCTTCCCTTGGACTAGCGCGAACGGCCGGAAGAGCCCGTTGACGGTGACTATCCGCTGGTGCGCGCCGACAATGGCTTCGCGTGACGCCCAGCCGAGCAGCACCGGGTCGAAGGCGCCGAGCAGCCGGGGCGGCGGCAGGGCAGCACCAGACGCGCCAGGGGCGGGAGCGCCGCTGGCGGCGGCCGACGGTGCCAGCCGCGGCCGTCCGGCCAGGTCAGCCAGGCCATCGTCGCGCTCATCAAGCTCGCTCGCAATCGCCGATAGCCCGCGCCGTGCGTCGCGCAGCGGCAGCCCGGCCCACTTGGCGAGATCACGATCATCGGCCGGGCCATGCCCGGCGAGGTAGCGGCGGGCGAGCTCGGCCAGCGCGACGTCGCGATCACGCGGCTTCGGCGGGGCACCCAGCCAGTCCCTGGCCAGCACGAACGCGTGCGCACCGCTGATCATCGGCCCGCGCGCGATGCCGGCCCGGCGGCTGGCGAGGAAGAGCAGATGCACCAGGGCCTGCCCCGCGGTCCGCACGCCCGCCGCGCTGACGCGCGCTCCCAGCTCGCTGCGGGTCAGCGGACCATCGGCGGCCAGCGCCGCCTCGATCACGGCGACCGCCTTGTCTGCGTCGGCTGGCGGCACTCCCTCCCGGGCCAGTCGCCGCAGGTTCGCCGTGACCAGCGGCGGCGTGGTCAGCTCATGCAGCCACCAGTAGTCCTCGCTGGTAACCAGATGCAGCGTGCCCCGGTTCAGCCAGGTGATCAGCAGCGACCGGTCGGTGGTCAGCGCGCGGTCGACATCGGCAGCGGTCAGCCCGGCCGCGCGGACCCGGATCGCCAGCCGTGCACCGCGCGGGTCCTGGCCCTGGACCGCGAGCAGCCGCCGGACCACATCGACGGCGCTGGCGGCCGGCTCGCCCGACAGCAGCTGCGCGGCGAACCGCTCAGTGATCATGGCCGGACTGCCGGATCACCCGGTGCGGCAGACGCCGGACGGCTGCCCGCCCGGCGCGGGGAGCCGGGCTGGCGCGGGCATGTTCGTCATGCCGGAGATCTCTCGCTGTCCAGCGCGGCCATCTGCCCAGGGTCATAGCGATCGCCTGCCACCAGGCCGGCCGGGACGGCCGCCTCGATCGCCGCCAGCTCGGCGGGCGTCAGCGTGACCTCCAGCGCCCCGAGTGCCTCGGCGAGCCGGTCCCGCCGCTTGGTGCCGATCAGCGGGACGATGTCCTTGCCGCGGCAGGACACCCAGGCGATGGCCAGCTGCGCCGCGGTGGCGCCCCTGGCTTCCGCGATCTTCTCCAGGGTGGCCAGCAGTTCCAGGTTGCGCCGCAGGTTCTGGTCCTGGAACCGGGGAAAGCGGGAACGCGGATCGCCGGGGCCGATCTCGCGGGCGCTCGCCGTGGACAGCAGGCCGCGGGACAGGACGCCGTAGGCGGTGACGCCGATGCCGAGCTCGCGGACGGATGGCAGGATCTCGGCCTCGATGCCGCGGCTCATCAGCGAGTACTCGATCTGCAGCGCGGTCACCGGATGCACGGCGTGCGCCCTCGCGATGGTGTCGGCGCCCATCTCGGACAGCCCGAGGCAGCGGACGTAACCGGCCTGGATCATCTCGGCGACCGCGCCCGCCGTCTCCTCGATCGGCACCTGCGGGTCCAGCCTGGCCGGCTGGTACAGGTCCACGTAGTCGGTGCCCAGCCGGGTGAGGGTATAGGCCAGCGCGTTCTTGAGCCCGGCCGGGCTGGCATCGTGCCCGATGAACGCGCCGCGCGGGTCACGCTGGGCGCCGAACTTCACCTGGATGAAGACGCTGCCGCGGTCGCGGCCGCGGAGGGCATCTCGCAGCAGCAGCTCATTGTGCCCCATGCCGTAGAAATCGGCGGTGTCGAGCAGCGTGACCCCGGCGTCCAGCGCCGCGTGGATCGCCGCGATGCTCTCTGCCTCGTCCGCCGGGCCGTAGCTGCCCGACATGCCCATCAGGCCCAGGCCCAGCCGGGAGACCTGCGGGCCGCCGGCTCCCAGCGGGATCGTCTCCATCGGCTCCTCCCGTACCTTGCCCTTGCTGCCTGCCGTCTGCGACCCTATCGGGACACCCCGCGGCCGTCCGCGAGCAGGCGGCGGGCATCCCCGGCGGGGAGCTAACCGCGGTATACCGCGTCGCCCTGCACGTAGGTCGCCAGCACGCTCGTGTCGGCGATCTCGGCGGCCGGGCCGGCGAACGGGTCGCGGTCAAGCACGATCACGTCGGCCAGCATGCCCGGCTCGATGGCGCCGGTCTGGCCGTCGAGGTGGTTGACGTACGCCGAGCCGGTCGTGTAGGCGGCGAGCGCTTCGGCCAGGCGCAGGCGCTGGCCGGGCAGGAACGGCTCCGCGTCCCGGCCGGCGGCGCCGGGCAGCGACCTGTTCACGGCGACGTGGATGGCGTGCAGCGGGTTGGCGCTGGTGACCGCCCAGTCGCTGCCGGCCGCCAGCCGCGCGCCCGCGCGCAGCAGATCGGCGAACAGGTACTGCCGGGCCGCCCGCTCCGCGCCGATGAACGGGATCGTCAGCTGGTCCATCTGCGGCTCGTGCGCGGCCCAGAGCGCCTGGATGTTCGCGGTCACGCCGAGCTCGGCGAAGCGCGGAAGGTCATCCGGGTGCACCACCTGCAGATGGGCGATGTGATGGCGGTTGTCCCGGCCAGCGGCCGCACCGCCGTTCGCGGCCCGCGCCGCCTCGATGGCGTCGAGCGACTCGCGGACGGCGCGGTCGCCGATGGCGTGCAGGTGCACCTGGAAGCTCTGCGCGTCGAGCGCGGTTACGTGCTCGCGCAGTTCCTGCGGATCGATGTGAGACAGGCCGCGGACCTGGGTCTGGCAGCCGCGGGCGTCCAGGTAAGGGTCGAGCATGCCCGCGGTGAAGCTCTCCGCGACGCCGTCCTGCATGATCTTCACGGTGTTCGCGCGGAACCTGCCTGCCTGCCCGTGCTCACGCCGGCCCAGGATGTCGGCCAGCTGCCCGGCGCCCTTGCCGCGGTCCCACCACAATGCCCCCTCGACCCGCGCGGTCAGCCTGCCGCTGGCCGCCGCCACCAGGTACACATCCAGCGGGTCCTGCGCGCCCAGGTACTCGCCCACGATCGCGTCCTGCCAGGCCGTGATCCCCAGTGCGTGCAAGTGCTCCTGGGCCAGCAGCAGGCCCGCGAGCCGCTCATCGAGGGTCGGCCGCGGCACCATGTCGCCGACCAGGCTGGCCGCTCCCTCATGCAGGGTGCCCTGCGGGCTGCGGCTGGCCTCGCGCTCGATCCTGCCGTCGGGCGGGTCGGGCGTCCGGGCGTCGATGCCCGCCAGCTCCAGGGCGCGGGAGTTGACCCACGCCGCGTGGCAGTCTCGGTTCATCAGGTAGACGGGCCGGTCGGGCACCACCCGGTCGAGGATCTCGCGGCCCGGCGATCCGCCAGCGAACCATTCCATCCGCCAGCCGCTGCCGGCCACCCATTCCCTGTCGGGGCAGGCATCGGCGTACGCGCTGATCCGGGCAAGCGCCTGTGCCAGGCTGGCCGCGCCGATCAGGTCGCAGCCCATCATCGTCACGCCGGCGAACGCCGGGTGCACATGCGCGTCCTGGAAACCGGGCAGCAGCGCCCGGCCGCGCAGGTCGACCACCTCGGTCCTGCGGCCGGACAGCTCGCGCACCGCGACGTCGGCCGCGTCGCCGACCGCGACGATGCGGCCGCCGCGGACGGCGACCGCGGTCGCCGGCCGGCCGCCGGGCACCGTGGCGGCGGCTGCCCGGCGGCCGGCGGCGCCGGCCGAGTAGACCGGTCCGCCGGTGAAGATCACGTCCGCGTGGCGCGTCATCTGCCGCTCCCTGCGCTGGCGCCTGGTTCCTCGCTCACTCATCATCGCCGGCCAGGGCGGGCGGGTGCTGCAGGCGGGTCTAGCCCACAGGTCTTGTTGTGTGTCACAGTGCCCACATGTCGTTCACGGTGATCACCAGATACGGCCGGGTCAGTGGTCAGGAACACGACGGGGTGAGCAGATTCCTCGGCATCCCCTTCGCGGCGAGCCCGACCGGCGCACGGCGCTTCCGCGCTCCGGCGCCGCCCGCGGCCTGGGACGGGGTCCTGGCAGCCGACGAGTTCGGCGCGACGCCGCCCAAACCCAACTACCCGAGGGCACTGGACGTCCTGCTGCCTGAGCCGAACATCGCCGGCGACGACTGGCTCACCGTGAACGTCTGGACGCCCGGCGGAGCCGGCCTGCCAGTCATGGTCTGGATCTACGGCGGGGGCTTCGCCCACGGCAACTCCGCTATCGCGGTGTACGACGGCCATGCCTTCGCCCGCGACGGCGTGGTCATGGTGAGCTTCAATTACCGCGTCGGCGTCGATGGCTTCGGCTGGCTCCCTGACGCCCCGGCTAACCGGGGGCTGCTCGACCAGATAGCCGCCCTGGAGTGGGTGCAGGACAACATCGCCGCCTTCGGCGGCGACCCGGACAAGGTCACCATCTTCGGCGAGTCGGCCGGCGCGATGAGCGTGACCACGCTGCTGTCGATACCGCGGGCCCGGGGTCTGTTCGCCAGGGCGATCACCCAGAGCGGCGCTGCCCAGGCCGCCGCCGACCCGGCGGATGCCGCCCTGGTCACCAGGGAACTCGGGCTCGAGCTCGGCATGCAGGCCACCGCGGCGAATCTGGCTCAGGTCGACCTGCCCAGGCTGATCAAGGCTCAATCAGCGGTCAGCCGCGCGCTGGCCGTACAGCCCGACCATGTCCGATTCGGCCCGACCATCGTGGCGAGTTCGCTGGCCTTCGTCCCGGTCATCGACGGCGAGCTGATCCCGGTACATCCGATGGCGGCGATCGCGGCGGGCGCTGGCGCCGATATCCCGCTGCTCACGGGCACGACCAGCGAAGAGTACCGGCTTTTCCTGGTTCCCTCCGGGATGGCCGACCAGGTCAGCGATGAACTGCTCGCGGGCCTGCTCGACGTGCTGGGCATCAGCACGCGGGTTGCCGAGCTCTACCGGTCCAACCGGCCCGGCGCGACCCCCGGTGACCTGCTGGCGGCCATGCTGACTGACAATTTCTTCCGGCTGCCGGCCCTGGCCATCGCCGAGGCCAGAGCGGGCGGCCGGGCCCCGACCTACGTCTACGAGTTCGCGTGGCGCAGCCCGGTCGGCGGCCTGGGCGCCTCGCACGCGCTCGAAATTCCGTTTGTGTTCGATAACCTCGGCGCGAGCGGCGCCGACCGTATCCTCGGCCAGGAAGTCCCGCAGGAACTAGCCGACCGGATGCACGCGGCGTGGATGAGATTCGCCCGCACGGCAGACCCGGCGTGGCGTGCCTTCGATGACGCCTATCCGGTCCGGATTTTCGACCAGCCCGACGGCGCCGTGGCGCTTGATCCCCGCGGCGACGAGCGCCGGATCTGGCCGAGTGCCTAGCCCGGACCCGCCCGCCTGCTGGCGCTGGCCGGGTTTCGTGCCCGCCTGCCGGATGAGATCGCGAAAGAAATAGTGACTAACGTCACATGGGGTGATCGTACTCGCCGCGCCGCTCTGCCGGGCCGTTGACCGGCGCGCCGCGAGCAGGGCGTGGCCCGGGTTAGCCAGCGGCGCGGCCCGGCTGGCCACATGCTCACGCTGTCGCCGGGGACGTGACGGGCACGTCCCCGCAGCGCCTGCTCGCGGCACTGGCATCGCAGGGAGCCGTTAAGCCGCGCACTCCCGGCAGACAAGCTGGCCGCCGCGGGTCTCCGCGAGCTGGCTCCTGTGATGCACGAGGAAGCAGCTTGAACATGTGAACTCGTCTGCCTGGCGCGGGATCACGCGGAACGACAGTTCCTCGTTCGACAGGTCAGCACCCGGTAGCTCAAGTGACTCAGCTACATCGTCCGGGTCTATGTCAATCGTCGCGGCGGACTTGTCGAGCCTGCGCGCCTGCAGTTCCTGCAGGCTGTCTTCGCTGAGTTCGTCGTCAGTCTTCCTCGGGCTGTCGTAGTCGGTAGCCATGTTGGCCCTTGCCCTCCATCTTTCACTAGCCTGGTCGCGCGGGTAGAACGCTCGGGAAGCCTCAGTTGTGCCCGATTCCGGCGGGGAATTCTGTCACGTCCTGCCGCGCCGTACACGCAGTACGCCAACACGGCGGTTCGTGTCGGCCCCGGCGCCGCGATCATCAGCTATGGCGATGCCGACAGATCATCTCAGAACACATCTCCGACCGCCATACCATCCCAAGACAGAGGTTTTGCCCCCCGGTAAACATCGCGATCAGCATCAGCAGGGACGCGGCCACTGCGTGGGACGCATCTCCGGTATTCCCGCTTCCCGCCCGGAGTACCAACCCTGGCCGGCCCAGCTGACGGTGCTGCAGTGCTGACGGTGCTGCAGTGCAGCCAGGTGGCGTCCAAGATCCGGTGTAAATGACAAGACGGGCGTAGGTTCCCTTCAAGACCGCCAAGCCTTCGAAGGGAAGGACCTACGCCCATGCCAGATCGAGTATCGCCTGCTGACCGTGTCCGCGGCCACATCGACGAGC
>DATJZH010000338.1:0-6470 GCA_035499215.1 Streptosporangiaceae bacterium | reverse complement strand
GTCAGCGTCGCCGCCCTGTACGCAGCCCGCCGGATGCGCCGCGCCCGCGGCGCGATCGGTACCGGGCTGCTGCTCGCGGCGGCGTTCCTGACCAAGCAGACCGGGCTGGCCGAAGGCGTCGCAGTGCTCGCGGTACTGGCGATTGGCCCGCGCCGGCGGCTGGCGCTGCAGGCCGGGCTGACCTACGGCGCGGTGCTGGCGATCAGCACCGCGGTGCTGGGGCTCGCCAGCCACGGCTGGTACCTGTACTACGTGTTCGAGCAGATGAGCGAGCACAAGCCCTACTATTCCCATTTCGGCTGGTTCTGGACCGGATTGTTGCTGCCCACACTTGGGATCGCCTGCGGTGCGGCGGTGCTTGGAGCCCGGCGGGCCGACCGGGTGCTGCTGGCCGGCTGCGCCGCGCTGTTCGCCGGGAGCGCCGCGACGCTGGTGCACAGCGGCGGCAGCCGCAACGACATGCTGCCGGCCTATCTTGCGGTAGCGCTGCTGGCGGGTCTCGGCATGGGCCGCCAGCCGGGTGAGCGGACAGGTTCCCGCCCATGGCGCAAACGCGCCGAGGGGCTCGACGGCCCCGCCCGCCCGATCCTGCGGTGGGCGGCCCTCGCGGCCAGCGTGCTGCTCGTCGTCCAGACCGTCCTGCTGCTGAGCGGCTTTCACCCTGGCCGGGCGGTGCCGCCGAGCTCAGACCGGGCGGTCGGCCAGCGGTTGGTGGCGGGCTTGCGCGAGCTCGGCGGCACAACTGCGGACTTCTCCGATCCTGGCCTCGACCTGACGGCAGGACTGCCGCTGGTGGCGCACCAGGGCGCGGCTGACGACGTTCTTCGCGCAGCGGGTGGTGCGGGGTTCGCCAGCTACGCGCGCAGTGTGACCCGCACGGTGACCGGGCGGCGCTTCAGCGCGTTCATCACCGACTACCGGGAAGGGCCGCGCGGATTCCCTCCGGACCTGGCTCGCTACTATCGCCGCTGTCCGCAAAGGCTGCTGTCTGGCCCGCCGCACGCCGTGTTCGAGTCGGTCGCGGGCGTCCTGGCGCGGCCCGCTTTCGTCTGGCTTCCGGTAGGCCGCGGTTCCTGCGCGCTCACGGTGCGCACCCTGGACGGCGCGCCCGGCCGGAGCGTCAGCGGTCTGGCGACTGCGCCCGCGGGCTGAGCGGGCGCCCGTCACGGCATCCGGGCCGTGCCGCCGCGGCTCAGTTCGGTGAACCAGCGGCCGGCGTCGGCCCACACCTGCGCCACCTGGAGGGCGGATGAATCGGCCAGGGCGCCGATTTGGTCGACGCCGACCCAGGCCCACGGGAACCAGGCACCGGAGCGGTCGGGTGTCCGCAGCCGGACACGCTCACGGCGAAGCTGCGCCCCGGGGGGCTCGATTTCGGCCACGACGGTGCCCCCGGGCTTCAGCAGGCTCCGGCTACGGCGCAGCAGCACGGCCGGATCTCCGCCGATGCCGATGTTTCCGTCCGCGAGCAGCACCGTGGCCCAGCGTCCTGTCCCCGGCAGGTAGCCGAACACGTCGCGCTGCAGTGCCAGGGCGCCGCAGGAGCGGGCCAGGCTGACCGCATACGGCGTGACGTCGATGGCCAGCGCGGGAACCCCGCGCTCAGCCAGCGCGACGGTCAGCCGCCCCGGCCCGGCGCCCACATCCAGGGTGGGCCCACCGCACCGGCCGAGCTGTGAGTCATCGCCGGGGGCGGCGCGCAGCCAGCGCTGTGCAGCCAGGGGAATCGCGTCGCCGTCTGGATACTCGACCACCGGGTGCTCCAGCCCGGCCAGTGCCCGCTCATAGAGCTTGCCGATCATCGTCATCCCTTCGGATTCGCCGGGCATACTCCGGCGGCCCGCTGTCGGCAAGACCGCCAGCCTAGCCTCAGGTCTGGCTCGCGAGCCTTACGAAGCTGTGACGGATTGGCCGCGCCGGGGATGGCCGCTGCGATGCGGTTACGGTAGGTGCTGTGAGCTGCGAGAGCGCGCCCCGCGCGGATGTCGCGGCGGGGCCACCAGATGCTGAGTAACCCCGACCCGCCGGGCCGGATCATGGTCGTTGATGACGACGCGACGATCGTCGACGTCGTACGGCGCTACCTGGTCCGGGACGGTCATGAGGTGGAATGCGTGCCCGACGGCGCGGCGGCGCTGCGCCTGCTCGAGCAGGAGCCGCCCGATCTCGTCGTGCTGGACCTGATGCTGCCGGGTATGGGCGGCTTGGAGGTATGCCGGCGGCTGCGGGAGCACTGGCTGATCCCGGTGGTGATGCTAACCGCGCTCGGGGAGGAGACTGACCGGGTTGTCGGCTTCGAGACCGGGGCCGATGACTACGTCACCAAGCCGTTCAGCCCGCGCGAACTGGCGCTGCGGGTCCGCTCGGTGCTCCGCCGGGCCCGCGGCGGCGGGCTGGCGGGCCAGCCGGCCCGCGGCACGATCGGCGACGGCGAACTCCGGATCGACCTCAGCGCGCACGAGGCCCGGCTTGGCACCGCGCTGCTGGCGTTGACCTCGCGCGAATACGACCTGCTGGTGTTCCTGCTCAGCCACCCGCGGCAGGTATTCAGCCGCGAGCAGTTGCTCGAGCAGGTGTGGAACTGGTCATTCGGCGACACCTCGACGGTCACGGTGCATGTGCGCAGGCTTCGGGAGAAGATCGAGCAGGACCCGACGCTGCCGCAGCGGATCGTCACGGTATGGGGAGTCGGTTACCGGTATGAGCCAGTGGAAGCACGATGACTGCGGCTGACTGGTGGACGGTGGGCTACACCGTCGCCCTGATAGCGCTGGCCGCCTTGGCCGCCGGGGTCGTCGCGGTGCGGGTGCTGGCGGCGCGCTCGGTCGCCACGCTGATGACCGTGATCGCGGCGGTCACAGTCGTGGCCACGCTGGCTGGCGTGGTGGTGATCGCCCTGAAGATGTTCATCTCCCGCGGCGACCTCGACGTGGTGCTGGCGGTGGTCCTGATCGCCGGGATCGCGGGCTTCGGCGTGTCGGTGATCGTCGGCCGGCGCGTGTCGACGGCCAGCCGCCTGCTGCTGGCAGCAGTCCGGGAGGTGGGTGGCGGCGGCCGGTACCGGCCGCCGGGCCAGGTGCTCCCGGCCGAGCTGGAAGGACTGTCGCGGGAGCTGGAAAGAGCGCAGGACAGGCTGGCTGAGGCGCGTGATCGCGAACGGGCACTGGAGGCCAGCCGCCGCGAGCTCGTCGCCTGGGTCAGCCACGATTTGCGGACGCCGCTGGCGGGCCTGCGGGCGATGGCCGAGGCGCTGGAGGACCAGGTGGTGACCGACCAGCAGACTATGCGCCGCTACCACAGCCAGATCCGCGGCGAGACCGACCGGCTCACCCTCATGATCGATGACCTGTTCGAGCTGTCGCGCATCCACGCGGGCGCGCTGCGGCTGTCCCGCAGCCGTGTCGGCCTCGACGACCTGATCGGCGAGGTCCTGGCCAGCGCCGAGCCACTGGCCAAGGCCAAAGGCGTGCTGCTGCGCGGCTCGGCGGCCGACGGCCTGCCCGTGTATGTGGATACTGCGGAGGTCGGCCGGGCGCTGTGCAACCTGGTGATCAACGCGATCCGGCACACGCCTTCCGACCACTCGGTCGAAGTGGTGGGCGACTGCGAGTCGGGGATGGCCATGGTCAGCGTGTCGGATTCCTGCGGTGGAATCCCCGCCGACCAGCTGCCGCGGATCTTCGACGTGGCGTTCCGCGGCGAGACCGCGCGCACGCCCGGCCCCGGCGAGGGCGCTGGCCTGGGCCTCAGCATCGCTCGAGGCATCGTGGAAGCCCATGCCGGGCAGATCGCCGTGCGCAACGCCGGGCCCGGCTGCCAGTTTGTGATCCGGCTGCCGCTCGCGTCAGCCCAGACTGTGGCCGATGGGCAGCCGGGCACCCACGGCGGCCCGGCGGATCCCCGATCCTGGCCGCCGGATCAGCTGTTCCCCACGCCAGGGGGCGCCGGAAAGCACCGGGGGCCGGGTTAGGGCAAGTGGCGCGGCGGCGCGGCGGCGCGGGCCGGCTCCCTGAGCGGCGCCCGGGCGAACTGCGCTATCCCGGCCGCGAACCGGGTCTGTGCCCGGAAGCCGAGCTCGCGCCCGGCCAGCTCGGGCGAGGCCACGACGTGGCGGACGTCGCCGAGCCGGTATTCGCCGGTGACTTGGGGCTGCGGGCCGCCGAAGGCGCTGGCCAGGGCACCGGCCATCTCTCCGATCGTGTGCGGCTCGCCGCTGGCGATGTTATAGGCGCGCAACCGGCCGCGCTGGCCGGCTTGCAGGGCCGCCAGGTTCGCCGCGGCGACGTCGGTCACGTGCACGAAGTCCCGGCGTTGCGCGCCGTCCTCGAATACCTGCGGCGCCTGCCCCGCTTCGAGCGCTGACCGGAAGATGGCCGCCACCCCGGCGTAGGGCGTGTCGCGCGGCATCCTCGGGCCGTAGACATTGTGATAGCGCAGTGCCAGCGCGCTGCCGCCGGTCAGGTCGGCCCAGACCGCCGCGAGCTGCTCTTGCGCTACCTTGCTGACCGCATAGGCGTTGCGTGGGTCCAGCGGCGCCGATTCCGGCACCGCCGCCGTGCTGAGGTCAGCACTGCACCACGGGCAGCGGGCCTCGAACCTGCCCTGTTCCAGGTCGGCTCGGTCGCGGGCGGGCGGCCGGACCTGGCCGTGCTCCGCGCACCGGTATACGCCCTCGCCGTACACCACCATCGAAGAGGCCAGTACTAGGCGGGATATCTGCTGGCGGCCCATATGGTCAAGCAGCACGGCGGTGCCTGTGATGTTGACATCGCTGTATCCGGGCAGGTCGCCGAGGTTGACCCCGAGACCGACCAGGGCGGCCTGATGACAGACCGCCTGCACGCCCTGCAGGGCGCGGCTGACCGCCGAGGGGTCCCGGATGTCCGCGGTGATCAACTCCGCGCCACGGGGCCAGTAGCCCGGCACGCCGTCGTGCACCGCGGGTGCCAGCGAATCGAGGCCGCGGACTACGTGCCCGGCCGCGAGCGCCGCCTCGGCGATGTGAGAGCCGATGAACCCGGCCGCGCCGGTGATCAGTATCCGCATGGCCGCAGCCAAGCACGCCGAGGGAGGCCTGCGGCTGCCCGTAACCGCATCGTAAGAGTCGATCATGGCCGGCCGTCGCTAGCGTCAGGCCCATGCTGATCGACGTGGTGCTGCCCTGCCTCGACGAGGCCGCGGCCCTGCCGTGGGTGCTCGGCCAGATGCCGCCCGGATTCCGGCCGATCGTGGCCGACAACGGATCCGGCGACGGTTCCGTGCAGGTCGCGCGGCGGCACGGGGCCCGGGTGGTGGACGCACCGCAGCGAGGATTCGGGGCAGCCTGCCACGCCGGGCTGCTGGCCGCCACCAGCCAGGTCGTCTGCATCATGGACGCGGACTCTTCTCTCGACCCGGCCGATCTGCCCCTGGTGGCCGGGCCCGTCCTGGACGGGGCTGCCGATCTGGTGCTGGGCCGCAGAAGACCCGCCGGGCGCGGGGCGTGGCCGCTGCACGCACGACTCGGCAACCGCGCCGTCGCGGCGGCGATCCGCCGCCGGGCCGATGTGCAGCTGCGCGATCTCGGGCCGATGCGGGCCGCCCGCCGTGACGGGCTGCTGGCGCTCGCCCTGGCGGACCGCAGGTTCGGCTATCCGCTGGAGATGGTCATCCGGGCGGCGGAGGCTGGCTGGCATATCGAGGAGCGGGACGTTCCCTACCACCCGCGGGCAGCAGGCAAATCTAAGGTCACGGGGACGGTGCGGGGGACCCTGCAGACCGTCCGCGACATGCGGCGGGTGCTCGCGGCTTGATGACAGCGGCCCAGCAGGCGGCGCGCGCAGCGGCCACCCCCCGCGCGCAGGTCATGGTCATCGCCAAGCAACCGGTGCCCGGCCGGGTCAAGACCAGGCTGACCCCGCCGTTCAGCGCGCGGCAGGCGGCCCGGCTCGCAGCGGCGGCCCTAGCGGACACCCTGGCCACAGCCGCGCAGGTCCCTGCCGTCCGGCACGTGCTCGCGCTGGAGGGGACGGCCGGAGATTGGCTTCCGCCGGGTTTCGACGTCATCGCCCAGCACGGCCGCGGCCTGGATGAGCGGCTGGCCGCCGCGTTCGGGCAGGCGTACGCCCAGCTGCCATTCCCTATGGTCTTGATCGGCATGGACACCCCCCAAGTGACCCGCAGGGCGCTGGAGGCTGCGATCCGCCCGCTGGCGACCGGTGCCGCGGATGCCGTGTTCGGGCCAGCCGCTGACGGCGGCTTCTGGCTGCTCGGCCTGCGGCGGCCCGACCCGGCGCTGCTGCTGGGAGTGCCCATGTCGGCGGCTGATACCGGCGAAGCGCAGCTGGCCCGGCTCAACGGGGCCGGGCTGCGGGTGCGCCAGCTCCCGCTGCTCACCGACGTGGATGACGCCGCGACCGCGCGCGCCGTGGCCGCCCAGATACCGCGCAGCCGCTTCGCCGCGGCCCTGCGGCCCATGCTGGCCGGCCTGG
>DATJZH010000337.1:0-3044 GCA_035499215.1 Streptosporangiaceae bacterium | reverse complement strand
TGCCGAAGAGCGGATGGTGCAGCCGCGCATAGTTATCCGTTGTTCCGCTTGTCCTGCCGATCCAGGTCTTCCAGCCGGACACTCACGACCTGCGGCCATCAGCCTGTTTCGGCGGGTGCCGCGAAAGGCCATGCCACTGATCGTCGCGCACGCCGATAGCGGCACCGGACTAAGTTAGTCGTCAGGCGGCGCCGGTTCGGCGGCCGGCTGGTATCAGGTGCGGTTCTTTGCCTGGTGGGCCGGGGTGGGGGGGGTGGGCGGCGGGGCGGGTTCTGCTTCGCCGAGGCCGGGCCGCTGGTGCAGCCTGGCCAGCGGTGCGGGCGCCCACCAGTTCCAGCGTCCGGGCAGGGCCATCAGGGACGGGACCAGGAGGGCCCGGACGATGAAGGCGTCGATGAGGACCGCGGCCGCGACGCCGACGCCGACTTCCTTGAGGAACACGAGCTTGGAGGTGGCGAACGCCCCGATGGCCACGGCGAGCAGGATCGCCGCGGAGGTTATGAGCCGGCCTGTGCGTTGCATGCCGGCCGCGGTGGCTTCGCGCTCGGGTGCGCCTGGCCGCCGCGCCTCGCCGATCCGGGACAGCAAGAACACGCCGTAGTCGGTCGAGAGCGCGAATGCCAGGGCGGCCAGGATCAGAAAATCGGTTTCCTCGATTCCTCCCTGGCTGGTGTAGGCGAGCGGCCCGGTGAGCCGGCCGTCCTGGAAGATGAACACGAGGACGCCGGTAGCGGCGGCCGCCGTGAGCGCGTTCATCAGCAGCGTCTTGAAAGGCAAGATCACTGAGCCGGTCATCAGCCACAGCACCAGGACGGTGACGATGACCAGGATCGTGATCGCCAGCGGGAGCGTGGCCGCGATCGTCGCGCCCTGGCCGGCGAACTCGGCAGCCGGCCCGCCGGCCAGGACCGGCACGGGCGCGGTCAGGGCCCGCACCGCCGTGACGGCCCGCTGCCCGGCCGCCGAGATCGGGTCGGCCGGGCTGGCCAGCGTGATTTCCCAGGTCCGGGGGGCCAGGGCCACGGGGCCGCCGGCCCGGGCTATCCCGGGCAGCTTGGCCAGCCGGCCAGCGTAGGTGGCCAGCGCGGGTCGCGCCGAGGCAGGAGCGGATGCCACGACGAGGATCGCGTTCGCGTCGTTAGAAGGCGGGAAATCCCTGGCCGCGGTGTCGGAGACGACGCGTGCGCTCTGGCTCGGGGGCAGTACGGTCGCGTCGATGCCGCTCCAGCGCACGCCCAGCGCCGGGGAAGCGATCGCCAGCAGCAGCACCGTCGTGCCCACGGCCACCAGGACCGGACGGCGCATCACGCCGTTGGCCAGCCGGTACCAGCCGCCCCCGGGTTCCGGGGGCCTGGCGCGGCTGATCCGGCGGCTGAGCAGCACCAGCAGCGACGGGACGATGAGCAGCGCGCTGGCCGCGGCGATCAGCGCGACGACCGCGCCGCCCAGGCCCATCGAGACCAGGAACCGCTGCGGGAAGATGGTCAGGGCAGCCAGGGCAGCGGCTACCGTCGAGGCACTGAACAGGATCGTCTGGCCGGTTGTGGCCATGGTCACCCGCACTGCGCGTTCGGTGCTGGCGTCCAGCCGCATTTCCTCACGGAACCGCCATACCAGGAACAGGCTGTAGTCGACGGCCAGGCCGAGCCCTAGGCCGATCACCAGGTTCAGCGCGAAGATCGACAGGGGCAGCGCGATGTTGATCAGCCGCAGGACGAGGAACGTGGCCAGCACGGCCATCCCGCCCACGGCGATGGGCAGCAGTGCCGCGGCCCCGCGGAAGATGAAGAAGGCGAGGATCGCCAGCAGCGGGAAGGCGATCGCTTCGGCGAAGCCGAGGCCGGCCTGGGCCTGCTGGCCAAGCTGGACTCCGGCGACGTCCGCGCCGCCGAGCAGCACGCCGGGCCGGCCACGCAAGGCCGTTTCAATATTCGGGACGACGGTGTCCGGATCGGGCGCGGCCCGCAGCGTGGCAACCACGAGCGATGAGCGCCCGTCGGTGGAGACCAGGCCGGCATCGTGACCCGGGACCGGGGCCGTCACCGCGGCCACGCCGGGAACACGCGCGATTGCCCGCGCCGTGGATGCCACGGCCGGGCTGCCCGGCGGCGCCGGCACCAGGGCCAGCACGCCGGGACTGGGCTCCTTGCCGGTCGCCCGCTCGATAAGGGCCCCGGCGCGGGCGCTGGCCGAACTCGGGTCGCTGAACGGGTTGCGGGCATTGAGCAGGCCGATGGCCGTGGAGCCGAACACCCCGGCCACCGCGAAAACCACCAGCGCGAGCAACAGCATCCGGCGGGGTTGCCGGATGGCCAGATTGGCCAGCGCGCCGAGCATGTCAGCCGGCCTGGCCGGGCGTCCGCGCCGCTGCGGCGGACGCCGCCAGAAGCATCGGGCGTACCTCGGCGACCCAGTCCAGGCTGGCCTGCTCCCGGCACAGCCCGAACATCGCGGTCGACCGGCGGAACACCGAGGCGGGACGGTCCGCCAGCTTGTCTACCATCGCCGCCAGCCGGTCCCGCCGGGCCAGCGCCGCCGACTCGAACTCGTCCAGTAGGGCAGCCAGGTGTTCCGGCGACGTGCGGTCGCCGAAGAAGATCCGCACCAGGAACAGGCTGCGTGAGCGCTCTTCTTTCATCACCGCGTCCCCCAGCCAGTGCCGCAGCTCGTCGCTCCCGTCCGGGGTGATCTCGTACACCCGCTTGGCCGGCGCATTCTCCTGCGCGATGTCGGTGGCCTCGAGCAAGCCCAGCCGGCCCAGCCGGTTAAGTTCGGAGTAGATGTGGCTTCGCGTCAGCGGGAAGAAGTTGCCGATCGACCGCTCCGCGTAGGCGGCCAGCTCGTAGCCGGTCATCGGCCTGATCGACACAAGACCGAGCACCACGTACGTCGTCGCGGAGAGCCTGTGGTTGCCCGTCATGATTGCCACCCTAGTCCTAATAGGACTAGGGTGGCAACGGCGTCACTATGACGGCTTGCCCGTGCAGAACGGGTGGCGGCTCGAGCAGATGCCGGCGTGGTATCTGCCCGCGATCGCCGCTGGG
>DATJZH010000336.1:0-2364 GCA_035499215.1 Streptosporangiaceae bacterium | reverse complement strand
GCGGTATGGCGATCTGCTCTGCGCCATGACCGGGCAGGCCGGCTGCACGATCCGGCACGCCGCTTACGACCTGCGCAAGCTCCGCGGGAAGGGCCTTGCTGTCAAGCCCGGCAAGACCCGCCGCTACCGCATCCCGCCCGGCGCTGCCCGCACCATCACCGCCCTGCTCGCGCTCCGCGACCAGGTCATCGGCCCGATGCTCGCCGGCGCCCGCAGCCCCCGGATGGGACGCAAGCCCGCCGCCTGGACCCGGGTGGACCGCGACTACGAGACCCTCCGCATCGAGATGCGGACCCTCTTCCACGACCTCGGCATCACGCCCGTCGCAGCAGCCGCATAGAACATTTTGTCGATGAGCGAAATGCAAGTTTCTAGGCCGCGCCCGTTCTGCGGCGAGTCCTCACTGCCCGGCGCGGCCAGGGCCGAATGCGCGTCTGGCATCCTTGCGGTCATGCAGGGCCCCGACTCCGCCGAGCTTCGCGCCGCCCGCGAGCAGCTCGTCAGCTACAGCGCCCGGCTGATCGGCGACGGCCTTGCCGTCGGCAGCGCAGGCAACATCAGCGTGCGGATCGGCAACGTCGTCGCGATGACGCCGTCCGGAATTGGCTACCACGAGATGCGGTCCGCCGACATCTGCGTCATCGCGCTGGACGGCACCGAGCTCGACGTGACCGAGGAGCCCTCCTCGGAGACTCCGATGCACCTGGCGATCTACGCGGCTACCGCGGCGACGGCAATTGTGCATACCCACTCCGCCGAGGTCGTCGCGCTGTCATCGGCGCGGCGGGAGCTGCCGGGTATTCACTACGCGATCACCGGCCTCGGCGGTCCGGTCAGGGTGGCCGCCTACGTCCGCTTCGGGTCGGCGGGCCTCGCTGAGGCGGCAGTGGCGGCCCTGGCTGACCGGCGCGCCGCGATCCTGCGCAACCACGGCGCGATCACCTATGGCAGCAGCATCGCCGAGGCCTACGACCGGGCGCTGCTGCTGGAATGGCTAGCGCGTACGTACCGGCTGGCGCTGTGCTACGGCGATCCCAGGCTCTTGTCGGCCGCCGAGCTTGCCGAAGTGGCAGCCGAGATGCGGCGGCGCGGCTACGGCGTCCGCCGCGGGCACGAATCCTGACATTCCACTACCGGAATTCGCTGTTGTGTCAGGTTTGGCCTAGTATCGGTAGCCGCTAGAGCGCTTCAAGCGAAAAGCGACGCCCCGGAATAACGATTTAGCTTGGCAAATCAATCAAACGCTAGGTATAGTGAGCATGGGCGATAAAGAGCATTTGGAGGAAACATGGCTGACACCATCGCGGTCGGCCAGGAACTGGAAGGCCAGATCCTGGCCGCTGTCCGCAAGAGCCAGGAAGCGGCATTCGGAGCAATTCAGGTCTTTACTGACGCGATCCAGCCGGTGACATCGGCGATCCCGGCCGTGACCCCGCCGCTGGCCCACCACTTCACCCAGCAGCTGCTGGCCGGTCAGCGGAAGTTCGCGGCGGACGTGCTGCAGTTGACCGCGCCGCTCATTCCGCCTCCCGTCGAGCTGGGCAGCTCAGCACAGAAATGACGCACAGGGAAAGCGGAAGTGACGCACCAGGAACGCGGCGGACGCGGTAGTCCGGGGCCCGCCGCGCCGCCGCGCGTGGCTGCTACCGCGGCGCGCGACCACGCCGGATCGCAGGACCGCAGGGCAGCAGCAGGGCAGCAAGGGACAGGGATGACAGATGCATGGGACATCCAGGTGGTGACGCTCGGCGCCTTCATCCGCGGCCAGCGCAAGCTCGCGAACTTGTCCCTGCGCCAGCTGGCAGAGTTGACGAGGCTGTCGAACCCCTACCTGAGCCAGGTTGAGCGCGGCCTGCACCAGCCCTCTGTCCGCGTTCTCAAGCTGATCTCCGACGCACTCGGCGTCCCTGGTCAGACGCTGCTCGCGCAGGCGGGACTGTTCGAGGGCAGCACGTCAGCCGGGCACGATGCGGCGGTGCCCGGCCGGGCGCTGGAGACGGCAGTGCGGGCAGACTCGCGGCTGACCGCGGAGCAGCAGACCGCTCTGATCGCCGTCTATCAGAGCATGATCCAGGATTAGCCGCCGGCGGCCGAATCTGCCGTCCCGCCGCGCCGATAGCATGATCGCCCGTGTTCAGGTGATGTCCTTCTGCAACGCCAGGGCTGCCGGGCTCGCCGTCCGCCTCGAAGAAGACGGCCAGCGGCTCCGCTGCCCGTCGATGTCGACCTCGCCGCCTACCGGATCGTGCAGGAGGCGCTGACCAACAGCGCCCGCCACTCCGGCGGCGCGGCCGCCACGGTACGCCTCGCCTACAGTGACAGCGCCCTGGCAGTCGAGGCCCGGCGGAGCGAACCCGGACCTTG
>DATJZH010000335.1:0-7968 GCA_035499215.1 Streptosporangiaceae bacterium | reverse complement strand
GGCAGCCGGGCCGCTCGAAGCCGGACATGCCGCAGCCCGGCTCGCCGAACAACCCGGCGATCGACCGGAACGGGGAGACCGTCGCTTGCCGCAGGCGCAGCTCGATCACGTTGGCCGCCAGCACCAGCGGCTCGCGATCGGGCAGAGCGGGACGAACAGCGAGCTGAGGGTGGCCGCAGCGGCCGCGACATCCCCGAGAAACGCCGCAAGGCTGGTGGACTGACATCGGTCCTATCGTGCACGAGCAGAGGCGATGATGCGGAGCGTACCGCTGACCCGCCGTCATGTTCGGCGGCCGGGAGGCCCCGCGCCCTGCCGAGCGCGACGGCCACGGAGAGCTCCACGGAGAGCCCGCAGCGGCCGGGAACAAGCCCGCCAGCCACCCCCGCCGGTACCCTCAGGAGGCATGAGAGGGCTGCCAGCAGTAGGCATGAGGGGGCTGCCAGCACGGCTTTCCGCGCCGGGGCAACCAGCCGATGGGCCGGCGGGTGAGGCCCGGCTGACGGCAGGCAGCGCTGGCAATGCCGGCGAGCAGCCCGGAGCCGACACCGGCGAGCAGCCCGGAGCCGACGCCAGCGGGGAACGCGGCGGCCGCGTGCGTCGGCTGGCCCGCAGGCTGGCCAGGTCAGGCCGGCCCGATCCCGATGTGCTGGCCGGGGCAGCTGCCGCCGCGGCGGCAGCCACGGTCGCCGAGCGCCTGCCGCGCGTGCCGGATCCGGCCGCCGGGGCGTTCTTTGACGTGGACAACACGCTGATGCGCGGCGCGTCGATCTATCACTTCGCCCGAGGCCTGGCGGCGCGCAAGGTACTGGGCCCGCGCGACCTGGCCAGGCTGACCTGGGCCCAGATGGCGTTCCGGCTGCTCGGCTCGGAGAATGCCGATCATATCGACGCCGTAAGGAAGGCGGCCCTGGCGTTCGTCACCGGCCAGAAGGTAACGGACATCGTGCGGCTGGGCGAGGAAATTTACGACGAAACGATGGCCGACCGCATCTGGGCAGGCGCCAGGGAACTGACCCAGCGCCACCTTGAGGCAGGCCAGCGTGTCTGGCTGGTTACCGCCACACCGGTGGAACTGGCCAACATCCTCGCCCGGCGGCTGCGTCTCACTGGCGCGATTGGCACGGTTGCCGAGACCGTGCAGGGTGTCTACAGCGGACGCCTGATCGGTGGCCTGCTGCATGGCGAGGCCAAGGCGGCCGCCGTCCGGGCCCTGGCGGCACGCGAACGCCTCGATCTGGCCCGCTGCAGTGCCTACAGCGACTCGATGAACGACCTGCCGATGCTGTCGCTGGTCGGCCATCCGAATGTGGTAAATCCCGACGCCGGGCTGCTGGCGGTGGCACGCAGCAGGAACTGGCCGGTGCATGACTTCCGGACAGGCCGCCGCGTGACGATGATCGCGCTGCCGGTGGCCGCCGGCGCTGGCGCGGTAGCAGGCGGCATGGCGGCCGGCGTCGTGCTGCGCAGAAGGCGGGCCGGCAGCTAACCCGCGGACAACAGGGCCGCAGCCCGGTCAGCCGAAGGCGGGCCCGCGCTGCTCCACCAGCTCGTCGAGCTTGCGCTGAATGGTGTCCTTGACCTTGTCGGCAAGGCCGGAGATCACCTCGGGATCATCATGCTGGTCGGCCGCGAAGCCGTCGGTGGGCACCGGATCACAGAACTCGATGATCCAGTTCGACGGCAGCGGCACCGCGCCGAGCGGTCCCAGCCACGGGAAGAGCGGGGTGACCGGGAAGTACGGGAGCCGCAGCAGCCGGGCGGCTGCTGACGAATTCCCGATCATCGGATAGATCTCCTCAGCGCCCACGATGGCACACGGGATGATCGGCGCGCCAGCGCGCATCGCGGTAGCGGCAAACCCGCCGCGCCCGAAACGCTGCAGCCGGTATCTTTCGCTAAACGGCTTCCCGATGCCGTTGTAGCCCTCGGGAAACACTCCTACCAGCTCGCCCGCGGTCAGCAGCCGGTGGGCCTGCGCCGGGTCGGCCCGGGCATGGCCGCTGCGCCGGGCCAGGCGAGAGAGCCCCGGTATCGCGTAGACCAGATCGCCGCCGAGCAGGCGCAGGTTGCGATGGCTGGGATGCTCATCGAAAATGCCGGTCTGCAGCATGATCGCGTCAAATGGCAGGACGCCCGAATGGTTGGCGACAACCAGGGCGGCACCCGACCCCGGCACGTGTTCAAGACCGCCCATCCGGACCCGGAACCACTCGCGGTACAGCAACCGGGCCGCCGGCATCAGCACGCTGTCGTTGAGCTCGGGATCGAATCCCCATTCATCGACCTCGTATTCGCCGGCTAGCCGGCCGCGCGCGAATTCAGCAGCCTCGGCTAGCCACTGCCGCCAGGCCTCGCCGATCTTGGGGTCTTCCTGGCTCATGCTCTCGCCCGCCAAGCCCGGCCGGCCGGCCCGCCTGCCGCGGCCCCGGTACTGCGCGCGGCAGTCATCTCGGTCCGGTTCTGCACAGCTGGCCTCCTGGGCGGTGACGCCCGCCCGGCGCGCCGCTACTTCTTGTTCCTGCGCTGAACGCGCGTCTTGCGCAGAAGCTTGCGGTGCTTCTTCTTCGCCATGCGCTTGCGGCGCTTCTTAATGACTGAACCCACGAGACCACCCTTGCTCGATGCCCTGTCGGACGGGCATGCCGACGCGGACGCCCCGCCGGGCGGCTGGGCACATGCCGACGTCAAAGACTACCGCTGCCGCGGGCAGCGGCCACGTCGCGGCCGGCAAAGCCGCGTTCAGGAAGACCCTCGGGTGCCAGCCGACGCCGGGCACCGGCGCTCGCGCGACGTCAGGTGGTCCCCACGAATGCGTCCTTGAGGTACTGGTTGACCGCTTGCTCGGGAACGCGGAAGGAACGGCCCACCCGTATCGCCTCCAGCTCACCGGAATGAACGAGTCGGTACACAGTCATCTTCGAAACGCGCATTATCGCGGCCACCTCGGCCACGGTCAGGAACCTTACATCGCTGAGCGGAGTTACGTCTGCTGCCATTGATAGCCCTCTTCCGGCGGAGCTGGGAGCGCCTAGCGAGATTCAGCGCACCAGTCACGTCCGCCTCCAGCGTAAGTCCTGTACGGAAAAGGGCAACCCGGCGACGGGGGTCAATTCAGCATCACTCATCGTGACGACCGGCGAACCCCGGCATTTGCCAGGCTGATTCGAGCCGGGCCCGCGGCCACTATGGCGAATTGGCTACTTTCCGCTAACCGGGAGCCCGCGCTGACCCATCGCGCTGGCCGGCCGCCCGGGTCAGCGCTGGCCGGCGCCAAGCTCGCGGCCCCGGTCCCTGGCGGCCTCGATAGCGGCAAGGAACGCTGCCCTGACTCCATGCCGTTCCAGTTCCCTGATGGCGTTGATCGTGGTGCCGCCGGGTGACGTCACCGCTTCGCGCAGGATCACCGGGTGCTCGCCAGAGTCGCGCAGCATGGTCGCCGCACCGTAGACGGCCTGCTTGACCATCTCTAGCGCGGTGCTGCGCGGCATGCCGAGCAGGATCCCGGCGTCGACCATCGACTCGACGAGGAAGTAGACATAAGCAGGCCCGCTGCCCGACAGCGCGGTAGCCGCGTCCTGCTGCGACTCGGGAATCCGCAGCACCTTGCCGACCGGCTGGAGTAGTTCCTCGGCCCGGCGCAGGTGCTTCTCAGTGACGTGGGTGCCGGATGAGATCACGCTCATCGCCTCGTCAACCAGCACCGGGGTATTGGACATGACCCGGATCACTGGGACGTCGGCGGCCAGCCGGTGCTCGATCAGCGAGGTGGTGATACCGGCGGCGACGGAGATCACCAGCTTGTCACCGGAGACGGCCGGCGCGATCTCGTCGAGCAGGGCGATCATGTCCTGCGGCTTGACGGTCAGCACCAGCGTGTCTGCCCTGGCCGCTGCTGCCGCGGCACCGGTCACCTCGATGCCGTAGGAATCGCGCAGCTGGCGGGCCCGCTCATCGCGCCGCGTCGCCGCGATGACCTCGGCGGGCGGTATCCCGGCCCGGAGCATGCCAGAAATCAGGGCCTCGCCCATTTTCCCCGCGCCCACGACCGCGATCACATTGACGAGCCTAGCCGGGCCGGGACTAGCCGCGCGACCGCAGCGAGCGCAGCAGGAATGCGAAGTTGGCGGGCCGCTCCGCAAGCCGCCGCACCAGGTAGCCGTACCAGTCACTGCCGTAGGGCACGTAGACGCGCACCTGCGACCCCCGGCCGGCCAGCCGCAACTGCTCGGCCGGGCGGATCCCGTAGAGCATCTGGTACTCAAAGCTGGAATCCTCGCGGCGCCCGGCACCGGCGACGGCGGCTGCGATGTCAATGAGCCGCCGATCATGGGTTGCCAGCATCGGGTAGCCCGCGCCGTGCAGCAGGATCCGCATGCACCGGGCATAGGACCGATCGACGTCAGCGCGGGCGGTGAACGCGACGTCCTCAGGCGCGCTGTAGGCACCCTTGCAGAGCCGTACCCGTGATCCGGCGAAGGCCAGCGCCGCGCAATCATGCTGGCTTCGCCGCAGGTAAGACTGGATCACGCCGCCGAGGTCGGGGAAATCGGCCCGCAGCTCGGCCAGGATCCGCAGCGTCGGCTCGGCCCGGCTGTGCTCCTCCATGTCCAGCGTGACGGTCGTTCCGGCGTTGCGCGCGGCGGCGCAGATGCGGGCGATGTGTTCTGCCGCCACCTTCTGGCCGTGCTCGGCCAGGCCCAGGCCCACGGCCGTCGCTTTCACCGATACCTCCGCGCGGCCGCGTGCGGCCAGTCCGGCATCCCCGAGCCGCCTGAGCAGGCGCACGTACTCCTGCGCTACCGCTGTCGCGTGCGCCGGGCTGACGGTGTCCTCGCCCAGGTAGTCGAGGGTGACCAGCAGGCCCTGCCCGATCAGCCGCTCGGTGACCCGCAGTGCGTCGTCGGTACCGTGGCCCGCCACGTACCTGGTCACCAGCTGCCGGGTTACGGGCGCGGTGGTGATGAGCTGACGAATCCGGTCGCTAGCCGACGCGGCCAGCAGGGCGCGACGCAGCACTGCCGATGACCTCCGGGAACGGGCGCTGGACCTGCCGGCCAGGTTACTCGGCGGATCTCGCGGTCAGACCTCCCCGCGGCCGGCGCAGGGTGATCTTCACGTTCGCCCCGGCGTCCGGCGGCACGATCACCTCCTGGACCGCCGGCACGCCCCCCGCGGACAGCGTGGCTGCCGTCGGCACGGTCCGCTTGACGAGCGCGAGGGCGATGGGCCCGAGCTCGTAATGGCGGGCAGCCGATCCCACGAATCCGACGTCGGCCCCGTCCAGCTGCACGGGGGCGCCGTGGGCGGGCAGCCGGTCCTCGCTGCCGTCCAGGTGCAGCAGCACGAGCCTGCGCGGCGGGTGGCCGAGGTTGTGCACGCGCGCGACTGTCTCCTGACCGCGGTAGCAGCCCTTGCTGAGGTGCACGGCGGTCTCGATCCAGCCCACCTCATGCGGGATCGTGCGGTGATCGGTGTCCAGCCCGAGTCTCGGCTGCCGGCCTGCTATCCGCACCGCCTCATGCGCCCACATGCCTGCCAGCAGGGCGCCCCGCGACCGCAGCAGCGAAACCGCTCCGGCCAGCTGCTCGCGGGCTACGACCAGGTCGGTGCCCAGCGCACTGCCGATGACCGCGGCCGCGCCGTCGGCTAGGCCGGCGGCTGTCGCTGGGCCCATCAGCGTGAGCACCGCATAGTCACTGCTGACGTCCGCCGGGCCGACCCGCAGCATGAAGCGCATCGACTCGAGGAACTTCAGCAGCGGCCCGGCAGTGCCGGGCTCGACGTGCGCCCAGACGGCCGTGCCGTCATCAGTCAGGGTCAGCTCGTGCTCCACATGGCCGTTCGGGCTGAGAATGAGCGCCTGCGCGCTCTGCCCCGGCGCGAGCTGCTCCAGGTGCTGGGAGGTGAGGCTGTGCAGCCACGACAGCCGGTCCTGGCCGGCGATCCGGATGACGTCGCGCTGCGACCGGTCGACGACGCCGGAAGATTCGGTCAGGGCACGCTGCTCGGCATAGGGATCACCGTAGTGAGCGGCAACCCCGGCATCGGGGGCCGCGGCGGGAACCGCGCCAGGCTCGGCGAGAAGCGGGCTATCCATAGCTGCCAGGCTATGCTCCCTCAGGGCTGGCGGCTCCGCTGCCCGGCGGCTCGTGTCCTGGCTGATGCCGGGCCGTCCCGGCCTGGCTAGCGCGGCCCGGCCGGGCCGCTCTCCGGCGCTGCCGCCCGGCAGTCAGCGCACCTGCCGAACACCGTCAGATGGGCCACATCGGCCTCAAACCCCTTTTCGAGGTCCAGCGCCGTCACCAGCGGGCCGACGGCGGCCGGATCGAGCTCGGTAACCCGCTCGCACTGACGGCATACCAGGTGCACGTGCTGCGCGTCGGCCGCCAGGTGGTAACTGGGCGCGCCGTGCCCGAGATGGGTATGGGTGACCAGGCCGATCTCCTCGAGAAGCTCGAGGGTCCGGTAGATCGTGGACACGTTGACGCCCAGCGCCGTCTGGCGGACCTCGGCGTAGATTTCCTCCGGGGTGGCGTGATCCAGCCGGGTCACAGCCTGCAGGACGAGCTGGCGCTGCGGGGTAACGCGGTGGCCGCTGGCCCGCAGCGTGTCGTCCCACGCCTGCGACATACCCCAAGTCTAGTGACGCGGCTGATATCACGCTTGCCTCCGTGCTCAGGCTTGACGTAGCGTTCGGGCTAACGCGGGAAAGGAGGTGGTCCAGCAGCATGCATAGATGTCGGACTCGCGAGGTGGCTGTCAGCTAGCCGCCGTCCCGTGGAGCGTCCCGGCGGGTTAGCCCGCGGCGCTCATCACCGGCCGCAGCGGTTCGTTGCCCCAATTGGCAGCGTGGCCCTGGTGCCGCCAGGCGGCGGTCGGCGAATACACGGCAGACACCGGACCCCCGGGCTGACCGGCCTTGTCCAGCCGGTCCCCGCTAACGGGCCGCACTTCTGAAGGCGGCTTGCGGCGGGAGGCGCCCGGGGGGCTTAATTTTTGGTCAGCTCCTGCCGCCCGGGCCAGCCTTCGGCAAGTGGCCAGTGTCTCCCGCGCACCCAGAGTATCGTCAGTAGCTCATGTGCGGGTTTGCCCTAACGGTCCGCTCTCGCGGTCAAATCCACCAGCCCTGCAGTCCTGCGGCCGCCCGCGGAGCGACAGACAAAGGTGACGGTGAAGGTGATCTCCAGGACCGCCGGCGCAGCGGCCGCCACGCTCGCCCTGGTTACCGTGGCAGGCGCAGCCCGCCCCGCACTGGCGGGCCGCCCGGCCGGAGCCGCCCCGCCGGCACCTGCCCGCTCCGGTCCCGAGGGCGCAGTGACGAGGCAGATCTACCCGGGCATCCCGATGGTGCCCGCAGGGGCCCGCCCTCGGCAGGCACTGGCCGGGGCTGCGGGTCAGCTGACTGCGGGAGTTCAGGCCACGGTCCGCTCGACTAACTGGTCCGGTTATGCCGTCAGCAGACGGAAAACGACGTTCCGCTTCGTCCAGGCTGCGTTCCTCGTCCCCCACGTCAGGTGCGGCGCCTCGGCTGGTTCCCGGCGGGCCTACTCCTCCCACTGGGTGGGCCTCGATGGCTTCAGCGACCCTACGGTAGAGCAAGACGGGATCGAAGCCGATTGCCGGGAAACGCGGCCGCGCTACTACGCGTGGTACGAGATGTACCCGAAGTCCGAGACGCCGGTCAGCCTTAAGATCAAGGGCGGTGACTCAGTCAGTGCGGCCGTTACCTACAGCAGATCAAGCGGGAAGTTCACCCTCAAGATCGCCGATAGCACCAGCGGCAGGCATTTCAGCATTGCCCGACGGTGCGGCACGTGCCGCCGGGCCACTGCCGAGGTGATCAGCGAGGCGCCTGCCACGATCAGCAGCCGGGGGCGGACCGTGATCCTTCCGCTGGCCGACTACCGGGTCGCGAGGTTCGCGAATATCGCGATCGCCGAGAGCGGCGGGAGCGGCGGCGGACTC
>DATJZH010000334.1:0-3631 GCA_035499215.1 Streptosporangiaceae bacterium | reverse complement strand
CCCTGAGGGGCAAGCCAGGCCGGCCAGATCGAGTAATCGAGCCCGGCGCGGCCCGCACGACGATCCGCGGGCAAACTCCGCGGTTCGCTCGCGGGCGGCCCCGGTTGCGCTGGGTCCGTCGGCATGATGTGAGCCTTGCGTTCTGCCAGGACCTCAGGTGGATTCGTCGTCGCTGCTGTCGGCTGCCGATTCGGCTCCGGCCAGGGGTTGCGCGAAATCGGCGGTGACGAATCGATTGCCGTATTTCTTGAATTTGTCGGCCTGCTGGAATACCTGCTGGTTTCGTTGCAGCTCATCGCGCAGCTCTTGCGCTCGCCGGGCAACCGCCGGGTGCCCGGTCTCGATGACCTTGGCCCACCAGTCGCGGGCCTGCTCGACGTGGTCCAGTCGCTGCTCCAGGACGCCGAGATTGAACATCGCCCTCGGCGCCATGTCGGGGTGACCGGTGGCGATGGCCCTGGCGAACCAGCCGCGGGCCTTCTCCATGCGGCCCTGCTGGCCTTCCAGGACGCCGAGGTTGACCATCGCCCGCGGTGCCTGCTCCGGGTGACCGGTGGCGATGGCCCTGGCATACCAGTCGCGGCCGTCCTCAATGCGACCCTGCTGCTGCTCGAGTGCAGCAAGATTGTGCATCGCCAACGGTGCCTGGTGGGGGTGGCCAGTCGCGGCGGCCCGGGCCCACCAGGCGCGGGCGTCCTCGATGCGGCCCCGCTCGTTCTCCAGGGTGCCGAGGTTGTATGTCGCCTTCGGCGCCATGTCGGGGTGGCCGGTGGCGATGGCCATCGCGTACCATGCGCGGGCTTCCTGGATGCGGCCCTGCTGGCCTTCCAGGACGCCGAGGTTGACCATCGCCTGCGGTGCCTGCTCAGGGTGACCGGTCGCGATGGCCCTGGCATACCACGCGCGGGCGTCCTCGATGTGGTCGCGCCGCTGCTCCAGGACGCCGAGATTGAACATCGCCCTCGGCGCCATGTCGGGGTGGCGGGTGGCGATGGCCCGGGCCCACCAGGCACGGGCTTTCTCCATGCGGCCCTGCTGGCCTTCCAGAACGCCGAGGTTGACCATCGCCTGCGGTGCCTGGTCGGGATGGCCGGTGGCGATGGCCCTGGCATACCAGGCGCGGGCGGCCTCGATGCGGCCCTGCTTGTTCTCCAGGACGCCGAGGTTGTACATCGCCTGCGGTGCCTGGTCGGTATGGCCGGTCGCGGCGGCCCTGGCCCACCAGTCGCGGGCGGCCTCGATGCGGCCCTGCTTGTTCTCCAGGACGCCGAGGTTGTACATCGCGGTCGGCGCCGTGCCCGGCTGGCCGGTAGCGATGGCCCTGGCCCACCAGGTACGGGCCTCCTCGATTCGGCCCTGCCGCCGCTCCAGGACGCCGAGGTTGTACATCGCGTGCGGTGCCTGATCGGGATGGCCGGTGGCGATGGCCCTGGCATACCAGCTGCGGGCGTCCTCGACCCGGCCCTGCTCGTCCTCCAGGACGCCGAGACTATACATTGCCAGCGGTGCCGTGCCCGGGTAGCCAGTGGCAGCAGCATCAGCCCACCAGGCGCGGGCGTCCTCGATGCGGCCCTGCTTGTTCTCCAGGACGCCGAGACTGTACATCGCCAGCGGCGCCTGGTCGGGGTGGCCGGTGACGGCGGCCTTGGCATACCAGGCGCGGGCGTCCTCGATGCGGCCCTGCTGGTCCTCCAGGACGCCGAGACTGTACATCGCCGCCGGTGCCTGGTCGGGGTGGCGGGTGGCGATGGCCCTGGCCCACCAGGCGCGGGCCTCGTCAAGGCGGTCCTGCCGCTGCTCCAGGGCACCGAGTTTGTACATCGCCAGCGGCGCCATGTCGGGGTGGCCGGTGGCGGCTGCCTTGGCATACCAGGCGCGGGCGTCCTCGATGCGGCCCTGCTGGTCTTCCAGGACGCCGAGACTGTACATCGCCCTGGGAGCCCAGTCACCGTGGCCAGTGGCGCTGGCATCGGCATACCAGGTACGAGCGGCAGTGTCTTCCCCCGCTTCGCGTGCGGCGTCGGCGATCCGGAAGACGATCTCGGCGGGGACGCCGGCGGGACCAAGCGGATCCAGAATCCGGCGGGCGTGTCGGTAGTCGCCCCGCGTGCAGGCTGTCAGCCCGACGGACATGCGCTGCGGGTCGTCGAGCGCCTGGTCCAGGTAGTTCCACAGGATCTCCGAGACTGCCCAGCCCGGTGGCCGGCGCGGGTCGTCGGCGACTGCCGTCAGCAGCCGGCTGGGTCGCAGATGCCTCGCATTTCCGTAGTACACCTCTTCCAGCAGCGGCGGACCGTCGCCAGGGGCCGTTGCCAGCAGGTTCTTGAGTGTCGCGCGGAACCTTTTGGGGGAGAGCTCAGCATCCGCGCCGCGGGTGGTCATCTGCCGCCAGTAGCCGTCCCGGCAAAGCTTCTCGATGACGGTGCGAGTCAGCGGCTGGGGCACGGCGGCGCGCTGCCAGTCGACCGCCGCGTGCAGCACAGCGATGCGGCAGGTAGCGTCGTCGCCGGGCGTCCGGAGAGCGTCGGTAATCTGGTCCAGGGATACCATCAGCTGGCCCATCAGGACCGGCTCGTGGTCAGGCGCCCTGGCGATCTCGGCATAGACCCGCTGAGCGGCCAGCCGTTCCCGCTCGGCCGCGGTTATCACGCCTAGCCGGACGCACCCCCCGGGTACCTTCAGCACCTGGGCGGCTTCATCCGGCAGCACGCCGGCGTCCAGCAGACCGGCGTCCAGGGTCATGACGATGCGGAAGCCGGGCGGCAGCTCATCCAGCAGTCGGCCGGAGAACTGCGATAGCAGCGCGAGATCGGCGTTCTCCAGCCACAGCACAGTCGGCCAGCCGCGTGCGTACCGGCGTGCCTCGGCCACCATGTCGCCCACATGGGCACCCGGCGTCTCCTCGAACCATACGAGCCAGCTGTCTGCCAGGTGACGCCGTGCGGCCTCTGCCAGCGTCCGTGTGCGCCCGGCCAGCATCGTCCCGGCGACCGCCACCAGCTTCTGGCCGCTGTCAAACGCATCGTCCAGGTCGCGGTCCGCCTCCCGTATCACATACGGGCCGTAACCATCGGCGCTCGCCGATGACCGGTGAACCCCGAGCTCGCTCAGTTCCAGCTGTCCCAGCTGCCGCGGCCGTCCCTTGAGGTCTGCCGTCCGCAACCGGAGCCCGGAGCCGCTGCTGCCCCATCTAGCAGGCACCCCGGCCACCCCCCCGGCCAGCACAAAGACACACGCCACGGCAAACACCGCAAACTGCTGCCATCCCGACCCGCCTGCCCGGTTGACCGCCACCCCGCCCGCGGCCGTCAGAAGTCCGGCAAGCGCCAGTGCCACCCGCGCATGTCTGTCGGCCACCGCTACACCCCAAAGCTCCTGGAGACCCACCCTGGCAGCTGGCAGCGGTCATATCCAGGCGGCAGAGTCCAGGGATTCCGTGGCCTCACCGCGGGCTGTGCCGGGCAAGGCCGCTGTTGCACGTGGGGTGGTTAGCTCGTCCGGGAAGCGGTCACGTCCTCCCGGTACGGGACGGATGCCCTGAGTCTAGGCACTAGGTTCGCTTCACGAGAAGCTCACACGCCGTGAAGCGGCGCTGACAGGTGGCTGCGCCTGTTGCGGGCTGCGCGGCGGG
>DATJZH010000333.1:0-6554 GCA_035499215.1 Streptosporangiaceae bacterium | reverse complement strand
CGAAGGAGTAGCCATCCGCGTCGCCCAGCGCATCCTGGCCATGGCCGCCGCCATCTGGCACAACAACAAGACCGGGCAGCCGGTCACCCGGTCCCTGATCGCCTATGACCACTGAACATCCATACGGAATCACTCGTCTAGTTCCCTGGCAATCCTCCAACTCGCCCTAGTCAGTAAATTTGCTAGGAATTCTCCGGCGCCGCAGTGCGATTGCTTTGCAGCGCGCTCAGGCGATGCGGTCTGCGGGCCTGACCTTCGCTCCCGCTGCAGCAGACGGGTTTGCCGATCACCCGGCCGCCGTGCACGTGGGCGCAGCCGCCAAGGACGCCAGCCTGCTCGCCGATAGCCAGCCAGCGGCCAGACCGGGAAGGTTCACGGGCAGGCTCGGCCGCCTTTCGGAATAGGCGACCACGTCAGAGCCTCGGCCATGCTGATTATGGCCGGGGCTCCTTGGTTCTACATCTCTGGCTCGAGGCCCTCGTCACGTCCCGGGTCCCAGCCCTGATCCGGGCCGCTCCCCGGCTCCGGACTCAGGTCAGGTCCTGTCTGCTCAGGCCCGGCCTGTTCATGTCCTGTCTGCTTATGGTCAGGCTGCGGCGCAGTCCATGCCTTTTCCGGTTCTGGTGGCTGGCTATCGCTGCCCTGCTGAGGTCGGACGACGGCGCGTTCCCGGTGATCGGCGACGCGGGTCCAGTGCGCGGCGAGAGCCCGGTCCCGCTCGAGCGACTCGGCGGCCTCTTCCCGGCGGCGGACCTCAGCAGCGACCGACGCTGTGGCGGGCGGGATCTCGAACGGCAGTTTTTCCTGCCCCGCATTCTCGAGATGCGTGCTGTCCCGCGTGGTTTCGTGCTGCGTGCCGCGTGCCTGCTGCTGCTTCTGTTCCTCCTGGTGGCCGGTGTGCCGGCCATCCTGCCGTTCCTGGTGAGTTTCCGGTTGCTCACGCTCGGGTTCAGGCAGTTCTTCCACCGGCACTGCCCGGCCGTCTGTCGTCAGCTGCAGTTGGCCGCTGGCCTCCGCAGCCTCCGGCGGGTGCCGTTCCTCGAGTTCTGCACGGATGACGGCAGCGCGCTCACGCTGCCGCTCGGTGGCGTCCTCGAAGTCGCGGTGTTCCTCATCCTGGATGCGGAGCCACTGTTCTTTATCAGCTAGTTCCTGGGCCCGTACCGCGGCCACGGCCGCTTCCTGGCGCAACCGGTCCGCCTGGGCGGTTGCGTCGGCCAGTTCCGCGGCCTTGAATCCTATCCGCGCGTCAGCGGTCAGATCGTCGCGGGCCATCTTCGTCCGCGCCAGCTGGGCGGTGACGTCCTGGGGTGCCCGTTGCATGAGCCGCTCGTAATCCCGGAGCTCGGCACCGAGCAGAATGTCATCGGTGTCTTTGATCTCCTGGTGGTCCGGCTCGATCCCCGCAGCCTCGACGGCGGCCCGGTGCAGCGCCCGCTGTTCGACGGCGCCTTTCTCCGGTGCCGCCGGCAGCGCAATGAGCGGGTGACGGAACCCTGTTTGTTCCCGGCGGGCAGCGATCGTGCCGGCTTTCGCTGTCCAGTCCGCTCGCGCGGCTGGATCTTCCGGCACGTCGCCGAGGTATCTGAGGGCCCAGACCGGCTTCTCGGCTGCTGCGCGCTCGCCGAGGCTGACCTTCTGCTGGTCGGCGAGCTGTGCCAGTTCGAGGGCCTTCGGATGGGCATAGGCCGGTGTGGCCCTGACGTAGGTGCCCATCGGCTTGTCGGTGTTCCCGGCGAGCTTCCCGACACGGTGGTTCAGGACGGCTGCGATGGACCGGGCGCCGGTGAAGTCCCGGTTCCCGACCGCGTCGGCGAGGATGGCTGCGGCGTCGGTGCCGGTCATCTCGGCGCGCTGCAGCTGCCGCATCAGGGTCGTTCGCTCGCGGTCACTTTGCAGCCGTTCGTAAGCCTCGGCGGGCAGCGCTGCCCGCAGGATGCCGTCGTAATGCTCGTGCGACGACTTGCGGACAAGCTGTTGCCACTGGCTCGTGAGCACGGCCATGGAGGTCGCGTTTTCCTGCTCGCGTTCCATCGTCCGGGTAGCGGACAGCTCGTTGCCCTTGTTCGCGATGGCTGAGGCAAGCACCGACTCGGCGGTCTTGATTTTGACTGTCATCGGGGTATCCGGGTCGGGGATCCCGGCTTCCCGCCGCTCTGCTTCGGTAGCTTCCCGGTCCGTGATCACGCCGATGATGGTCCCGGACCTGTCCCGGGTCGTCGATACGAGAAAGGTCTCCCTTGTCGGCGCGTTCGGGAGCACTTCGTATCCGTCATCAGCGGTCTTGCCGATCGAGACGTAGGTGTTCCCGCCGTAGGCGAGTTGGGCGTGGCGTTCCATGTAGCGCACGGGCAGCAGGAACTGGTCAGACCATTTCTGCTGGTCAGCCGGCCCCGGCTCGAGAAGCCGGCGGGCGATCGCGGCGCCTGCGTGGACAGTGTCGACCTTGATGACGTCCCGGTTCCGGATGGTCCTCGGCTGGCGAGCTGCCCGCGCCTCCGTCACCGGATCTGGGCTGGCTCCCGGTGGTGCGCTGCCGGCCTCGATGTAACGGTCGTTGGCGCGGCACAGCACCAGATCACCGGCTGACCAGCTGTTCCCGTCTGCGAGGACCCCGTCTGCCCGGTCAGCTACCACGCCAGCCGCGATCAACTCGGCGCGGACCAGCGCCGACAGGTCCGCGGCCATCTCGTTTGACGGGGTGACCAGCACGGCGGTGCGGTCGCCGAGGATGCTGCCTGCGTACAGGTGGGCCATCCGCTGCATGACTTGGTCGCGGGTGCCGTCGCAGACGTGCCCGCGATCGATAAGTTCCCGGGCGACGGTGACGTCCCCGGCGCGGATCCGGGTGGCGACCTCTTCCTGCCATGCCTGGTCGAAGCGCTTCGCCTCATGCAGTTCCAATGACCTGAGCCGGGCGGCCATCAGGTCCAGGCCGCCGCCCGCGCCGACCGATCCGGTCTGGCCCGGGTCACCCATCGGCACCGTTCTGACACCGTGCTTGGTGGTGACCCCCATCGTCTCGATGATGGCCGTCATGTCCCACTGCCCGTACTCGTCGCCGAAGACAAGCGCGGTGTTGCTCATGTTCACGTGCCCGCGGCGCGGTTCGCCGAGGGGATCGCTGCAGTTCCCGCAGCGGCCCGCAGGCCCGCGCGGACCGTACTTCGCCGCCAGTTCCTGCGAGGCCTTCTGCCGTTCGTCCGGGTGCAGGCAGCCGTGGAAGTCAGCGAGGTTGTACACCTCGGTGATCCCGGCCTTGCGCATCTCCTCCGCCTGGTTGGTGCCGGCGGCCAGGCCGAGCACCCGCTGCCCGGTTTCCTCCCGGACGATCGTCGCCACTATCCCGGCGACTTTCGTCTTCCCGGTCCCCGGCCCGCCCAGCAGCGGCAACACCGCCGCACCCGACGTGAGGATCTCGTACGCGGCGATGACCTGATCGTTGGTCAGGCCGCTGCTGCTCAACCGGGCCGGCTGCACTTCTGCACCGCCGTCGCTGGCCTGCCGGGCGAGTTCTGCATCAACCGCTGCAACGGTGGTGCCCAGCCGGAACGCAGCACGTCCCAGGGAAAGCAGCGGCGGCAGCGTCCGCCTGCCGTCCTCGAGCAGTTTCTGCTCGTCCTCGAGCCGGGCGACCGTTGAGAAGCGGGTCAGCTCACCCGGCCGGTGATAGATCGATTCGCCGCTTGCCCGCAGGTCAGGCAGGTCAGGGACGGCCTGATGGCTGACCATGACGATGTCAGTGCCCGGCACCCGGCCGGACAGTGCATCACGCGTCATCGACACCGCAAGATCGGTGACCTGCTCCGGTGTGACGGCTTTCGGCAGCGGCGGGAGGGTCTTGCGGATCTCCAGCGCCAGGTGCGGCCACGTCCACGTCGACCGGTCACGCTGCAGCGTCGCGACCGCAGAGACGATGTGCTGCTGCCGTTCTGCATCAGTCAGCGTGTACTGAGGTGCATCACGTGCTGCATCTTCTGCTGCATCCGGCATCTCGGCCAGCGCAGCCCGTGCAGCTGCCTCCGCCCGGGCCTTCCACGCCTCCAGCTGGGCGAGCCGGTCCGGCGGGTCAGTCTTCGGCTGCCGTGTCTCGGCCCAGGCGACGCGATGCAGGAAACGCAATCCGGCGGGCGAAGGCTCGTAGCCATGCTTCTGAGTGAAAGCCTCCCGCAGTTCTGCTTCCCTGCCGGTAACCTCGCGCGCTCGCTGGCTGAACGCGCATATTACTTTTGGGTCAGAACCACGCACCTCGAAATCGCCGTTCCCGGTGCGCTCGATCGCATAGCCGAGCTGCTGGAGACGCTGCTCGAACTCAAGTTCCGCGACCGCGGCGTAGAAGCTCTTCATCTGGAACAGTCCGGACGCATCCAGCGACCTGTACAGGTCATCCACCTGGTCCGCCCGCATCACCTGGGCCCAGACGGCGATATGCCCGTGCAGGTGCGGGTCACCGGTTTCCGCGCCCCGCGCGGTCCTCGAGGTGTGGTGGAGGAAGATCCCGGCGGCCAGGCCGGCGGTGTCCCGCCATTCGCCGATCGGCTCGCCGCCGGCGTAGCTGTGATGCCCGGTCCGCAGGTAGACGTGCTCCTCGGCGCGGGCGACGATGCTGCGGCACGTCGCGATGAACGCGTCCTCGATCGCCTGCGCCTTCGCGTCGTACCGCTCCGCCCGGGCGGTATCGCCCGCCGTGCGGGCCGCTTCGGCTTTGGCCCAGTAGCCGGCCTGCAGCACGCTCACGCTCTTCGGCGCAGTGAAACCGACGTCGTAGAAGGTGACCCGTTCGCGGCCGAGTTCCGCGCGTACCCGGAACTCGATCTCCCGCTGCCTGGACGCTGTCTGAAGATCGCGGGGCAGCTCGGCGAACCGGCGGGCGGCTTCCTCGGCGAGTCTCTTGTCCATCTTCGTGAATGAATGAGCCTGCTGGGACTGCCTGACGACGGTCCCGTCCGGCTTGATCAATTCGACTCGGCCGTCGTTATCACGCCCGGTGAACAGGCCTTTGAGGACCTCGATATCGACTTCCTGGCCCTCTTCCAGGCCGAGCGCGGCCAGGCCCTTCCCCGTCCATCTGCCCGCGGGCTCCATGCCTGTCTGGCCGGACTTCAGGTGGTAGTTCTCGGCGCCGCCACCCGCAGCGCCACGTCCTAAATATCCCGGATCATACCCAGATACGACACTTACCGGCACGCTACCGACCTCCTTCATACTGCGCTGCGCCAGCGTAACTGAACCGACCGTCAAATCGTTAGATGCATCGGCCCGACGCGTTCTGAGTGCTGTGCTATGGGATCTTGAATGTACCTCTGTCCTCGTGGTCTTGATCGTTTCTTTTGATCTTGCCTTCCGCCCTGCTGCTTTCCTCGTCTGCTCGCTTGCCGCCCTGTGCTCCGGCTTTGCTCTTGACCTTTTGCTCTTGACCTTGGCGTCCTCGTCCTCGTGCCTTCGCCGCTGACGTTGCTCTCGCTCTTGATCTCAACCTTGATCGTCTGTGTCCCGGTCGATACCGCGTCTCGTCGCCTTTCGTTACCTGCTTTCCCGATGTCTGGTTTCGATCTTGCTGAGTTGTTACGTCCTCAACGCGAAGTTCTGTCGGCGCGGGCGTTTACGCTTCGGGCATGCGCGGCTGGAAGACCTACACGTCGGTTAAGGAGTTCGCGAGGTCAGTGGACCGCGGATATCGCGGCAGCGGATTCGCGGCCCTGCCGGATAAGTGCCCTGGCGCGGGCGAGCCCGCGATCCGGGCCTGCCCGACGTGCTCCTGGCCGGGTCATTACGGAGAGGGTAATCGGGATCGGAAACCGGCGTAATGGTCAGCTTCAGCGTGTACACCTCCCGTCACCAGGCGCAGCCTAAGTACGCCCCGACCAAGATCAACTCGGTGAGGCGCGCCACTAGGTGCAGTCTGCACGGTTGTAATTTCGTAAGCGTGCAGACTATTGGATCTTTGCCAGCTGTCGCCAGCGTGATCTCGCCCTTGCCCTCGCGGAAAGTCGGCTCCCCGCGCACACGGGCAGGTCCACGTAGCCGGGCTGCGACTCAGGGCATTGCCCGGCTTGACTGAGGTCCCGGTACCTGAGGGATTGCGGGACCTGGGCGTCTACCGGCTCTGTTCAATGGCCGTGCTTAGACCCGGACTGCCCGCATGCTGTCGGCGGTGAGCACCGGGCGCGGCTGGTGACGTACATCTCCCCCTCGGGCCGTAAGCGCGCCCTTTGGCGAACACGGGGCCCCGGCTTTTCCCGTCCCCTGGCGGCCTTTTCCGCGGCGCTCGCCAGAGGGGGCGGTAATCATCGCCTGCGGCGGCGTGAGACGACGATCGTGAAGTGCCGGGTGGCTGTCCCCGAGGTGTTCGTGGCGGTGATGGTGACCGGGTAACGGCCGCCGCCGCTGCCGGCAGCCGGGGTCCCGGCGACGACGGCGGTCCCGTCCCCGTTATCGGTGAAGGACAGCCCGCCGGGCAGCGGCCCGGACTCGGCCAGCGAAGGAGCCGGGTATCCGGTGGCCCGGACGGTCAGCCGCAGCGCAGCGCCCACCCTGACCCTGATAGTCCAGAT
>DATJZH010000332.1:0-7198 GCA_035499215.1 Streptosporangiaceae bacterium | reverse complement strand
GCCGGCCAGCTCATCCAGGCTGATGGTGCCGCGGGGTGCGGCTGGGTGGGAGGCGGGGATCCACACGCCGGGCTCGAATTCTGCGATGGTCATGACCTCCAGGGCGGCGGGCAGGGCCTCGCCGGTGGTCAGCCAGCCCAGGCCGGCGTCGGCCCGGCGCTGGCCGATCAGCGAGAACTCGGCATCCAGCGATGTCTCCATCCAGGCCACGTCGATGCCGGCGGCCGCGGCCGCGCACCACAGCCGGGACGCGGCTTGGACGGCCAGGACCTCGGGCAGGCACGGGGGCATGACCACCCGCAGCCGCGGCCGGCCCAGCCCGGCCGCCTGCCGGGTCCGGCTCACCCCGTGATCGACCAGCGACAGCAGGGTACGGCATTCCTCCAGCAGCACGGTGCCGGCCGTGGTCAGCCGCACGCCCTCGCGGCGGCGCTGCAGCAACGGCGTGCCCACCATCTCCTCCAGCCGCCGGATCTGCTGGGACAGCGTCGGCTGGGCGATGAACATCTGCTCCGCCGCGTGGGTGAAGGTCCCGGCGTCGGCGACCGCCACGAAATAGCGCAGATGCCGCAGCTCGACACCTTGCGGTGCGACCCCCCCACAACGGGGTGGTGGGACCGGTCCCGCCTCAGCCTGCTTCATCCCGGTCACCTGTGGTCACCTTGCCCTTCGCCGAGGCCAGCCCACAGCCCGCTAGCCCGGGCCGGGACGCCTCCAGCCCGCACAGCCGGCCCGCCGCGCCGGTGGCGCCGCGCCCTTCCGCGTCTGACAACGCCGTTGCACGGCAGGCTCCAGCCGCGCCTGGCGTGGTGGGCTGTCACTCGTGCGGCTATATGACCGGGTGCCGTTGCGTCTGGGCATGGGGGCTGGTGTTCACACATGTCCGCCTCCGGCGATGCCAGGTTCTCGGTCCGTATCACTCACGATCGCACCCGGGCCTGGCCATGTCGTTACCCCAGGCTTCCAACCCCACTACCGGCTAGCAGGAAAGCCAGCACGCCAGCCAGCATCATGAGCCGACGGCCGCTGGCGATGATGCCCCGTCGCGGATTGCGGGTGATCCTGTCCGCAAGCCAGAGCGGCGGGCCAGGCCAGGCCCGCCGGGCCGGGGCTGTGCCGCCCGGAACCCCGGCCACCAGCGATCAGCCGCGGGCTAGCGCGCGTCGAGGAAAGCCAGCACGGCCAGGACCCGGCGGTGCACCTCATCGGCTTCTGGCAGCCGTAGCTTCAAAAGGATGCTGTGCACGTGTTTTTGGACCGTTCCCTCGGTCACCCACAGCTGGCGGGAGATCCCGCTGTTCGAACGGCCCTCCGCCATCAGCGCCAGCACCTCACGCTCACGCGGGGACAGCACATCGAGAGGGTCATCGACCCGCCGGGCCGCGACCAGCTCCTGAACCAGCGCCGGGTCCACCACCGAGCCACCCCTGACCACCCGTTCCAGCGTCTCAATAAAATCGGCCACGTTCGTGACCCGGCTCTTCAGCAGATACCCGCTGCGCTGCCCGCTGGCCAGCAAGTCCATCGCCTGCTCGACCTCGACGTGCGCGGACAGGATCATCACCGCGGTCTGGGGGAACTCCTGCCGGATCACCCGCGCCGCATAAAGACCCTCGGTCGAATAGCCGGGCGGCATCCGGATATCCACCACCACCAGATCCGGCCGGTGCTCACGCACCAGCGCGATCAGCTCCGCCGCGTCGCCGCCCTGCCCGACCACGTCAAAACCCGACCGCTCCAGCAGGCTCGCCAAACCCTCACGCAGCAGAACATCATCCTCCGCCAGCGCTACCCGGGTCACGGCCGTAGACACGATAACGATTATCAGCCCCCGCCCTCCACCCGTCGACAGCCAGCTGCTGGCGGCCCCGCCAGGCGCCCGGGCCGCGCACGGCGCCATGCCCGCCCACCCGCCGGTACCATCGGTGCCTGCGCCACAGATCAGCAACGCCAGCCCCCCGGCCGCCCGGCCGCCCCCCAGCTCGCCACGAGAGAGCACACACCCACCTGCCCGGCAACCCCAGCCAGAACTCGGGCGCAGCCGCCCGGCAGCTCTCCCGGTACAGGACCGTCAGCCCGGTCACCAACGACGACGAGGCCGCCTTCAACGCCCCGCCGAAGGACAACCCGCTCGACACCGCGATCGCGTTCGCGAAGATGTGAGACCCCGCTGGTGAGGGCGGCTGGAAGATCCGGTCCCCGAAGAGCAATATTCCTGCTAGCTGCAATGCGCCCGGCCGGCTGCGCATGCCACCCTACTTGGGTGTCGCTCCAGTGCCTGATCGTCGACGACAGCGCATCCTTTCTCGAAGCAGCCACCAGCCTGCTTGAGCGGGAGGGGATGACGGTGGTGGGCGTCGCGTCGGCCAGCGCCGATGCGCTGCGGAAAGCGCAGGAGCTGCGCCCCGAGGTCATCCTGGTGGACATCGCTCTCGGCCACGAGAGCGGCTTTGATCTCGCCGAACGCCTGGCCGGGATGGACTTGGGCATCCCTGCCATCATCTTGATCTCGACGCACGCGGAGGCGGACTTCACGGACCTGATCGAGCAGGCGCCGGTGGCCGGGTTCGTGGCCAAGTCGGAGCTGTCGGCAAGCGCGATCCGGCGGCTCATACGGGGATTATCATCGAGCGCCCAGCGCTGTCATCGCCGTCTCCCAGACTAATCAGAGGGGCCATGATTCCCCGCCCACGCGACATCGCGCCGAATCTCCCCCTGCTCAGCGGCGCAGGACACGCAACACGCCGGACCGTGGGCGAATACAGTTCGCGGTTAGGCAAGGAGCCTGGTTGGCAGCGCAGCAGCCGTCCTGTAGCGTCAGTAAAGTTGTCTTGCAGCATCGGCAAAGCCGACGTTTGGGGGTTGCGTGCAACCTCATCGCTGGTTTGGAGCCGGGTCCGCCCAGGGAACTGGGCCAGGGGCGGGTCAGCGGGCGGCCGACCAGGCGCTGCTGGGTGGTAACGCAAAGCTGCTGATCGTTTCCTGCCCGCGAGCGCACGACCTGGGAGCGGCCCTGGTTGTCCTGTCGGTCGCCTGAGATGGATGCCTCGGCGTGGTCGGCGCAGCTGCTCACTGAGTTCATCGCGGCCGTCTCGGCCGCCGAAACCGAGGCAGCGGCGGCGCGTGCGGCGGTCGAGCACGCGGCGGAGGCGCTGGACGCGGATGTGGCCGCGATCGTGTGCGGTGGCGAACTGGTGGCGGCGGTCGGTTACCCGCAGGGCCGCGCGCCTGCAGCCGAGCTCGGAGCAGTGAGGCCCGGTGCCGCGGATGCCTGGCTCCAGGTGCCCGGGACCGGCTCCTGCGCGGCCGCGGCAGCCACCCTCGAGCATCCGCCCGGGGCCACCATCGTGCTCGCCCGATCAGGGCCGGGTGGCTGGTCGCGGGAGGAGACCGGCCTGCTGGGGGGGATGGCCCGGGTAACAGCGATGACGATGCGGATGCTGCACATGCTGGACGCCGGGCACGCCATGCGTGAGGAGGCCGGGCGGCTCGTGCGCGAGCAGGCGGCGCTGCAGCGAGTGGCGGCGCTGGTAGCCAAGGCGGCCTCCCCGGGTGAGATCTTTTCGGCGGTCGCGGAGGAGGTCGGGCAGGTCCTGCCTGGCGCTGACATCGCGCTGGTCGGCCGCTACGGCTCCGGCCAGGCGATCGAGTTCGTGGGCGGCTGGACCAAAGCGGGCGAGGCAGCCTGGGTCGGGCACCGGGTGGGTCTCGGCGGCCGCAACGTCGCGACCCTGGTGTTCGAGACCAGCGCTCCCGCGCGCGTGGACCGCCTCGCCGATGATGCCGCGGCCGCGACCGCGGTCGCGCGCGGGTCGGGGGCGCGTTCCTCGGCCGGGGCGCCGATAAGTGTTGGGGGTCGGCTGTGGGGCGTGATGACTGTCGCGTCGATCCACGAAGACGGGCTCCCGGCCGGGACCGAGCACCGGCTGGCCGGGTTCACCGAGCTGGTCGCGACCGCGATCGCCAACGCCCAGGCGCGCGAGGAGCTGCGCCGTGTCGCCGACGAGCAGGCCGCTCTCCGGCGGGTCGCGACGCTCGTCGCCCGCGGGGAGCCGCCGAGCACGGTCTTCGCGGCAGTCGCCGAGGAGGTGGGCGGCCTTTTTCCTGCCGAAGCCGCGACTGTGGCCCGGTACGACCCGGACGTGACTGTGGCGGTCGGTTCGTGGAGCCGGACCGGCGAGCCAGCTACCCTCGGCACTCGCATCCCACGCGGCGGTCAGAATGTGACCACACTGGTGTTCGAAACCGGCCGGCCAGCGCGGATCGACCGGTACGCGGCAGACGACCCCAGCTCCGTGACGGCCACTGCGCGCAGCGGCGGCATGCGATCGGCTATTGGCGCACCGATCATCGTCGAGGGCCGCCTCTGGGGGCTGATGGCCCTGGGAAGCCCACGCGAGGCAGGACTGGCCCCCGGCATGGAGGAGCGCCTGGCAGCTTTCGCCGAGCTGGCCGCAACCGCGATCGCCAACGCCGAAGCGCATGAGGAGCTGCGCCGTGTCGCCGACGAGCAGGCCGCGCTGCGGCGGGTGGCGACGCTCGTGGGCCGGGTGGCGCCGCCGGAGGAGGTGTTCGCAGCGGTCACCGACGAGGCCGGACGGCTGCTGGGCGTCGACTACACGGCGATGAGCCGGTACGACCGGGCCGGCGCGCGGACGATCGTCGCAGCCTGGGCCAGGTCCGGCGCCCCCGTGGTGCCGGTCGGCACCCGGGAAATCCTCGCGGGACAGAACGTGCCCACGCTGGTCTTCCAGACGGGCCGGCCGGCGCGGATCGACCGCTACGGCGAGGACGCCGGCCCGGCGGCGGCGGCCGCAGTCGCCGCGGGCGTGCGCGCGGCTGTCGGTGTGCCGATCAGTGTGGAGGGCCGGCTGTGGGGCCTCATGAACGTGTACTCCACGCACGAGGAGCCGCTGCCGGCGGACACCGAGGCGCGGCTGGCCGGGTTCACCGAGCTGGTCGCCACCGCGATCGCGAACGCGCAGGCGCGGATGGAGCTGCGCCGTGTCGCCGACGAGCAGGCCGCGCTGCAGCAGGTGGCGACGCTGGTCGCCCGCGGGGAGCCGGCAGCGGTGCTCTTCGCTGCGGTCGCCAAGGAGGTCGGCGCGCTCTTCGGCTCGGACGTGGTGGGAATCCTGCGGTTCGGGCCGGACGGAGAGGCGACGCTCATGGGGAGAGACGGGATGCAGGACGAACCGGGAGCGCGCGGCCAGCTGCCCGCCCGCTCTGCCGCCGCGTCGGTTCAGCGGACGGGCCAGGCCGCGCGGGTCGACGCGGACGGCACGACGGTGTCGGACGCGTCCGCGGTCTCTGCTCCGATCGTGGTCAAGGGCCAGCTGTGGGGCGTGATCGGCGTCGCGCGGCATGGACGGCTTCCACCAGACACCGAGCAGCGGGTGGCCGGCTTCACCGAGCTGGTCGCCACCGCGATCGCCAATGCCGAGGCCCAGGCCGAACTGACCGCCTCGCGCGCGCGGATCGTCGCCACGACCGACCAGACGCGCCGCCGCATCGAGCGCGACCTGCACGACGGCGCCCAGCAGCGGCTCGTCTCGCTCACCCTCCAACTGCGGGCAGCGCAGGCGGCGATGCCGCCGCAGCTCGGCGAACTCGGCACCGAACTCGGCCGCGTGGCCGCCGGACTGAACGGTGCGCTCGATGAACTGCGCGAGTACGCCCGCGGGATCCACCCCGCGATCCTGGCCGAGCGCGGTCTCGGCCCAGCCTTGAAGACGCTCGCCCGCCACTCCCCGATCCCCGTCGACCTCCAGGTGCAGGTGGAAGGGCGGCTGCCCGAGCGGGTCGAAGTCAGCGCGTACTACGTCGTCTCTGAGGCGCTGGCCAATGCGGCCAAGCATGCGCACGCCTCGGCTATCACCGTCGCCGCCGAGGCCAGCAGCGAGGTCCTGCGCGTCGTGGTCCGCGACGACGGCGCCGGCGGCGCCGACTTCACCCGCGGCACCGGCCTGGTCGGGCTCAAAGATCGCGTGGAGGCGCTCGGCGGCAAAATCTTCCTCGACAGCCCCCGCGCAGCGGGGACCACCCTGCACGTAGAGCTCCCGCTCACCGGCTCCGACCAGGCCACCCGGGCTAACCCGCCGCCGCGCGATGACGGCAGCCACTGAGCCCTGCGCCTGCAGGATACGGCGGCTGGTTGCTGGCGCTCAGCCGTTATTCCGCGAGAAGATCCGCAGGAAGAACTGGACCACGTTCAGCGCGTCGAGGAAGATCGATGCGGCGATCAGCGGCGCCGAGCCGAGGTCGGTCGAGCGCCGCAGCCGCTGGAAATCGGACATGGTCAGGCCCGCGAAGATCACCAGCCCGAGAACCGAGTAGGCCAGCGCGCCACCCGGGATCTGGATGAAGATCATCAGGATGCCGAGCGCGATCAGCGCGATGAGCGCCCAGAAGCCCGCGCGGGCGACCCCGGACAGATCTCGCCGGGTTGCGTAGCCGGCCACGCCGGCGCCGGCGATGAACAGCGCGGTGGCCCCCCCGGCCTGCCACAGCACCTGCGGGTTCGCGCCCGCGTAATACACCAGCGTCGGCGTCATCGCCAGCCCGAGCAGCAGGCCGACCGCGAACAGCAGGCCGGCGCTCAGCGGCCCGGACCGCCGCACCGCGAAATTCATGCTGATCAGGCAGGCGAAGGCGGCGATGAACCCCACGAAGGCCCACCCGGGCGGCAGATCACGTCCCAGGTAGGCGCCGAGCGCGAAGAACCCGGCCGTGACCGCGACGTACCCCATCGTCTGCCCGAACAGGGTATGAGTCTGGTCGCCGGTTGCCGATCCGGTTCCGCTATAGCCGGGGGAATCTATCACGGTGTTCCCGTCCTTCCCTGTGCCTCGGCCCTGCCGTGAACTCGCCGGCCCGTTCCCGATCCCGTCCCCGGCATGGATGCGAGGGCGTATGGGCGGCGGGCCGGCCGCCGCAGCGGGGGTGGTTACCTGGCGCCTGCCGGCTGCTGATCATTGCTCACGCTGGGTAGTTGGCGAGGAACAGCGCCTCGGCGAGGGCCATGTGCTCGATCTCGGCCGGGTCGACGCTCTCGTTGGGCGCGTGGATCAGGCAGCGGGGCTCCTCGACGCCGGTGAGCATGATCTCCGCGTCGGGGAATGTCTGGTGCAGGACGTTGCACAGGGGAATCGATCCGCCCTGTCCTTCGGTGGTGGCGGGCCGGCCGTAGGCCTGCTCG
>DATJZH010000331.1:0-2354 GCA_035499215.1 Streptosporangiaceae bacterium | reverse complement strand
CGCCCGGGCCGCGGCGAGCCGGAGACCACGCCGGCGCTCCAGCTGCCTGGCCGGGACCCTGTCGGCCAGTTCTGCGGCAGGCTGCCGGAGGCGCCAGGCAACGGCCGCGTGAGGCCCGGCGGGCTTCCCAAGATCTCTCAGTGTCCTCGGGCCGGGCCGGAAAGGGCCTCTCTGCTGCCGGGCTGGTCGGTCAGACGTCTGTGGATCCTCGGCCAGGCGCTGTCGGTCATGGTTGCCGTCACCGACGCCGGGCTTGGTCACCGCGTCGTGCTGGTCGGCCTGCTCATCGTGGGGCCCTGCTGCGTGCTCCTCACCGGCCTTTGGCTGCCGACAGGGCTGACCGGATTGTGGGTGATCGGCCTGGCCGCGGTCCTCGGCCTGCCGGACGGCATCTGGGGCACCGGCGCCCACCTGGTATTCCTGGGCGCGGTCGCCGCGGTGGCGCTGGCCAGCACGGCCGCGGCGGCCTTCATCGAGATCCGCGGGCCCTCGCCGCCGTGCTGAGGCACGCGACACCCGGCTGTGCAGCCGTAAGTGCCGGGCTGGGGCCAGATGCGGGCTGGGCCGGCAGTCACAGCCGGGGTCCGTGACCAGGAAGTGACCGCCCCGCCGGGCTGCTCCAGCGACCAAGCCTGGCGGCGGCCGCCGGCACGGGCGGTAAGCCGTCACGTCCCGAGGTCGGCAGGACACCCGCGACCTGCGCTGCATGACCCGGTTGCCGTATCGCATTCGGGCATCCGGTCCCCGGAATGGGCGCCTGCCTGCCCGCGGCCATTGCCTGGCATTTCCGGCGACTGCGCAGGCCGGGCCGGATGCCGAGCGGCGGTGCGTGCCGGGCACCGGCGGCGTGCTGACGGGCGCGCCCGACCGTCGCGTCCGCCGCGGCTGTGCTGCGGCGAGGCCAGGGGGTCGCCGATGCAGCCGCGCCGTACGGCCAGACGCCGGCTGGCGGCGGTAGCCGGCCCAGATGCCCGTCGCGGGCCGGGCTAGCAGAACACAGCGCTGAGATCGGCTGCATGCGTCTCGCTGGCGAGCACGACGACTTCATCACCTGCCCGCAGCACCGTGTAAGGCTGCACGGGCAGCAGGCGCCCGCTGCGGATGACGAAGCTTATCCAGGCGTCCTCGGGCAGCGGAAGGTCATCGAGTGCGGAGTTCTCGGCGGCGGCACCGGGGGCGACGATGAAACGGTGCATGCCCTCGGGCTCCTCCTGGAACCGCACGCCCACGCTCCATGGTTCGGGGTCGATGGTGCGCAACGGCACCTTCAGCCGCCGGGCGAGCGCGGGCACCGCACCGCCCTGCACGATGACCGAGAACGCCACGACGACGAAAATGATCTCGTAGATGCGTGCTGCACCGGTGACCCTGGCCTGGACGATGAAGGCGCCGAGCAGGATCGGCACCGCGCCCTTGAGGCCAGCCCACAAGACGAACAGCCGCTCCCCCCGGCGCAGGCGCACCGGCCATAGCAGCGCGCCGACGAGCAGCGGCCGGATCACGAACGCGAGCGACGCCGCGAGCGCCAGGCCGATGAGCCATGCTCCGCCATAGGGCAGGGCGTACAGCCTGATGGTCAGGCCGAGCATCACGAACGCGATCAGCTCGGCCAGGCTGGCCAGCGAGGAATGGAACCGTGCGATCTCGCCCTTGTAGGGCGCGCGCTCGTCGCCGATGAGGATGCCGGCGATGAACACGGCCAGGAAGCCGGACCCGTGGGCGACGGTAGCGAGTCCGTATATCGCCAGGGCGCCGGCCAGGACGCGCAGTGAGTACAGGCTCTCGTTCGGCAGGGGCATCCGGCGCATGAACGCCAGCAGCGCCCGGCCGCCCGCGGCGCCGATCACCACGCCGACTGCCATCTGCAGCGAAAACTCCGCCGCCACGGCGCCAACCGGGCTCAGGCCGGTGCCGGTTGCCGTCAGCAGCGCGACGAGCAGGGCGATGCCGACGGGGTCGTTGGCCCCGGACTCGCCTTCCAGCAGGACACCGCTGCGGCCGCCTACTTCGCGGCGGCCGAGCACGGAGAACACCACGGCCGGGTCGGTGGGGGCCAGCGCCGTGCCGATGAGCAGGGCCAGGCGCCAGTCGAAGGAGAACAGGCAGTGAGCGGCGGCCGCGACAGCCGCCGCCGTGACCAGCGTGCCGGCCACCCCGATCCAGACCGTGGCCAGGGCCGCGGACCGGAACCGGCGCCAGCCGATGCGCATGCCGCCGTCGAACAAGATGACCGCCAGCGCCACGGTAACGATCTGCTCCACCGCCGCGAACGACAGGCTGCCCAGCTGCGGCCAGATGTCCGAGGCCAGTGCCGCGCCGATCAGGAAGAACGCCGGGGCAGGAATGCGCAGGCG
>DATJZH010000330.1:0-2356 GCA_035499215.1 Streptosporangiaceae bacterium | reverse complement strand
CCGCGGCGAGCAGGCCGGCAGCGCATACAGCAGCGGGCCATGCCTCAGCCGATGTGGTGATCTTGCTGACGGTGGTGAGCGAAGCCTGCTGGGCCGACCTCACCACCGCGGGCGGCGCGACGATCTTCCAGGGCATCCTCGACCCGGGCGCGTCGATGACGTGGACGGAACCGCAGGTAGTCAGCCTGCGGCTCGGCAACCCTGGCGCGGTCACGCTGACCGTGAACGGCAAGCCCCGGACGGGGCTCGGGTCGGACCCGGTCACGCTGAGCCGGGCACCGGGTTCGCAGTCCTCCGGGTAGTGTCGGCCGCGGCGATGGCCGCTTTCAGAGTGCGCCGCCAGGTGCGCGACGATAGGCACGCAGCGCACCTGCCCGGTTCGACATGCAATGCCGAGGTGCTTGTTCGAGCGCATCTGCGGCAAGCACGCCGGGGTCGAGAAGATCCGTGTAGGCGGCCAGTTCGGCTGCCTCCAGGGCCTGCCTGACCTGGCCGGCACCACCGCAACTCCTCAACCTGCGCCCGACGGCAGCCGGGGGCTAGTTGAGCCGCCGCCAGCGCGGGCCGCACTCCAGGCCGCGCGCCGCAGGGGCCAGCCGGGCAGACGCCGTCTGGCGGCCATCGGTCAGTGAAGGCGGTTGCCGTCGCGGTGGCGGCTGAAGGCCGCCGTTAACGACAGCGCTACGCCGTGGACGCGGCGTTGTCGGACCCGAACGGCTTCGGTCGGGCCGAGGCCCCGCTCATCGCGTCGCTCGGCAGCCTCGACACGTCCAAGGGCGAGTCGTGGGGGCCGAGGATCGGCCACCTGATCGTGGAGCAGGCGACCGACGTGCGACTGCCCATCGTTCTGCTCGCGCAGGTCGCCGCGGCCGTCGAGTCGCAGATGGGCGTGCACACGTAGCGCAACGCGCGGTTCGCGGAGCGCGAAGGCCGGTACCTGTCGTTCCTCGCGGCGCAGGGCTACACGCTCTCGGTCATCGAACAGCAGATTGTGGACGGCGGTACGAAGCCGAAGGCGTCGCGCACAGTCCCGGTCGATTCCTCAGCCTGCTGCTGAGGCCGAACTGAAGCCCGGGCGAAAGCTCGGGCGCTTTTCCGCGCTCGATGTGCGCTTGACTCTCACCGTGGGGGAGCCCGCACACTCATTTCGTCGGGCGTCCGGCTCGACGACGAGGGAGTCAGCGTGGAAGCAATCAGCATCGGAGAGTTCGCTCGGCGACGATCAGGCGGTTTCGCGCAGCCCGAGGGCGTCCGGGGTGATGTCGATGTGAAACTCGATCCCGAGCACCCTCGCCAGCCTCGACAACGTGGCCAGCGATGGTTCGTGGTCCCCCGCTTCCAGCCGCGCGATCGCGGGCTGTTGCATGTCGAGCAGGCGGGCGAGCCCGGTCTGCGACAGGCCGTGGTCGCTCCGGTACCCGATCACCCGCATGGCGACTGCGTGCGCCAGCGCCGTCCGCTCATGCTCGCGGCGGATCTCCGGGTCGGCTAGTTCCCCGGCCGCGATCTGGCTGGCGGTCTTCAGCTCCGACAGCTTGGTCATCAGTCCTCCTCCAGGTCCGCCAGCCGCAGCACCGCCCGCCGCACCGCCCGCTCGAAACCACGCGGGTCCGATTGGGCCTCCGGCCCGACCGCCGCCACCACGAACACCTCACCGACCTGCCGGTACAGCGCCCGCCACGCGCTGCGGCCTGCCCTCGGCCGCAGTTCTCGCAGCCTGTCCGCGTCACGCACGGCACTGGTGTGCGGGTAGCCGAGCTGCGGGCCGTACGCGCCGAGTTTGGCGTCGGCATTGATCAGTGCGGCCCGCTCTGCCTTGGGCAAGACAGCCCGCTCCTGCTCAGCCTCGGGCAGGTACGCGACAACCCACATCAGCCGACTCCCACTATAACACGCTTGTTATGAGGACCGCTAGGATGGGCGGGGTCACCGGGAGTTGGCTTCGACGGCAGGCGTCCCAGCCGTACGGATCGCGCTGGAGCGGATGAACTCCGACAGAGTGACACCACGCGACCTGGCTGACTGAGCGAGCATGTCGCGCTCCTGCGGCAGGAGGCGGACAGCCACCAGGGCGGTGCGCTGCCGGGACTCTGAGCGCGGCCGGGGTGGCGTGTCAGGGCGGGCCTTTTCCTGCTCCACGTGTGCCTTCCTGGCTCGGCGGGACTTCCACGAACCGCATCCGATCACGCGTGAGCCCATGGCGGTATAACCGCGCCGGCGTAGTAATAGGACAACGCGCTAGAGGCCGTTGTTCAGCAGGGATGTGGTTGATACAGGAACGTCCTCCTGGTGCGGTAGTACGGGCTTGGTGTCCCAAACGCAGCGAGGAGGACGTCCTGTGGGCAAGGGTAGCGGC
>DATJZH010000329.1:0-7655 GCA_035499215.1 Streptosporangiaceae bacterium | reverse complement strand
TGATTACCGGGTTCGACCAGTACGCGCACCTGAGCGACGTCGACGCGCTGGTGCGCGCCAATCCCGAGTTGCGCATCACGGTCGGAATGGACTACCTGATCCGGCCGGACGTCACAGTGGGCCTGGGCCATGTCGAGACCGCGTCGGGCCTGCCGCCCGTGCATGCGGCGATCTCGTGCAAGTGGACGATCCGATCGGACCGGGTGCAGAACATCCGGCACGAGTGCCTGCAGATGATCCGCCATCGCCGCGGCCGGCAGCCGCACCTAGTAACCATCACAGCAGAACCGCTGCCGAGCAGACTCGCGTCGATTGCCCGCGGGACAGGCGAGGTCGATGCCGTGTATCACATCGCCTACGACGCGATGGCGGCCAGCGTCGCCGCCAACGCCAACCCGGAGCAGGCAGAGGCGTGGCGTGAGGTGACCGGCCAGCGCCGCGTGCTGAGCTATGAGTTCCTGACGGCCACGCTGGCAGCGTGGTGATCCGGCGTGGGATACCGCCGATGTCGCTGGCGGCGGGCAGAATCAGCCTCGAGGCCAGCATGGGAGGCAGCGTGGGCGAGCTGACGTCGGCGGAGATCTGCGCCGGGGCCGGCGGCCAGGCCCTGGGCCTCGAGCAGGCCGGGTTCGGCCACGAGGCGGTCATCGAGCTCGACCCTGACGCCTGCGAGACGCTGCGCTGCAACCGGGGCGCGCAGTGGAAGGTCGTCGAGGACGACGTCGCGAACGTTGACGGCCGCGCGTTCGGGCAGATCGACCTGTTCGCCGGCGGCGTGCCGTGCCCGCCGTTCTCGATCGCTGGCAAGCAGCTAGGGGAGGACGACGAGCGGGACCTGTTCCCGCAGGCACTGCGGCTGATCGGGGAGTCCGGGCCCCGCGCCGTGCTGCTGGAGAACGTCCGCGGCCTGGGCACGCGCCGGTTCGACGACTACCGGGCGCAGGTCCTGCACCGCCTCCACCAGCTGGGCTATGACACCTGGTGGGACATCGTCCAGGCCAGCGACCACGGCGTGCCGCAGCTGCGGCCCCGGTTCGTGCTGGTCGCGGTACGTCAGCCCTGGGCATCGTGGTTTTCCTGGCCCCGGCCCCTTCCGTCCCGGCCGCCTGCCGTCGGTGAGGTACTGGCCGACCTGATGGCCTCGCGCGGCTGGCCGGGAGCACACGACTGGGCTGGCCGGGCAGCGGGGATCGCTCCGACCATTGTCGGCGGCAGCAAGAAACACGGAGGCCCAGACCTCGGTCCGACCCGGGCCCGGGCTGCCTGGCGCGAGCTCGGAGTGGACGGGCTGGGCATTGCCAACGAGATCCCCGGCCTGGAGTTCCCGGCGAACGCGATGCCGAAGCTGACTACCCGGATGGTGGCCCGGCTGCAAGGATTCCCGGACTCCTGGGAGTTCTGCGGCCGTAAGACAGCCGCCTACCGGCAGGTCGGGAACGCGTTCCCGCCGCCGGTCGCCCGGGCCATCGGCGAGGCTATTGCCAGCGCGCTCCGTCAGGTCGGCCAGGTACCGGTCACCGGGAACGGCCAGCATCACGCCCGCGCGAACGCGGACTGACGGCAAGCCGTGCGAACGCGACCCGAAGGCACGAGCGACGCGTCCCCGCCGCCGACGACCGCGCAGAATGCCGCGCTGGTACGCCTGGATCGGGCGGGTCGCCGGCCGTCATCGTGTCGCTGGCGAGTGGTACAAGTTCGCCTTTGCCGAGTTCTGGGCCTCGGCGGCCGCTGAAGCGGCGAGTCATCTGCCCGATCGTCCGGCGCTGACGAACACGAGGCGAGTGAAGCTCGGTCAACGCGGCGAACGACCGCGATCTTGGTGGCTGCCGCGCCGGTCGAGCAGTCGTTTCTGGGCTCCAAGATCTTCACGATTTTCGAGGGCACGTCCGAGATCCAGCGCCTGATCATCGGTAGGGCCGTCACCGGGCTTGACGTGCGGTAATAACCGCAGGTCATGGCGCTGGTGCGGATCTTGAAAGGGCCCGTGAACTCCGGTTTCTGACGGTTGGCCGTTTGCCCGTTATTCCCGGTTAGTTCCCGTCACGACCCGATAGCGTGCTGAGTTGGCGCTGACCCCCTAACCGTTAGGGTGGTGCCGCTGATCGGCCGAGAGGCCTAAACGGTGTTGAGGATCCACGGCCTGTAGAAACGGCTCCGATGACGGCACCGGCCGAGCTAAGCGCGTTGACGTGACCTGGTGTGAGCGTGCCAGACCGCCATCCGACTGCGCGTCCTTGTCGTCCGCCAGGGGCATGGGACCGGCTTTGCGCCAGTGGCTAGGGACCGGTCCGGGCCGTTGCAGGCGTGGCTGCGGGGTGATGATGGCTGCTGTGGCTGGCCGGGGTCAAGCGTGCGGGCGTTCGCCAGCGGCATGGGACCACCTGGGGGGCCGTCTTCTCGGTCGGGCACCCTTTGGGCTGCCGCGGGTTCTGCCGGGACTGCAAGGGTGTGCCGGAGGCCGAGCGGAGCGAGCCCTTGTGGTCCGGGCGGGTTCTGCGGCTGGCTGTGCTGCCCGGCCGGGAAGGCGGCCCTGTTGGCTGCCATCTTTGAGGGAGGGCCGGGGGGTGCGGGGGCGGCGCCCCCGGCCGGAGGGCCGGCGGTGATGGTCAGTGGTGCCGGGCGGCCAGCGCGGGTTTCTGGCGGTGCCGGTAGGACTCGCCGTCGATGACCAGTTCCCAGGCGGCGGACTGGAGCCGGTCGATGGCCGACTGGGCCAGCAGCGGGTCGGCCATCATCGCCAGCCATTCGGCGGGCTCGCGGTTGGAGGTGACCACGGTGGCCGCGGCCCGGTGCCGTTCGACGATGACCTCGTAGACGTCGGCGGTGTCGGCGGCGTCCATGGCCTGCAGGCAGAAATCATCCAGGATCAGCAGGTCGGTGCGCGCACGAACTCGCCCGCCACGGCCAGTTCCCTTGTCTGGTCATCCGCGTCGGAGACCTTCACCGCGTGTCCACCGCCGACCTGCTGCGGCTGCTTGGCACTAGCGCCAACACGGTCCACGCGCCGCCAACTGCCGCGTAGGGATATGAACACGTGATCGCGTCTAGTGGCACGGTCAAACGACGGTCAAACGATCAAGAGCCGGGTCGCCATCCCATAGGCGATCCGGCTCTGACCTGCACTAACCTGGTAGCGGGGGCAGGATTTGAACCTGCGGCCTCTGGGTTAATGAGCGCAGTCTGCGCTGTGTTCAACCCTGTCCGGCATTGACCGTAAGCGCACGGCAGTTCTCACCGTCGTCGTCTGCGGGCCCGGCGGGAGGCGTCGACCATCGACGCGAACTGCGACGGCTCGATGATCGGCCGTCCCCGCCAGGGCGACATGCCCGTGAGGTCCGCGTCGGCGGAGACGATCAGGAACGCGCCTACCGCCGCCGCCAGATCCAGGATCCGGTTGTCCTCCCAGTCCGGGCAGTCTCCGACGGTCTGCGGCGGGTCGGTGATGCCGCCGCCGGACGCCTCGGCCATCTCGGCCAGCACCCGCAGGTAATCATCGACCTCCTCATCCGGGGTCTTCAGTACCGTCGCCAGCACCCGGCCCGTGTTGGCCACGATGTGCGGCGAGAGCCACAGCGCGAACTCCGCCGCGTCGTTGACAACGCCGAGGCAGTCCGCACTCGGGTTACCCGACGTCGGCGGGGGCGACGGCCAGCTCCGGAACGGGGACTCCCCCACGGCAACCGCCAGCACGAGCACGTTCACGTCGAACACCACCGGCACCGCCGCCGGGCCGGGCACGCTCACTGCCCCGGCGTCCCGCCCTTGTACGCCCGGCGGATCTCCGCCAGCAGCGACTCATAATCCTGGCCCGCCGCCGCCGCACGCTCCGCATTACGGGCCTGGAGCTCACGCAGCCGCTCGGCCCGGGCCAGCGACTCCATTACCGGCAGCGTCGCCCGCAGGTACGCCGACCGGTTCCCGTGCCCGAAATGCTCCACCAGGCGGGCAAGCCGCTCCTGGTCCTCATCCGCTACGGCGAACCCGACAGTCGATGTAGACATGCCAGTATTGTATCTAGATTGCATCTGCAGATGCAATCTACTCGCAGCAGGCGAGGATCCGGTCGGCGGCCGCCAGCCCAACGGCTCCACTACACTAGTCGCGGAAGGTAATGCTGTATTAGCGGCCAGGGAGCGCACAGTTCAGGCGGCGCGGACGGCGGCGCGGAAGTCTCGTGGGTGCTCGAGGGAGGTGAGCTGGGCAGTCTCGCGCCGGAAGAACAGGGCTAGCCGGTCAGCCTGATCCGCTATACCTGGGCCACGCCCTGGTGGTGTCCGAGCCCCGCGACGGACCCGATGCAGGCGACCACGTACTCCCAGCTGCCGAAGGGCCGAGAGCGAAGCGGCGAAGCAGCCAAGCGCTCCCACGCCGTCGGGGCCTTGCCGCGAGGGACACGACGCTCTGCCATCACGCGTCCGCTTCCGGGCTAAGGACATGGGGCCGCCAGAGGCTGGCCTCCTCCAGTTCGGAGATCTGCCGTTCCCGGTTGGCGCCGAGCTTGGTGTTCTGGATCTTGTCGTGCAGCTTGACGATGGCGTCGATCAGCATCTCCGGCCGCGGCGGGCAGCCGGGCAGGTAGATGGCGACTGGCACGATGTGGTCGACGCCCTGCACGATGGCGTAGTTGTTGAACATGCCGCCGCTGGACGCGCAGACGCCCATCGAGATGACCCACTTCGGCTCGGACATCTGGTCGTAGACCTGCCGCAGCACGGGGCCATCTTCTGGTACGCGGGGACAGGAACAGCTGGGCGCCGATCTGCTTGTTGGATGCGCCTGTGGCGGCCAGCCTGACGACCTGCAGTTCCTGCGGCGTGAGCCGGGCCAGCGGGTCGGCCGGGCTGACGGCAGGTGCGGCAGCGCCGGCGGCGCGCAGCTCGGACTCGGCGCGTTCCTGCCAGGGCCGGGCGCCTACCCGCGCGAATGTTGACGCGGCGGCGAGCAGGTGCTAGCGGGCGTCGGCGCGGCGCTGGTTTCGCCGCAGCCACTCGCCGTACAGCAGCCTGGTGCGCGCCTGCTCGGTCGGCCGGCCGTCGCCTTCGTGCGCGGCGATCGCCTGCTGGTAGAGCGGCTCGGCGTGGTCGTCGTCCTGCGGATAGCGCGGCGCAGCGGGCGGCCACGGCGGTGGCCCACCGCTGGCCGATTGCGCTGGCCCAGATGGTGAACTGGGCCAGCGGCCGGACCGCGAGATCGGGCCGGCCGGCCCGGATGGCCGCCTCGACATGATCCGGATAGACATACAGCACTGCGGCAGGATCCCCGGACGGCCCGGCGGTTATTGCCTGGATCCGGTCCAGGGCCGACTGATAGCGGCCGGAACCCAGGTCCAGCATGGCGATTGCGTAGTCCACCGCGGTCAGCGACCCGCCTGACGCGCGGGCCGACAGGTCCCGTACCTGGTCGACGCGGACTCGGCAGGCCTCCTCGTCGCCGGTGGCCGCGGCCAGGACTGCCGCCAGGCTGGCGAAGTCGCCGGCGAGGGCAGTCTGCCCGGTATCAGTGGCCAGGCGCAGGCCCTCCTCGACGCTGGCCGCGGCGTCCAGCAGCTCGCCCTGATAGATCTGCGCGACGGAGAGCTCGGCCAGCGCGTAGGCGAGTCGGCCGGGCATCCCAGCGGCACGGAACTCGGCGCCGCGCGGCTGCCCCGCTGGCCGGCCCGCTGCGCGGCGGTGTCCAGCCCGGTGGCGATCTCCTCGTCGGGGCCAGCCGCCAGGGCCGCCAGATGCCAGGCCCGCCGGTCATCCTCCAGCACCCCGGCCAGCGCCCGGTTCCCGGCCATCCGCTCGCCGACATCCGACCCTGCCAGGATCGCGGCTCGGACGAGCGGGTGGGAAAAGATGACCCCCGCCGGGGTAACCCGCAGCAGCCCGGCCCGCCGCGGTGCCAGCCGACCGCGCGGGCAGCAGGTGCCACCGGTCGGCTGCGAGCACGGCGCCGTGGCCGCCGGCCATGATGACAGCGGCCGTCTGGCCTGGCCCGACCGAAGCCGTAGCTGCCTGGCCGCCGGTGCTGAGTGGCGGCGAGAAACGTCCATCTGGTGCCGCCGTCCGCCGACCATGCGTCAACGACGGTGGCGTGCTGTCGCGCGTCGGCAGCCAGCAGCGCGGTTACCTGGTTGCCAGTGGTGGCAAGCCGCAGGAGCGTGACCGGCTGGTGAGCCAATGGGCCGGGCAGTGCCGGCCTTGCGGTCTGCCATATCCGGCCGGTCACGGTGAAGATGCCGCGATGCCGGGCTGCGAGCAGGTGCCGGCGAGCAGGGGCGTGCCGGCCGGGGTGTAGGCGACCGCGGTGAGCGCGCCCAGGCCACACGATCGTCCGGCCGGAGTAGCTGCGACTGCGCGGGTGATGATCAGGGTTTTCCAGGTGGTGCTGGCTACACAACCGTGATTGGCGGCGCAGCGCCGTTGCCTGTTGCCGCTGAAGTCGCCATTGCAGGGGCCTCGAGCCGGTGCTGAGTTGGTGCTGACATGCACCCCTCAAGCAGGCCATCTACCTGCGGAAACTGCCCGCACCTCCACGAGCTTCACCATCTTGAAGGAACGAGAGAGATCCAGCACATGATCATCGGTAGGGCCGTCACCGGGCTGGACGTGCGATGATAGCCGCTGGCCATGGCGCTGATGCGGGCCCGAACGGAGCGCGAACTCGGAATTTAAGGTGCTGGGTCGTTTGCCCGTTATTCCTGGTTGATTCCCGTCAGTTCCCGATAGCATGCTCAGCTGGTGCTGACCCCTATCCGGTGACTACTGGCTTATCCCGGCCAGATATGTGTGACGTGCGCGGTGCGCCGCGGCGGCTGCTGCGCACGGAGCGCGCACCAGGCTGCCGTGATCGCAGGCCGCACCTCGCTGGCTGCGGCCTGCAGAACCGCTATCTCTGCTGGTCGTCCTTGCTGGGAAGCTCGTCGGCGTCGCGCAGGATGACCTTCCATTCCCCGTTCTCCCGCCGGTAGGCCTGGGTACAGCGCAGCGTCCCGGGCTTGGGACCACCCGCGTGACGGGTCATGTGCTCCAGGTCGACGGTGTAGGCGAGATCATTCCCGACGACCGTCACCACGTTCTCCTCGCGGCGGTCCGTCGCCTTGATGCCGGCAGCGGCCCAGTCCAGTCGAGCGCTGACCTGCTCCCAGCCGCGCTCGTAACCGCCGAAGGCACCCGTGATCACCACGTCGTCGGCGTGGGACCAGAGCGCCTTGAACGGCTCGGGCCGTCCTTCCACCAACTCGCCCGGTGCCTGCTGGCACCGAGACATGAAGCCTTCCCAGTCACTGTCCATGGGCAGATGATGCCAAAGGGGCCGCGGTCTGGCAGGCGTAGCTGAACGGCTTTCGCTCCGCCACGGCACGAGAACAGGGCCACCATCGCTCCGCTGCACTGCGGTCATCGATCGGCGTGATCGCGAGAGGCAGGAAGGCGGCGCTGACGTCAGCCGCCGGTTGCCGCGATGGCGAAACGGCGCTTACTGCTGGCACGATCGTTTCGCGCGGCCGTGGTCTGGCATGCTGTGCCAATGACTTCTGGCATTGGTGCGGAGCGTGTCGATCGTGACGAGCTTCGGTCAGTACAGGCACCGCTGAAGGCGCGCTACCGGGAGGACCCCGGCGCGGCCGTCGTGACTCTGCGGGCTACCGGAACCCTTGGCGAGGGCATCTCCTG
>DATJZH010000328.1:0-6816 GCA_035499215.1 Streptosporangiaceae bacterium | reverse complement strand
GCGCGTTCGGCGTCGGTGAGGTCACGCTGGGCCTGGATCTGGGCGGCGTGGCTGGCGGCGAGGGCGTCACGCTCGCGGGCGGCGTCTTCGCGCTGGCGGCTGGTCTCGGCGCGGGCGTCGGCTTCGGCCTGCCGGGCGGGGGCGCTTTGGCGGGCGTCGTTGTGGTAGCGGCGGGCGCAGTCGTCGCTGCAGAACACCCGGCTGCGGCCGCGGCCGGCGGCGGGCGGGATCAGGCGGGCGCAGCCGGGTCTTTTGCACGCCTGCGGCGGCGCGGGCTGGCGCAGGCCGGCCGGGACGGGCGGGTCCTGGCCGGCGGCGGTGCCGGGGGTCGCGGCGGTCGTCGTCATGCCTATTCCTTTCGTTTATTTTCTTCTGCTTGATCGGATGTGAAATGAAAACAAGTCCCGGGGCGGCGGGCACGGGCCGGACCTGCCTTATCGTCACGGCTGCTGTTGCGTGCCGGGACCGGCCGCGGCGGCGGGGACTACATGCTGCCTGGCGTCTTTGCGGAGGGATTCGCCGGACAGCTCGATCCGCTCGGCGCTGCCGAGGAGACGGTCCAGGGCGGCGTCGGCGATGGTTGGGTCGCCGATGGCCTGGTGCCACCTGGCGACGGGCAGCTGGCTGGTGACGATGGTGGCGCGCAGCCCGGCCCGGTCCTCGATGACTTCCAGCAGGTCGGCGGCCTGGTCGGGGGTCAGGGGGCGGAGCAGCAGGTCATCGATCACCAGGACGGCGATGCGGGCCCAGGAGGCCAGCAGCCGGGCAAGCCGCCCGTCGCCACGCGCGATCGCGAGCTCGTCGAGCATCCGCGGGGCCCGCTGGCAGAGGGCGGTGTGGCCGTTGCGGATGGCGGCGTGGGCCAGGGCGCAGGCCAGGAACGTCTTGCCGGTGCCGGTGGGCCCGGTGATCACGATGGCGCGGGGCTGGGCGGCCCAGTGCGCGGCGGCGAGGGCGAGCAGCTGGCCGCGGTCCAGGCCGCGGGGGTGGCGGAAGTCGATGTCCTCGACGGCGGCGGGAATGCGCAGCCGCGCGGTTTTGAGGCTGCGGGTGATGCGGCGGCTGGCCCGGTCGGCGAGCTCGCGGTCGACGAGCAGGCCGAGGCGCTCGTCGAAGCTCAGCCCGGCGTAGCCGGCCTGGGCCTGCTGGTCGGCCAGGCCGGCGGCCATGGCGTGCAGCCGCAGCTCTTTGAGGCCGTCGATGGTGGGGTTGCCGAGCATGACAGGGGACCTTCTTTCTACTGGTAGTAACCCGGGCCGCGGAGGTTGCCGTGGGCCGGGTGCGGGCCGATGGCCGGGCTCTCGCCGGGCAACGGCTGGCGGTCCAGCCCGGTGCTCAGGATCGAGCTGACGCTGCGGTAGGAGTACGAGCGCAGCGTCAGCGCCCGGGCGCAGGCAGCCTCGGTCCGGTCGGGGCCGTAGCGGCCGGCCAGGCGGATGATGCCCAGCACCGCCCGGTAGCCCTGCTGCGGATGCGGGCGGGACGCCAGGATGGCCGTCGCCAGCGCCGCGGTGGACGGCCCGGTGCCGGCAGCCCACTCGGTGATGCGCTGCGGCGTCCACGCGGCGTGCGCGCGGTGGGACTCGGGCATGTGCGCCGGGTCGGTGGTATATCGCTGCCGCTGCCGCGACCGCGGGTGGGAGGCGACCCGCTGCCCGCGGTGGAAGACCTCGACCGTGGCCGCCGACAGCCGCACGTCGACCTGCTGGCGGGCCAGCCGGTAGGGCACGGAGTAGTAATGGGCGTCCGCGGCGAGGTGGTAGTCAATGCTGACCCGGGCTTTCCGCCAGGTGGCGAACTCATACCGGGCCGCCGGCAGCGGACGCAGCGCCGGACGGTCCAGCTGCTCGAACAGCTCGGCCCGGCTGCCGTCCAGCTTCTGGAACGGCCGGGCGTTGATCTCGGCGGCGCATCCGGCGATCGCCGCGTTGGCCTCGCCCAGGCTGGTGAACTTCCGGCCGCGCAGCCGGGCGATGATCCACCGCTCGGCCAGCAGCACCCCCGACTCGGCCCTGGCCTTGTCGCGGGGCTTGTAAGGCCGGGCCGGCATGATCGCCACGCCGTAGTGCGCGGCCATCTCGGCGAAGGTCGCGTTGACGTCCGGCTCGTACCGGTCCGAGCTGGTCACCGCCGAGCGGAGGTTATCGCTGACCACGATCGCCGGGCAGCCACCCAGGGCCTCAAAGCAGTGGACGTGCGCGGTCACCCAGTACATCAGTTCCTGGGAGGGGAACGCCTCGGCATACAGGTAGCTGGAGGCCCCCAGCACCGCGACGAACAGCTCGGCGTTCACAGCGACCTGGCCGGTCGCCGGGTCGTGCACCGGGAAAGTGTCGCCGGGGAAGTCGACGAACAGCTTCTCGCCGGGCGGATGGGCCTGCCGCATGCTCACGTCGATGCCGTCCCGCCAGGACCGGTACAAGTTCGCGAACTGGGAGTAGCCGTACCCGTCGCCGGGGTGAGCTTCCCGGTACTCCACCCGCAGCAGCTGCAGCGTCACGCCCTTCTTGCGCATCTCGGCGTGCACCCGCTGCCAGTCCGGGGCCGGCCGGGCCATCCCGGCCGGCAGCACCGGCGGATACAAAAGTGCCTCCAGCCCGGCGTCGTCCAGGTCACCGGGGAGCGGCCACTTCAGGCCCGCCGCCGCCGCCCGGACCAGATAGTCATGCACCGTCGTCTGCGGCACGCCCGACGCGAGGCTGGTCAGGCGCTGGCTCAGCTCCTCGCCCAGAGCCAGCCTGAGAACTTCCCTGATCTTGCGCATATCGACGCGGGGTCGCGGCATCGGAGCCTTTTCCTCGGACTCAGAGGCAATGTCCGAGTAAGCGTCTCAACGTCCGTAACCTCCGTGGTGTTACGACACGCTACCGATAGGCGATCGGATTCGCTCGGAATCAGCGATCGGATTGCATCGGAACAGGCGATCGGATTCGGTCGGAATCCTCAGTACAGCTCCATCTACCGGGCCCTGGCCGTGCTGGCGCGGGCGGGGGCGGCGCGGCGCCTGGTCGGCGCGGACGGCGTCGCCCGCTTCGAGCTGGCCGAGGCGGTCTCCGGCGAGCATCACCACCACCTGGTCTGCGCGGACTGCGGGATCATCGACAGCGTGCGGCTCCCCGCCGCCGCGGAGGATGAGCTCGCTCGCGCCGCCCGGGCGGTGCACCAGGCGGTCGTCTGCTCCAGCCGGGTCGAGCTGACCGGCCGCTGTGCTGACTGCGCCGCGCGGCAGCCCGGTCCGGTGACCGGCGCCGGCTGATCTCAGCCGGCGCCGGTGCGCCAGAGCGGTTCGGGCAGCGTGGCCAGGTCCGGGGCGGAATCGCTGATCCACGCCGCCAGCGCGGCGGCGCGCTGCGGCATCTCGACCATGCCGAGCCCGACCGGCCGCCCCGCCCAGGAGATCTCGCCGCCCGCGGCCGTCCCGGTGCCGACGGCCGCGACGCAGCCGCGCGCGCACGGGCCCAGGCAGCGTAGCTATTCAGCACGAGTGACAGCCGGTTAGTGCAGGTCACGGCCATGCATGCTCCTCGCTCGGGAAGACGGGTTCCGAGTCCAGCACCCAAGAAAACGGACACGAGCATTGAGACTGGTACGTAACATCCGCCCGATTTGTCCTTCGCGCATCCTCTGACGTTTGCTGAACAGCTACCAGGCAGCCAGTTGAGATCAGCACCGCCCGCGGCCGCCGCCGGACCGCCTGCCTGAGCAGCTCGCCGGTACTGTCCCCGGTGGCGGCCGGGTCGTGCAGGGCCCGCAGTGCCCGGCAGCGGTGCCCCGCGCAGACCGCGACGACCAGCACCGGCCCGGCCGCCGTCAGGGGCGCGCGGGGCTGCCCGGCGCGGTCCCGGCCCGGCCGGCCCGCCGCACCGCAGGCCCGGCGAGGGGGCGGCTGGTCCGGAGCGGTGCCCGGGCCGGTCACTGCCATGAGATCTCGCCTTCCTCGTCACCCCGGTGCGGCGTGCGCTGCCATGCTGGCGTGACGGCCGCCGGGGTGCCACGGGAATCATCGCGCATGACCTGGCATGCCCGCGGCGGCCCGCCACGGCAGCCATCCTGTCATGGAAATGGTTTTCAGTCTATATCATCGGGCCCGGGCGGGGCCGGGTTGCCAGCGGCGCAGCCGGGGGAGGACCTGGGCGCCGAGGCGGGTGATGTTCTCCACGGTGGCGGCCGGGTCGCCGGCGCCCTCGACCATGAGCAGCAGGTGCCGGACCCCGGTGCCGGTGATGGCGTCGGTGAGCCGCTGCGCGCACAGGTCCGGGTCGCCGACCGGGTGGATGGCCATGAGCTGCCGGAGATACTGGGCCGGGTCGCGGGCGGGGCCGTCCGTCCCGTCGATGCGTACCGAGGCGCCGGCCGCGGCCAGCCACCCGGGCATCGATGCCCGCAGGGCTGCCCGGGCCTGGCGGGTGGTGTCGGCGACGTAGGCGAGGTGCGCGCGGGCGTGCGGCGCGGGATCCTGGCCGGCGGCAGCGCGGTAACGGTCCAGGAGCTGGCGGGTGCCGCGAGTGCCGTCGTGCATGCCCAGCAGCAGCGGGAGCCCCGCCCCGGCGGCCAGCGCCGCGGTTTCCGCGCTGGTGGCGGCGACCCAGACCGGCACCGGGCGGGCGGGGCAGGGTACGACGGTCACCGGCCGGAACCGGAAGTGCGCGCCGTCGGCGCTGACTTTCCCGGCCCCCGACAGCCAGGCCAGGAGCAGGTTCAGGGACTCGGGAAAGCCGGCCTGGTACCGGGCCAGGCCGGTGCCGAAGACCTCCAGGTCGACCCATGGCCCGCCGCGGGCGACCCCGAGGTCCAGGCGGCCGCCGGAGACCTCGGCGAGCAGCGCGGCCTCCTCGCCTACCGCGACCGGGTGCCGGCTGGACAGCACGCACGCCGCGGTGCCGACGCGCAGCGTGGTGGTGGCGCCGAGCAGGTAGCCGGCGAGGGTCAGCGCCGAGGGGCAGGTTCCGTAGGACCCGAAGTGGTGCTCGGCGATCCATACCCCGGTGAAGTCGGCCTGCTCGGCAGCCAGTGCGTAGGTCAGCGTGCGCGCCAGCGCCTGCCCGGGGCTGATCCCGGGGAACTGGCCGGCCAGCAGGAACAGGTCGGCGCGAACGGGGGCCGGCCCGGGCCGGCCCCCCTCGCTGGGGTCAGCAGTCACGCAGCTCCGGTGACTGGTTGAGCAGCTGCCCGCGCGGGGAGATGAAAGCCTGGTAGCGCTCCCCGCCGACCGCCGCCAGCCGGAAGGCGGCGACCCGGTGACAGTTCTGGAACGCGAGCTTCACCCCCAGGTGCCGCTCCAGGCCGCCGCGGATGGCGTCGCTGGCCAGGGCGCGCAGCAGCTGTCCCCGCTCGGCCTCGCTCGGCGGCGGGATCTCGTGGTCGGCGAAGTCCGCGCCGCTGTCGTTCACCTCGGCGGCGACCTGGCTGATGACCGTCCAGGCGTAGGGCAGCGATTCGCGGACGCAGGCGACGAACTGCGCGTCCGGCACCTCGCCGGCCTCGGCCCGCTCGAGCAGGGCGGCAGGCACGTTCAGGGACATGGAGATGGATCCTTTCCTCGGCAGGCTGTCAGCCAGGCAGCTGGCAGAGACCGGCTTGCGGCCGGGCGGCAAAGCTCGCGCCGGCCAGCACGACCGGTTTTGCATCGCGCCCTTCTTGCAAACTATTTTCAGAATCATTCACGGAATGGCGGCTGTCAAGCAGGCGCGGGGCCCGCTCCGGGCTGCCGGGCGCGAGGGCGGCCGGTCAGCGTGAGGAGCAGGCGGCGCGCAGCCCGAAGATCTCGAGCGCGTGGCTGACGCCGGTGAACCCGCGGCCGCTGGCTTGTGCCCCCGCCCGCCGCTCGATGACCGGGTCCTCGACCTCGACGGTGGCCCCGCAGCGGCGGCACACCAGATGGTGGTGGTGCCGGTTGTGGCTGCAGCGGCGGCAGAGCTGCTCCCGGCCGGGCAGCCGCATCTGGTCGACCTCGCCCGCGTCCGCCAGCAGCTGCGGCGTGCGGTATGCCGTCGTCAGGCCGACCGCGGCGCCGCGGTCGCGCAGGCCGGCGTGCAGCCGCTGGGCGCTGCGGAACTCCCCGGTCCCGGCCAGCAAGGCGAGCACCTGGGCGCGCTGCCGGGTATGACGCGTCATGCCTGCCGCAGGCCGGTTCACCGCATCTCCTGAAGCTCGCGTTCAACACCATGAAGCTGGTGACCCGGCCGTGGCCCGTGATGCCGGCTCACGCTTCCGCTGCGTGGCGGATCGCGTCCATGACGATATGGGCGACGTGGTCGTCGGCGAGGGTGTACTCGATCTCGCGGGCCTGGCGGCGGGCGGTGACGATGCGGGAGCCGCGCAGTACCCGCAGGTGCTGGGAGACAAGCGGCTGGCTGACTCCGAGGGCGGCCACCAGCTCGTGCACGTGCCTGCCCCCGGCCGCCAGCTCGCGCACGATGCCCAGCCGCACCGGTGACGCGAGCGCCTTGAGCAGCTCGCTGGCAGCATCCAGGGCCTGCTCAGCGGGAGGCGCGGGTGTCATATGCAGAAATTAGCATCTTGGCACCGGTCCGCCGGCTTCACCGGCGGCCGGCGGCGGCTCGCCGCTACAGCAACACCGCGGAGACCGACGCGGGCCGCCTGACCGGGATCATCGCCGCCGCGGCGGTCTGGATCTTCCGCTACCGGCAGCGCCGCTGGCGCAGGCTCACCGTCCCCGGCGAGTGATGGGCCGGCTGGCCATGAGCTCGCCGGCCAGAGCCAGGCTCCCGGCGCTGGCTATGCTTCGGCCGCGTGCCGGATGGCGTCCAGCACGATGTGCGCCACATGCTCGTCGGCCAGGGTGTACTCAACCTC
>DATJZH010000327.1:0-14555 GCA_035499215.1 Streptosporangiaceae bacterium | reverse complement strand
GGGTTACCGGATAGGCCTGCTCGACCTGGCTGCGGATCACCGTGGCGCGGTCAGCGAGCACCACGGCCGTCCGGGAGCCGGAGTCGTCGGCCCGGGAGGTTGCCTCGCGGGCCGCCCCGTGCTCGGCAGCGCGGACCCTGGACGTCACCGCGGTGGCAAATCCGAGCAGCCAGCTGCGGCGCCACGCCCTGGGGCTGCTGCTCCAGGCCGGGACCTGGGCACTCACCAGGCCGTGCCACATCTGGATCAGGACCGACGTGTAGAGGACATCAGTGCGCTCCAGGTCCGAGGCGTAGCCGAACACATGCACGCGGGTACCGGGGCCCTGGCTGGCCAGCATGATGCACTGGCACCGCAGCGCGGAGCCGAGACCGCACAGCAGATGTGCCTTGACCCGCGCCCAGGGATTGTCGATGTCCAGGACGCGGCTGGACGGCCGGTCGGTCTCCGGCTGGTCTGCCGCCAGCAGCGCCCGGTCGATGCCGTACTTAGCCATGAGCTCCGCTGCCTTGGCGGTCAGCGCCTGTGCCTCAGGCGGCGTGACCCCGTCGCCCTCGGCCTTGGCGAGCAGCTTGCGGACGCGATCGAGGAGCCGGTCCGATGCCTCAGTATCCAAGGAATTCCCTTCGGTCAGCGATTCGAATACAGGATCGAACGTAGCCCGTGGGTGCGACACTTCACGCCGCTCTGCCCGGCCGCCGCCCGGGGCAGGCCGCGCCGCAAGTCTGCCATGCCCGTCCTAGACTCAGCCGTGAGATGAGAATGCAGATTGCGCCGAGCCTGCTGGCTTCGGACTTCGCGCGTCTCGCCGACGAGGCGGCGAGCGTGGCTGACGTTGCCGACTGGCTGCACGTGGACGTGATGGACGGTCACTTCGTGCCGAACCTCACAATCGGCCTCCCGGTGGTCGAGGCGCTGCTCCGGCACGCCAGCCTGCCGCTCGACTGTCATCTCATGATCGAGGATCCCGATCGCTGGGCGCCCGGCTACGCCGAGGCCGGGGCGCGCAACGTGACCATTCACGCCGAGGCTGCGAGATCTCCGGTGCGAACCCTGCGGACCATCAGGAGCGCCGGCGCGCGCGCCGGGCTCGGCATCAATCCGGCGACGCCCGTCGAGCCATACTCCGACCTGCTGCCTGAGGTCGACATGCTGCTGCTGATGACGGTCGAGCCAGGGTTCGGCGGCCAGCCCTTCCTGGACCTCGTGCTGGCGAAGATCCGCCGTGCCCGCGATCTCATCAGTTCCCGCGGCGGATCCGTCTGGCTGCAGGTGGACGGCGGCGTCAGCGAGGAAACCATCGGCCGCTGCGCCGAGGCGGGCGCGGATGTGTTCGTGGCCGGATCAGCTGTCTTCGGGGCCGACGACGCCGCGGCGGCCGTTACGTCGCTGCGCGCGCTGGCGGTCGCGGCGGCGTCCGTCGCCGCCGCGCAGGGCTAGCGGGCCGGGCTGGCTCATGACGGACGCGACGTGGCTGGACCGGCCGCACCGGGATCAGCCCCGGCCGCGATCGGACGGCGGCGCGATCAGCGCCATCGGCCCTGGTCCCGGCAGGCGGCCGCGGCCTGTCGATTCGGGCCGGAGCCGTTCGTCGAAGGGGTAACCGACCGCATCGCTGACCGGAAAGGAGATCCGCATGGCTCAGTATGCGATCTTGATCTACGAGAACGAGGCCGGCTACCTGGACCCGTCTCCCGAAGTCTGGCAGCAGGCGATGTCAGCGCACCGCAGGTTCGCCGAGCAGGTGGGCGAGAAGGGCGGCAAGATCCTGGGCGGCGCGGCGCTGCAGCCGACCGCAGCGGCCACCTCGATCCGCGGCGATGTGGTGACCGACGGGCCGTTCACCGAGACCAAGGAGGCGCTCGGCGGCTTCTACCTGATCGAGGCTCGTGACCTTGATCACGCGCTCGACATCGCCAGGCTGTGCCCGGCGCCGTTCGGCGGCGTCGAGGTCCGGCCGATCATGAATACGTCGGACGGCTGAGCGGGCGTGCCGTGAGTGCCGCGCGCCGCGCCGGCCCGCAGCAGCCGGGCAGCCCGGCCGCTGCGGCAGCCGGACAGTGGATCACGGATGTGGGCGCGGCCGTTGCCGACGCGCACCGTCGCGAGTGGGCATATGTACTCGCCGCGACGGTGCGCGTCGCGCGTGACATCGATACCGCCGAAGAATGCGTCCAGGACGCCTACGTTGCGGCGCTCGACGCGTGGTCGCGTCAGGGCGTGCCGCGCAATCCCGGCGCTTGGCTGACCACGGCCGCCCGGCGGCGGGCGCTCGACGTCCTGCGCCGGGATCGCACGCTGCGGGCAAAACTTCCGCTGCTCGTTGAGCCTGACCCGCAGCCCGGTGCGGACGCCGGCGCGGCGGGCGAGGCGATCCCCGACGACAGGCTCCGCCTGATCTTCACCTGCTGCCACCCGGCCCTGGCCCGGGAGGCGCAGGTGGCCCTGACGCTGCGGCTGGTGTGCGGTCTGACGACGGCCGAGATCGCGCAGGCGTTCCTGGTCGCCGAGTCGGCCATGGCGGCGCGGGTCACCCGGGCAAAGAAGAAGATTTCGGCTGCCGGGATCTCCTACCGCGTGCCCGGCGCCGCCGAGCTGCCCGAGCGCCTTGATGCGGTGCTGACCGTCGTGCACCTGCTGTACACCACCGGCCATACCGCGCCGGCCGGCGTGCACCTGGTGCGCGCTGAGCTGGTGGAGAGCGCCACTGGCCTGGCGCGGCTGCTGGTCAGGCTGATGCCCGACGAGCCGGAGGCACGCGGCCTGCTGGCGCTGATCCTCCTCACCGACGCGCGCCGGGCTGCCCGCGCCGACTCGGGCGGCAGGCTTGCGCTGCTGGCGGAACAGGACCGCTCGCGGTGGGACCGCGCGGCGATCGCCGAGGGCTGCCGCCTCGTCGTCGAGGCGCTGCGCGGCCGGCGGCCCGGCCGGTTCGCGCTGCAGGCAGCCATCGCCGCCGTGCACGACGAGGCACGGACTTACGCCGACACCGACTGGCGCGAGCTCGTCCGGCTCTACGACGAGCTGATGCGTGCCTGGCCGTCACCGGTGGTGGCGCTCAACCGCGCGGTCGCGGTGGCGATGGCCGACGGGCCGGCCGCCGGGCTGGCGCAGATCAGCCTGCTTGAACAGGACGGCAGGCTAGCGGGCTACCGTTACCTGCCCGCGGCCAAGGCCGACATGCTGCGCCGCCTGGGCCGCAGCCGGGCGGCGGCGCAGGCCTATCTGACGGCGCTCGAGCTCACCAGCAATGCGGCAGAAAGATCGTTTCTCGAGCGCAGGCTCGACGAGGTGACGCCGGCTTGTGCGGCCGCGCAGCATGCGCCGCCGGGCGCGCGGACGCACCCCGGTGGTGGTCAGTAGGGTCTTTCGGCCACAATGTGCAGGTGAACGCCGTCATCGATGACCAGCCGGGGGCCGGGCCACCGCTGCTGTCGGTGTCTGGCCTGACGGTCCGGTTCGGCCGGCTGACCGCCCTCAACGACGTCAGCCTCAGGGTGCGGCCCGGCGAACTGGTCGCGCTGGCGGGCGAGAACGGCGCCGGCAAGACCACCCTGGTGCGCTGCATAGCGGGGGATATCGTGCCGGCCTCCGGCACCGTTGCGCTGGACGGCAGGCTGGTGCACCCGGGCCCGCTTGCCGCCAAGCGGCGCGGTGTCTGTGTGGTCTGGCAGGATCTGGCGCTGTGCGACAACCTCGATATTGCCGCCAACCTCCTGCTCGGCCGCGAGCGCCGCCGCCAGCTGCTGTCCGACGTCCGCATGCACGGCGATGCGGCAGCACTGCTGCGGCGGCTGGGGATCCCGCTGCCGGACACGACGCGCAGCGTCAAGTCCCTGTCCGGCGGTCAGCGACAGCTGGTGGCCGTCGCCAGGGCGATGGCCCACAGCCCGCGGCTGCTGCTGCTCGACGAGCCGACTGCCTCGCTGGGGGTGCAGGAGTCCGAGCTGGTCGAGGAGCTGGTCATCGGGCTGCGTGCCCAGGGCACTACGATCCTGCTGGCATGCCATGACATCAGTCAGATGTTCCGGCTGGCCGACCGGATCGTCGTGCTCCGGCACGGCGGGATCACCGCGGAAGCTGCCCCCAGCGAGGTGCACCCGGATGACGTGGTGGCGCTGCTGTCGGGCCAGGAGGTTGACTCTTCGGCCCGTCGCCAGCTGATCCGGCTGCACGGGCTCGCCGGGCGGCTTGTGTCAGCGGATCCGTCTTCGAGCCTGTCGCTGATTCTCTCAGCCCTGGGAACCGCGCTGGGCAGCGAGCGGCTGTGCATTCACCTGCTGGATGGCACGTCGCTTGGCTGCGCCGCCTCGCTCGGCCTTTCGCCGGAGCTGTCGTCGGCGTGGTCCCGGCTGCCGTGCGGGCCGGCCGGCGGGGTGGTGGGCCTGGCAGCCGCCGCGCAGCGGCCGGTCGTCGAGGAGAACGTGCGGGCCAGCGCGGCCTGGGCGCCGTTCAGCGAGCTGGCCACAGCGGCGAGGGTGGCGAGCTCGTGGTCCGTGCCCGTGATGGGCCCCGGCGGGCTCGCGGGCGTCATTACCGTGTTCCGCGCGGTCACCGGCAAGCCGCAGCGGGATGACCTTGACCTCGCCGCGCTCTACGCGGGCTACGCCGCGAGCGCGATCGAGCGTGACCGCCTGCTGGACGAAGCCACCGCCCGCAACCGGGTGCTGGAGACGATCAGGGAGATGCTGGAGACCCTCGCCGGCCCCGTCCCGGTCGCCGACCGGCTCGGTGTCGCCTTGCAGTCGCTGCGCCGCGGCCTGCATGCGGAGGAGGTCGCGCTGGTCGTCCAGCCGCCGCAGGGCCCGCCCGGCTGCCGGGCCTGCTCCAGGCCGGCCGGCGCAGACAGGCCGGCAGCGGCGACGCGGCGGGTGCTGGCTGCCGCGCAGTCCGCTTTCGCGCGCAACGACGACGATGAGGCAGCCGTGCACCGGACTGGAGCCGGCCGTGAGCGGCTGCTGTCGGTGACATTCGCCTCCCCCGGCGGCCCCACGGCGCTGGTTGCCCGCTGGCACGGCCGGCCGCCCGAAGCGGACGCATCGGCGCTGCTGGAGGATGCCGCACGTTCGCTGCGGCTGGCACTCGAGCGCGAGGAGGCCTGGTTCGCCCAGCAGGAGGCGCTGACGCTGCGCCGGTCCCAGGACCTGCAGCGCGGCTTCCTGTCCCGGCTCAGTCACGAGCTCCGGACTCCGCTCACCGCGATCCGCGGCTACGCTTCCAGCCTCATGCAGCCGGATGTGACCTGGGACCCGGACTCGCAGCAGCGGTTCATCGCCCGGATTGCGGCCGAGTCGGCCCGGCTGGGGCGCCTGGTCGACGACCTGCTGGACTTTTCCGCGATTGAGTCGGGGATCCTGCGCTTGCAGCGTGACTGGTGTGACATCCCGCTGGTGCTCGACGCGGCCGTCGCATGCCTGCCGCCAGCCAGCGCGTCCCTGACGGAGGTGGAGTGCGAGGCTGGCCTGCCCGTCGTCTGGGCCGATCACGACCGCCTCGAGCAGGTGTTCGTGAATCTGCTCGCCAACGCCTTCGGTCACAACCCGGCCGGCACCAGGGTCGCGGTCAGCGCGGTAGCGGACGGCCCGGCCGGGGTGACGGTGAGCGTCGCAGACGACGGCGCGGGGATGCCCGCCGAGGTTGCGCTTGCGCCCTTCGAGCCGATGCGGCGCCTCCGCACGGCGGGGGCCGGCGCCGGCCTCGGGCTGTCCATCGCCAGGGGAATCGTCACGGCCCACGGCGGCCGGATCGAGCTCGAGCAGCCGGGGCACGGGACGTGCTTCCGCATTCACCTGCCGGTGGAGATGCCCGCGGCTGCCAGTAGCGAGACGGCTCGGACCACGGCCCCGGCCGGCCGGACGGCAGGCGGCGGCGCGGGGGAACTGCCCTCGCCAGCCGGCGCTGGCGTGCCGACGCTGACGGGGGGAGCAGGGCCCCGTGCCTGAGCCAGACGCGCACACGCGGGCGCTGGTCATCGAGGATGATCCGAACATCGTCGACCTCATCCGGTCCAACCTGGCGGTGCGCGGCTTCGACACGGTTGTCTCCACCGACGGCGCGCGGGCCCTCAACCTCCTCGAGACCGAATCTCCCGACATCGTGCTGCTCGACCTGATGCTGCCCGAGATCGACGGGTTCGAGCTCTGCCGGCTGATCAGGGAGCGCTCGGCGGTCGCCATCATCGTGGTCTCCGCGCGCGGCGGGGAGCGGGACAAGGTGACCGCGCTGAACATGGGCGCCGACGACTACCTGACCAAGCCGTTCAGCATCGAGGAGCTGCTGGCCCGGATCACCGCCACGCTCCGCCGCACCCGCCCAGCCGACGCTGCCCCGGAGCCTGTCCCCCCAGTCGTCATCATCGGCGAACTGGAGATCGATCTCGCCAGCCAGCAGGTGACCAAGGCCGGGCTCCCCGTGCACCTGACCCCCACGGAGTTCGCGCTGCTGCGAGAGCTGGCCGTCAACAGGGGGAAACTGCTGACGCACGCGCACCTGCTGCGCCGGGTATGGGGCCGCGGATACGAGACGGAGACCGAATACGTGCGGGTATACGTCCGCCGGCTGCGGGCAAAGCTGGAGGCAGGCGGAGGCGCCCCCGTTATTCTCACCCAGCCCAGAGCCGGCTACCGGATCGCCGCGGACTGAGCCGGCGCCGGCCGCTGCCGGCCCTGCTCACCCTCGTTAATAAATTGTTCACAACGTTACGCGGATGTTAATGGGTTCGTTTACCGGTAGCGGCCTAGTGTTTTCCTTAACGCGTTCCAGCCCGCGGTGACCTCATGCGGACCTGTGTTAGTTCATGTCCCGTTGCGGCCCGCCCACGAGCGAGGTGGTTTCGTTGTACTCAGTCACCAAGAGAGTCGGGCTGACGGCCGTGGCCGGCAGCGCGGCCCTGATCCTTGCCGCCTGCGGCAGCAGCACCAGTAGCACATCATCGAGTTCCAGCAGTGCGGCCACACCGACGGTCTCGGTGAACTCGCTCACCAACAGCTTCGGGGCGATGACCGCGCTCAAGCCCCTCGCGGCCAAGGGCAAGGGCAACATCGCAGTGATCCTGCCGGACACCGTCTCCTCGACTCGCTACGTCGAGTTCGACGCTCCGTATCTGAAGGAGGCCCTGACCAAGGCAGGCCTGTCCGCATCGCAGTTCACCGTCCAGAATGCGCTGGGCAGCGACTCGACCCAGTTCAGCGACGCGCAGACGGCGATCACCAAGGGCGCGAGCGTCCTGGTCGTGGACCCGCTGGACTCTGGCGTCGGCGCGCACATCGAGTCCTACGCCAAGGCGCACGGCGTGCCCGTGATCGATTACGACCGGCTCACCCTCGGCGGCACCCGCAAGTACTACGTCAGCTTCAACAACGTCCTGGTCGGCACGAAGATGGGCCAGGGCCTGGTCAGCTGCGTCGCGGCGTGGGGCGTCAAGAACCCGCAGGTCATCGTTATGAAGGGCGCCCCCACTGACAACAACGCGACGCTGTTCGCGCAGGGCTACGACGCAGTGCTCGCCCCGCTCTTCAAGTCGGGGAAGTGGAAGGAAGTCAGCCAGCCCGCAGGCACCTGGGACCCGCCGACCGCGCTGACCGAGTTCCAGCAGCAGTACACCGCGCACAAGAACATCAACGCCGCGCTGATCCCGAACGACGAGAACGGCGCCCCGATCATCCACTACCTGCAGAACCAGGGCGTCAAGCCCAAGACGTTCCCGACCACCGGCCAGGACGCGACGCTGACCGGGCTGCAGAACATCCTGACCGGCTACCAGTGCGGCACCGTCTACAAGCCGATCTATCTCGAGGCCCAGGCCGCGGCGGCACTGGCCATGTACGCCCGCGCTGGCGTCACGCCGCCCTCGAGCCTGCTCAACGGCATCACCACCGACCCGACGACGAAGACAGCGGTCCCCTCGGTGCTGCTGAGGCCGACGTGGGTCACGACGGCCAACATGAACTCGACCGTCATCGCGGACAAGTTCGTGCCGGCCTCGCAGCTGTGCGCCGGCAAATACGCCACGGCCTGCAAGGCCGCAGGGATTTCCGGCTAGGAATGGAGTCGCATGACCAGCCGGGACACCTGCAGTGACCGGTAGCTCGGCAGACGGAGCCCGGCCCGCCTCAGCGGGCCGGGCTGCGCCGGGGGCCGCAGCGCGAACCACCACCCTGGACCAGCCGCTGTTGCAGCTTCGCGGCATCGGGAAGAGCTTCGGGCCGGTCCAGGCGCTCACCGAGGTCGATCTCGACATCCCCGCAGGGCAGGTTACTGCCCTGGTCGGAGACAACGGGGCCGGCAAGTCGACCCTGATCAAGACCATCTCCGGGATCTGGGAACCCACCCACGGGCAGATCGTGTGGCAGGGCAATCACGTGCATTTCCGCACGCCGAAGGACGCCACGGATGCCGGGATCGCCACCGTCTACCAGGATCTCGCACTCTGTGACAATTTGGACATCGTGCAGAACATGCTCCTCGGCCACGAGGTCCGGCGGCACCTGCTGCTGGACGAGGTCGACATGGAGACCACGGCCAAGCAGACGCTGAGCGACTTGCGGGTTACCACCGTGCGCAACATCCGCCAGCCGGTGGGCTCGCTGTCCGGCGGGCAGCGGCAGGCCGTGGCGGTTGCCAAGGCCGTGATGCTGGACGCCAGGCTGGTGATCATGGATGAGCCGACGGCAGCGCTGGGCGTCTCGCAGACCGCGCTGGTACTCGATCTCATCGGCCGGCTGTCCAAGCGCGGCGTCGCCGTGCTGGTGATCTCGCACAACCTGACCGACGTGTTCCAGGTCGCCGACCGGCTCGCGGTCCTGTACCTGGGACGGCTGGTCTCGTCCGGCCCGGTCGCAGATTACGACACCGCGTCCGCGGTCGACCTGATGACGACCGGGGCCTCGCATCGGACTTCGACAGCAGGCGGTCCCGCCCCCACCCCTGACAGCGGCCCGGAGGGCTGACCATTGGCATCCAGCAGCCCAGAGTCCGAGCCGGGCGCAGTGACCACGCAGGCCGCGCCCGACGAGGCAGAGGATATCGCGGTCGCGGCTGCGGCTGCTTCTCCCGAACTACTCGCCGGGTCGGTGGGCGAGTACGCGCGGATCTGGGTCAAGCGGATACGCAACGGGGAGAGCGGGGCGCTTCCGGTCATCGCCGGCCTGGTCGTGATCGTACTGATCTTCCAGGTCAAGAACTCGCTTTTCCTCTCGGCGGGCAACCTGGTCAACCTGATGACCCAGGCGGCCTTCATCATCACGCTGGGAATGGCCGAGGTCTTCGTGCTGCTGCTCGGCGAGATCGACCTCGCGGCGGGGTACGAGGCCGCCTGCGGCGCCGTCATTGCCTTGTGGATGCTGGCGGCGGGCCAGCCATGGTGGCTGGCCGTCCTGGCCGCGCTGGCGGCAACCGCCCTTTACGGGGCGCTGCAAGGCGTCATCATCACCCGGCTGCGGCTGCCTTCCTTCGTGGTCACGCTGGCCGGCTACCTTTTCCTGTCCGGCCTGCTGCTGTTCCTGATAAATTCCGCCGGAAAATACGGCCTCGGCGGCGTGATCAACCTCAACAGCAACATCATCAACGACATCGAGTCCGGCAGCCTCAGTCCGGCGGCGAGCTGGATTGTGATTATCGCGATCGTCGCGCTGGCCGGCCTGATGATGTACCTGCGGGACCGCCGCCGGCGCGTCAACGGCCTGGTTGCCCCGCCGATCAGCATTACCCTCCTGAAGATCGCGGTGATGGCCATCGCCGGGGTCGTGGTGGTGCTGGTAGGCAATACAAACAGGAGCCACACCCTGCTCGTCGTCCGCGGCCTTCCCTGGGTGGTGCTGGTCGTCCTGGCGATCCTGGTGATCTACACCGTCTTGCTGGGCCGGACCCGGTTCGGCCGATACATCTACGCGATCGGCGGCAATGCGGAGGCGGCCAGGCGGGCCGGCGTCAACACGAACCGGATCCGGGTGGCGGCCTTCGGGCTCTGCGGCCTCACGGCAGGCATCACCGGGATCATCTACGCCTCCTATCTCGGCTCCATCTCGAGCAACGTCAACGGCGGGCAGAATGTGCTGTACGCCGTGGCCGCCGCGGTCATCGGCGGAACGAGCCTGTTCGGCGGCCGCGGCAAGATGATGGATGCCGTGCTCGGCGGCCTGGTAGTCGGCGTGATCTACAACGGCCTGCTGCTGCTCGGTCTGTCCGCATCAGCCCAGCTGATGTGGACGGCGCTGGTACTGGTTGCGGCCGTGACCATCGATGCGCTGACCCGCCGCGGGCGCACCCCGACGTGATGCCCCTGCCCTCCGGAGTCCAGGGCGGAATAGGTCATATGGCAGACTGGTTGCTGCGAGCAAGAGCGTGCTCCGGGGTCGGTGAAACTCCGAGCCGGCGGTGAGAGTCCGCGACCCGGCCGAGGCCATCGGCCGGCTGACCTGGTGAGATTCCGGGACCGACGGTTACAGTCCGGATGGGAGGAAGCACGCGCGCGGCAGGCCCGAGCTGGGCCGGTTAGTCCGTGCATGCGCATCCGCGCACCCCCGGAGACTGCAGCAGGGTCTGGCAGCTCCGGAGGAGGAGTCGTGTTCACCGGAATCGTGGAAGAACTCGGCGAGGTCGTCGCGGTAGCGCAAGGCGGCGCAGTCCGGCAAGACGGCGCAGTCCGGCAAGACGCTGGCTCGGCCAGGCTGACGGTGCGGGCGCCGCTGGTCACCTCCGATGCCGCCCGCGGCGGATCCATAGCTGTCAACGGCGTCTGCCTGACCGTGACCGACGCGGCGAACGGGCAGTTCACTGCGGACATCATGGGCGAGACGCTGGCCCGGTCCAGCCTGGGATCGCTGGCGCCTGGCAGCCGGGTCAACCTGGAGCGCCCGATGCGGGCCGACGACCGCATCGACGGCCACATCGTGCAGGGACACGTAGACGGGACCGGCACGATCATCAGGCGGCGGCCCGCCGGGGACTGGGAAGTCGTGCGGATATCGATGCCGGCGCAGCTAGCTCGCTATGTCGTGCAAAAAGGATCAGTGACGGTCGACGGCGTGAGCCTGACCGTGTCCGGGCTCAGCCCGCAGCGCGCCGGCACCGCCCGGAGCCCGGGCTGGATGGAGGTCAGCCTCATCCCGGAGACCCTGGCGCGGACCACCCTCGGCAGCAAGCCGGTCGGCGAGGTGGTCAACCTCGAGGTCGACATGATCGCGAAATACGTGGAGCGGCTGCTCGCCGCGGGGCGGCTGGCATGACCCGCGAGCTGATCGGCGACGCGGCAGCGGGCGGCGTCCCGCTGGATGACGTGCGGCAGGCAATCGCCGACATGGCGGCGGGCCGCGCGGTCGTCGTCGTCGACGACGCCGGCCGGGAGAACGAGGGCGACATCGTGTTCGCCGCGAGCAAGGCCACGCCCGAGCTGCTGGCCTTCACCATCCGCTACGCACGCGGACTGATCTGCGTGCCGATGCGCGGCGAGGATCTCGACCGGCTGCAGCTGCCGCCGATGACCAGCGACAATCAGGAGCACATGGGGACGGCGTTCACGGTCAGCGTGGATGCGCGCCGGGGCATCACCACCGGGATCTCCGCGGCGGACCGGGCCAGGACGATCCGCACCCTGGTCGACTCTGCCACCGAGCCCTACGAGATAGTCCGGCCCGGTCATATCTTCCCGCTGCGGTACGCCGAGGGCGGCGTGCTGCGGCGCGCCGGGCACACCGAGGCCGCAGTGGACCTGGCCCGCCTCGCCGGCCTGGCGGAGGCCGGCGTGGTCGCCGAGATCTTCAATGACGACGGCACCATGGCCCGGCTTCCGCAGCTGCGCGTATTCGCCGACGACCACGGCCTCGCGCTGATTTCCATCGCCCAGCTGATCGAGTACCGCCGGCACTCCGAGCTGACAGTCCGCCGGGTCGTCGAGACCCGGGTGCCGAACAAGTTCGGTGACTGGCGGGCGGTCGGCTACCTGAACTCGGTGGACGGGACCGAGCACATTGCCCTGGTCCTGGGAGACATCGCCGCGAGCGCGGCCGGCCAGCATGCCCTGGTGCGGATGCATTCCGAATGCCTGACGGGCGACGTATTCGGCTCCGACCGGTGCGATTGCGGGGCGCAGCTGGCGGCGTCGATGGCGGCAATCGCGGCCGAGGGCCGCGGCATCGTGCTTTACCTGCGCGGGCACGAGGGCCGGGGCATCGGGCTGCTCAGCAAGCTGCAGGCCTATCAGCTCCAGGATGGCGGTGTCGATACAGTCGACGCCAACCTCGATCTCGGGCTGCCGGTCGACGCCCGCGAGTACTCGACCGGCGCGCAGATGCTCGCCGACCTGGGGGTGCGCTCGCTGCGGCTGCTGACCAACAATCCGGCCAAGGTCAAGGGCCTGGCTGATTTCGGCATCGAGGTGACCGGCCGGGTGCCCCTGCCGGTCGCGCCGACTGCCGAGAACCTCCGTTACCTGATCGCCAAGCGGGACCGGCTCGGGCACCAGATCGACAATCTCGCTGCGCCGCGGCTGCGGCCGGCGACGTCGCGCGCTGCGCTAGCCGACACCGGGCCGGCCGCCGGGTCCGCGGCCCCGACGGCAGCAGGGGCGATGTGAGCGGGGAGGGCCGGCCTGCCGGGCGCACGGTCGACGGGACCGGTATCAGCCTCGCCATCGCAGCGACCCGATGGCACGCGGAGATCACTGACAGCCTGGTCGAGCGCGCCGCGGCCGCGGCGCAGGCCTGCGGGGTCGCCCGGCCGCTGCTGGTGCGGGTACCGGGCGCTATCGAGCTGCCGGTGGTGGCCGCCGAGCTGGCCAGACGCCACGACGCGGTGGCGTGCCTAGGCGCGGTTATCCGTGGCGGCACGCCGCATTTCGAGTACGTCTGTGACTCCGTGACCTACGGGCTGACCCGGGTGGCTCTCGATGCCGGCGTGCCGGTCGGCAACGGCGTGCTGACCTGCGACACGCTGGAGCAGGCGCGGGACCGGTGCGGCCGGGACGGCAGCAGCGAGGACAAGGGCTGGGACACCGTGGTGGCGGCGCTGGAGACCGCTCTGGTGCTGCGCGGCGTGCGCCGCCAGGGCCACCTGGCCGCCGATCCGGCCAGCCGGGACCGGGCCAGCTGACGGCGCCAGGGCAGAACCCGGACGCCACGTACCCTGGATGCCATCCGAGAGCACGAGGGGACTGGCCGTGCGAGACCTCCTGGACCAGATCGCCAAGTGGTGGGATGCCGGCGAGACGTTCGGCGTGGCCACCGTGGTGCGCACGTTCAGCAGCGCGCCGAGGGAACCCGGCGCGGCCCTGGCGGTATCGGCAGAGGGCGAGGTCGTGGGCAGCGTGTCCGGCGGCTGCGTGGAAGGCGCGGTCTACCAGCTGGCGGGCGAGGTCCGCGCGAACGGCCAGGCCATCCTGCAGACCTACGGGATCAGCGACGACGATGCGTTCGCCGTCGGACTGACCTGCGGCGGCATGATTGACATTTTCGTCGAGCCGGTCAGCCGCGAGTCGTTTCCCGAGCTCGGCGAGGTGGCGGCTGCCATCGGCTCTGGGGAGCCGGTGGCCGTTGCAACCGTCATCGCCGGGCCCGGCATGATCGGGTCCCGCCGGGTGATCTGGGCCGCGGCAGGGCCGGAAACCGCCGACGCCGATGCGGCCGACGCGGATGCGGCGCCTCGCACGCCGGGCACACTCGGTGCGACCGAGCGCCTGGATCAGGCGGTCGACGACGACGCGCGCGGCATGCTGGCACAGGGCCTGACCGGCGTCCGGCGGTACGGGCCGGACGGCGAGCGCCGGCGAGACGAGCTGTCGGTATTCGTCCAGTCCTTTGCCCCGCCGCCGCAGATGCTGGTTTTCGGCGCGATCGACTTCGCGGCGGCCGTCGCCAGGGTCGGCAAGTTCCTCGGCTACCGGGTGACGGTGTGCGACGCACGGCCGGTCTTCGCGACGGCCTCGCGCTTCCCTGATGCGGACGAGGTGATCATCGACTGGCCGCACAGGTTTCTGCGGCGCACCGGGACTGATGACCGGACGGTGATCTGCGTGCTGACCCACGATCCCAAGTTCGACGTGCCGCTGCTCGAGGCAGCCCTGCAGCTTCCCGCTGCCTACATCGGCGCGATGGGCAGCCGGCGGACCCATGAGGACCGGCTGGCCCGGCTGCGCGAGGCTGGCCTCCGGCGGGAGGAGCTGGCCAGGCTGCGCTCGCCGATCGGGCTTGACCTGGGCGCCCGGACGCCCGAGGAGACCGCGGTGGCGATCGCCGCCGAGCTCATCCAGCAGCGCTGGGGCGGATCCGGGCAGCCGCTCAGCGCCACGAGCGGCCGGATACACCACCCCTGACCCGCCATGTGTGCGGCGGTCCGGGTAGGGCACGGGCCGGCCAGCCGTCGCCCTGGCTGGTCAGCGTGCAGCCGCCGGCGAACCGCGGGCCCGAGGCGGCCGAATCCTATGGTGGCCGCAGCCGCGCTGCGGCCATAGCCTGGCATTCGTGCCGGGAGGCGGAGTTGCCGGGATCTTGCTCGCCGCAGGCGAGGGCAGCAGGCTCGGGCGGCCCAAGGCCCTGGTCGAGATCGGCGGCCAGTCGCTGCTC
>DATJZH010000326.1:0-5903 GCA_035499215.1 Streptosporangiaceae bacterium | reverse complement strand
AGCACGGCAGCCAGCGGTGGCCGAACATCTGATGGCAGCGGACGAGTTAAGCGGGTCAGGAGGCAGTCGTGGCGCGTCCGGCAGACACCTCGATGCTGCCGCCAGATCCGGATGTTCCCGCTGCCCCCGGCACGCTGGAGGAGACCCACGCTGACTGGCTTGTCGACCCCAAGACGCTGCTGCTGGTCGAGGATGACGCCGGCGATGCCGTCCTGGTGGAGGAACTGCTCCGCGACAGCAACCTGAGCGCGACCCTCACCTGGACGCGCACGCTCAGCGCGGCGAAGCAGCTGCTGGCCGGCGGGAATGTCCCCGGCTGCATCCTGCTGGACCTGCATCTTCCCGATGCCCACGGGTTGCAGGCGGTCACCCAGGTGCTCGCCGTCGCGCGGGAGGCGCCCGTGATCGTGCTGACCGGGCTGGCCGAGGAGAACGCCGGGCTCGCCGCGGTCGCGGCCGGGGCCCAGGACTACCTGATCAAGGGCCAGTCACCGCCCGAGGTCTTCGGCCGGGCGATCCGCTACGCCGCGCAGCGCAAGCACGTCGAGCAGGCTTCGGCCGCGTTGCAGATCAGCGCGCTGCAGGCAGCGGAGAACGCGCGGCTGGAGCGCGGCCTGCTGCCCACCCCGCTGCTGCGCACCGACCGCGTCGAGGTAGTAGCCCGCTATCTGCCGGGCCGGGCCCATACGCTGCTGGCCGGCGACTTCTATGACGTGGTCGAGACGTCCGACGGCAGCGTGCACGCGGTACTCGGCGACGTTTCCGGGCACGGTGCCGCGGAGGCCGCGATCGGCGTGTGCCTGCGGGTGGCCTGGCGATCCCTGGTGCTGGCCGGAACGGGCGTGCCGGCGATGATGGGGCTGCTTGACCAGATGCTCATGGCCGAGCGGGGCGGCGAGCACGACTTCGCGACCCTGACCCACCTGACCCTGGCGCCAGAACGCGACCGGGTGCGCTTCCTGCGGGCAGGCCACCCGGGGCTGCTGCTGCGCGCGGCGGGCGGCATCGAGCTGATCGAGGGGGTCGGGGGGCCAGCCCTGGGCATGATCCCCGGCTGCGACTGGCAGGAAGAGGAGGAGCTGCCGCTGCCGCCCGGAGCGCGCGTCGTGCTCTTCACCGACGGGCTGTTCGAGGGACGCACCGGGCCGGCGAGCCAGCGGCTCGGCGAGGACGGCCTGCTGGCGCTGGCCAGGACGCTTGCCGCGCTGCCAGCCGCCGCGTTCGTGGACGGGCTGATCGAGCGGGTCGGGGCGGCGGCGGCGCCCTACGGCGGCCTCGCCGATGACGTCGCCGTGGTGCACATCGGCTGGGCGGCCGGCCCGTGACCACGACCAGGCCGCGTGCGGGCCTGCCCCGCTTCCCGCAGCTGACGGTGCTCGGCTGGTTCCGCGCGGTCTTCGCCGTGCTCGCCATCTTGGTGGTGGCCGCGGCGCTCATTATTTTCGAGGTGCTCGCCAGCAACAGCCGGGTATCCGCCGAGCTGGAAGGGCGCATCCTGCCGGCCCGGGCTCAGGCTTACCGGCTGCAAGGCGCGCTGGTCGACCAGGAGACCGGAGTTCGCGGGTTCGCGCTCACCCGCAATCCCGCCTTCCTGCAGCCGTACACCAAGGGACTGGCCGCCGAGGCCAGCGCGGCCGCCCAGCTGCGGACGCTGCTGTCCAGGAAGCAGCGGCTGTCCGCTGACCTGTCCGGTCTCGAGCGGGCGGCGGATTCGTGGCGCAGGTTCTATGCCCTGCCGCTGATCGCACTGGCCAGGCGCGGCCCGCTGACCAGCAAGGACACCTCGCTGCTGGCCGCGAGCAAGCACTCGTTCGACCGCCTGCGGACGTTTTTCGCTGCGCAGAACGCTGATCTGCAGGCCGAGGCCAGACGGGAGAGCGCCAGCCTGAGCCGCACCCGCACCATCACCGACGTGAGCTTTACGCTCAGCCTGCTCGCTTTCCTGCTCGCGGCGGCGGCCCTGACGGTGGTGCTGCACAATGCGGTCGTCCGGCCGCTGCGGCAGCTTCGCGCCGATTCCCGCCGCGTGGTGAGCGGTGATTTCGGTCACCGGATTGAGCCGGCTGGCCCAGCGGACCTGCGGGCCGTCGCCGCCGAGGTAGAGGAGATGCGCAGCGAGCTGGTCGGGGCGCTGGACGCCGCCCGCGCGGCGCAGGAGCTGACCGCGCGCCAGGCCAGCGACCTCGATGCCCAGGCGGCAGAGCTGCTGCGCTCCAACTCCGAACTCGAGCAGTTCGCCTACGTCGCGTCCCACGACCTGCAGGAGCCGCTGCGAAAAGTCGCCTCGTTCTGCCAGCTGCTGGAGAAACGCTACGGCGGCCAGCTCGATGAGCGGGGCCGCCAGTACATCGGGTTCGCCGTGGATGGCGCCAAGCGCATGCAGGTCCTGATCAGCGACCTGCTGACCTTCTCGAGGGTGGGCCGCAGCGGCGATGACCGGTTTCGGGTGCGGCTGCCGCTTGACGTGACGCTGGACAGCGCGCTAGCCGCGGTCGCGGCCGCGATCGAGGAGTCGGGTGCCGTCATCGAGCGCCCGGACCGGCTGCCCGAGGTACTGGGCGACGCCACCTTGCTGGCGATGCTCTGGCAGAACCTGCTCAGCAACGGGATGAAGTTCCGCGCGCCCGGCCGGGCGCCGGTGCTGCGGATTACTGCCATGGCCCAGGCGGGCAGCCGGATGTGGCAGTTTTGCGTCGAGGACAACGGCATCGGGATCCCGCCGGAATTCGCCGGGAAAATATTTGTGATCTTCCAGCGTCTGCACGGCCGGGATGCCTATCCGGGTACCGGAATCGGTCTGGCCCTCTGCAAGAGAATCGTCGAGCACCACGGTGGCGAGATCGGCCTCGACGACACCTACGCCGGGGGAGCCCGGATCTGCTTCACCCTGCCCCGGATCGATCCCGCCCGGCCGGAGCAGGCCGGCCAGGAACCGGGCATCCGGGCCGGCGGCACCAGCGCGGAAGGAGTCCCCGCATGATCGCTCCCCCGAAGCCCATCGAGGTCCTGCTCGTGGAGGACGACCCGGGCGATGTCATGATGACCCGTGAGGTCTTCGAGGCCAACAGGATCGGCAGCCGGCTGCATGTAGTCGGCGACGGGCAGGAGGCACTTGACTTCCTCTACCGGCGGGCCGAGCATGCCGATGCCCCGCGGGTCGATCTGGTGCTGCTGGACCTGAACCTGCCCCGGTATGACGGCCGCCAGGTCCTCGAGCGGATCAGGGCCGACCCTGACCTCACCCACATGCCCGTGGTGATCCTCACCACCTCCTCGTCCGAGGAGGACGTGCTGCGCAGCTACAAGCTGCACGCTAATGCCTTCGTGACCAAGCCCGTCGACGTCAACCAGTTCATCGCGGCAGTTCGGCAGATCGACAAGTTCTTCCTCTCCGTGGTGTGCCTGCCGCGACGGTGAGTCCGGCCGCCGGCATCATTTCGCTCTGGCTTGCGTGCGATCGCCGCCGGCTGCTAACAATGTCTTTCGACGGCGGCCCATCCCGGACTCGCCAGCCACGCGGAGTCAAGACTCGGCGCTGGGCGGCGTCATGGATGGGAGTGCGTCATGTCCCTAGCGGACTTCCCGGTGGAGCGAGCCGGCGATGTGGCTGTGCTGGCGCTGCCTGCGGAAGTGGACGTCTCCTCCGCCGGTCAGCTGCGCGATGAGCTACTGGCACTTATCCAGCAGGGCGTCACGGCGCTCATCGTGGACTTGTCGGAGACCACGTTCTGCGACTCGGCGGCGCTCGGAGCCCTGATCACCGCGCACAACCGGGCGGCTGAGGCGGCCGCTGAACTGCGCCTGGTTGCCGCCCAGCCGACCGTCTTGCGGGTGATGACTATTGTCGGGGTGGACCGGCTGATTCCCGTCTACCCGACGGTGGCGGCGGCCAGGTCAGCCCGCGACGAACCCGAGCGCGGCGCGGCCAACGACTAGCCCAGGCGCATATGCAGGCGAATGGTGGTGCCTGCCTGGCCGGTCCGCAGCTCGAGCAGGTCGCAGAGCTGGTTGGCCAGCCAGAGGCCCTTGCCGCCCGGTAGGCCCGCAGCCGGCAGCCGGCGGCCCACCAGGGGATCAGCGATGACGCCGGTGTCGTGGATCTGACAGATGATCTCGTCTTCGGTACACCACAGGTGCACCGAACCGCCCGCCGTCGTGTGCCGAAGGGTGTTCGCGGCGACCTCGCTGACGGCGATCACGAAGTCGGTGCCCCGGCTGGCGGTAAGCCCGGAGCTCTGCGTGGTACGCGTCACCATGGCGCGAAGCGGGTGCAGGTCGCGGGAGTAGCTCAGGGTTTCCGCAGCGGCCGGGAGGCGGGAGAACGCGCGATCGCAACCTGGCGGCAAGCCCGGCGGCCGCAGATAGCCGGAGTTGGTCGCCTCGTGCCCGTCGCGGATGAGGACAGGGTGAGCAATGGCCGCGTCGCCGATGACGCCCTCGGGCAGCCCGGCGGCATCGTAGAGGCACACGATGGTGGCCGGCACGCCGCCGAACGCCTGATTAACGAGCGCTTCGTGCCTGGCGGTCTCGCGCAGTTCGGCTGCCGACCGGCCGGGCCATACCGGCTCTTCGAGGTAGCTGACCCGCTGCGCGGGATGAGCGTCAAGAAAGGCGCGAACCGACGGGATGATCCGGGCCGGATTCCTCCCCAGCTCGGTCAGGTCAGTGAAGGTGACGTGGTCTGCTCCGGGGAGCTCGCGGCGCAGCCAGGAGATCTTGTGATCGGGCACGGCCAGCACGACGGGCTCGCCGCGGGCCAGGCCCCGCCGGGCGAATCCGGCAGCGGCGGCCAGGTAGTCGGCCGCGCCGTCGTAGAACCGCGCGAGGTGACGGAACCCGGTGTCGGCAGCCGCCTCGGCCTCCTCGCCCCCGCGCGCATCGGGGCGGCTGCCGCGGCCCTCGGCGGCGGCCGGTGACGGGCCGGCCGAGCCATCGGGATGCGAGGCCGCGCTCATCGTCTCCTCAGCGCCTAGTCAGCGACGGGTGCGATCACCTCTCCGCACATTACCTGGCGAAACCGCAGCTACTCCGCAGGACCGCTGTCATACCGCCGTGCTGCCCGGGCGGGTACGACCAACGAGGTATATCCCGCGCCGGACGCCCAGGCATCATTATGCCGCCGGGTGACCGGCACGCCGGGCGGACCTGGTCCGGCGACGCGAAGCGGTTCCGGGACCCGCTGGCCAGGCACCGCGCCGCACCGTGCTGGGCGGATCGGCGCGGCGAGCCGTCACCCCGCTGTGCCGCACGGCAGCTTGGGCTACTTGCGGATGCACGAAGGGGCAGCGCGGCCCGCGGTTCCGTCGGTGACTGAACTAAGCCTGCGGCGGCGGGCTCGCTCAGGCTGTTACCAGGTCCGAAGCGGGACGGGTAGCCTGTGGGGTGCAAGCGCCTGCCGGCGCCATGAACAGCCGATGCCGATGCGCGCGGCAGGAGGCAAGGTCGGTGATGGCTAGCAGTCACGACGTTTATGACGACGGCGTACTGCGAGTCACCCGCACGGGCAGTCCGCTCCTGGTGGTCATCGCCGGCGAGATCGATGAATCCAACTACTCCGGCCTGGTCGGCGCACTTGACATGCTCGCGGACGGGCATGACGAGATGCACATCAACCTGGGGGGCGTGGAATTCTGCGACCTGGCCGGCCTGCGGGCGATAATCCGGCTGGCCGAGGCCGGCGGAGCCGGGCGCGATCAGTCGCGGCCGCGCCTGGTCCTGCACGCGGTTCCCCGGCAGGTCCTGCGCGTGCTGCAGATCGTGGGCTGGGACACGGTACCTGGCCTGGTGATCGACCGGGCCTGGCCGGATCAGTGAGTCCTGTCACTCCTCGCCTGGTCAGGCCCGGTCGCGCAGGTGCGCGTGGGCGATTTCCCTGGCGGGCGTGCGGGGTTTGGCACGCGTCA
>DATJZH010000325.1:0-2655 GCA_035499215.1 Streptosporangiaceae bacterium | reverse complement strand
GTGATTGCGGTCGCGGGCTAGCTCGGCGGCGTAGCGGGTCCAGTCGGCTCCGGCTTCGTGCATCCAGTGGACGGCGGTGCTGGGGTGGAGGCCGAGGAGGTCGGCGAGCACGGCGGCGGGCAGCCGGGCGGCGAGGTCGGTGAGGGCGGCGCGGCGTCCGGCGCGTGCCGGGATGCCCAGCGCGCTGAGGCGTTCGGCCAGTCGTGCGGGGGTGATCGGCCGTCCGGGCAGCAGGCCGGGGAACAGCCATTTCCGGTCGGGGGGCGTGCCGATGCCGGTGTATGGCTTGCCGTCGGCGATGAGAGTGAGCAGCAGCTCGCCGAGCTGCTGCGGGACGGGGATGTCGTGCTGGCTGAGCCGGATGGTGACGCCCTTCCCGGCGTGACTGGTCACCTGGCTGGTGGTGAGCGCGGCGATGCGGGTCATGGGCTGGCCGTAGAGCAGGACCAGGCAGCCGGCGGCCCGGTCGGTGAGGTCGATGCTGTGGTCGTGCAGCAGCCGGGTCGCGAGGTCCCACCGCTGGCCGTCTTGGATGGTGGTTCCGGTGTGCCGCTGCGGGCCTGGGATGCTGAGGGGCTGGCAGTGCCCGTGGCGTGCGGCCCAGGTGAGGAAGTCACGGACGTCGCGGGCGCCGGGGCCGGTGGCCAGCCAGTCCTCGGCGTCGGCCTGGCGGCAGGCGGGCAAGGCGGTGCCGCGCTCGCCGAGCCAGCTGAGGAACCGTGCTGCTGCCTTGATCGTGTTCCGGGCGCGGGCGGTGTATGTCCGGGGCCGGCGGCCCGAGTCGGCGGCGCGGCGCAGCCGGCGCATCACGTGCCAGGTCGCGAAGGCGTGTACGAGCCGGCGATGTCCAGGGTCGGTGATGGAGGCCAGCAGGGTGGTGAGCCACTGCTCGGTGCGGGCGAGTTCTTCGTCGCGGGGCGGCAGGACGCCGCTGGCGGTGAGCATGTGCCGCAGGTAGCTGGCGGCCATGGGCTGCTGATGCTGGTCGAGAGCCTCGTGAGTGACGGCGAGCCGCCCGGCAGCCAGGTCGGCGAGGATGCCCGGGCCGGCGCCGGTGCGTAGCCAGTTCAGCGCAGTCTTCGGGGTGCGTGCGGCAGTGATTGCCTCGGCCGCTGCGGTGAGGTCAGCGGGGACGTTCCCGGTCCCGTCCGACAGCAGCATGACCGCGCGGCGCCGCAGGCTGCACCGGGCGCAGCGGTGTTTCTCGAACATCTTGTCTTCGATGCCGCAGTCGGTGCATGCGCTGGTGACGGGCAGGCCGGCGCAGCTGGCGCAGGTGTCGGCGTCCGGGCCGGGCGGGCTGACCGGCCGCCGGACCTGGCCGCAGGATGCGCACGGGACACGGCGGCTCAGCGCGGCGGTGTAGCAGGTGTCGCAGACCGGTCCCTCGGGCCAGCGGGCTTGCGGCGGGCGGTTCTGGCCGCAGCGGGCGCAGGCCGCGGTGGCTCGCGGGGTGCACTGCTTGCAGACGGGCTGGCTGGTCCCGGCGGACACGCAGGGCCGTATCCGCCCGCACATGGTGCAGGCCGCTGCCGGGAGCCGGTAGCAGTTCACGCAGATGTCCGGTTCGCCGCCGCGTCCGCGGATGGCGGCCGGCGCGGTCTTGCCGCACAGCCCGCAGGGCCGGTGCCGTGCCGGGCTGCGGCGGCGGCACACCTCGCACATAGGCTGGCCGGCGTCGTCCCGTCCGGCCACGGGCTTGACCTTGCCGCACGCGGCGCAGGCCGCGGCCAGCTGCCAGGCCCGGCACCGCTGGCACGCGCCGCCGGCGGCGCTGCGGAACAGCGGCCGCCCGGTCCGGCCGCAGACCGCGCATGCGGGCAGGGTCAGGGACGTCGATCCGCGGGCGATCAGCTCAGCGGCCAGCCGCCCGGCTACTGGCGGTGCCCCGTGCCGGAGCATGTCCGGATCGGCGGTCAGCGCTGCGGCCAGGTCCCGCAGTACGGCCGGGCTGGTGGCCACCGCGTCCACCGCAGCGGCGGCCTCGCTGGCCGGCAGTGACCCTTCCGCGGCGATCACGTGCCGGATCAGCGCGTCGCGGCGGCAGGCAGCGCACGGCCGCCGTGTGCCGTAGCTGGTCAGCTCATGACCTTCCGGGCAGCGGGCCACTACCGCGGTCCCGGGCCAGGGATCACACGGGCCCGGACCGGGCGAGGCCGCCCTGCCGCAGCTGGCGGCGCCGGCTTCGGCTTGCTGACCGCAGGAGCGCCACTCACTTCGATGAGCTCACCGGGCTGGCAGCCCAAGATGTCGCACAGCGCGGCCAGGGTGGCCAGGCTCAGCCGCTCCGGGACGCCCGTGACCAGCCGGTAGACCTGCTCCCGGGACAGCTTGATGCCGCGCTCGGCCAGCAGAGGTCCCAGCTGCGTCGTGGCGTACATGTCCTTGTCGGCCATCAGCCGCCGCAGATGCCACCGGTAACTAGTCGTTCTCGCCATCTCGTTCATCCTCCTGTTCGAAGGCGCGGGCCAGCGCGGCCCGCAGCATCCGGTTGCGCGCGTCCTGCCCGACCGTTAACGGCACAGTCAGATATTGAAACTGTCTGAATGCCTCAGCCTGGACGGGCTATCCCCAGAAGATCGCGATCGGGTCCCGGTCGATCTCGTCCAGCAGGTTGCTGATGTCTGGTGATGGCTCGAGCTGGTCGTAGCGGTG
>DATJZH010000324.1:0-10827 GCA_035499215.1 Streptosporangiaceae bacterium | reverse complement strand
CCAGGGCACTGAACGAGGGCCTGCGCAAGGCGCTCGAGAACGATCCCAAGGTCCTCATCATGGGCGAGGACGTCGGGAAGCTGGGCGGGGTGTTCCGGGTCACCGACGGCCTGCAGAAGGATTTCGGCGAGGACCGCGTGGTGGACACCCCGCTGGCCGAGTCCGGCATCGTCGGCACCGCGATCGGGCTGGCGCTGCGCGGCTACCGGCCGGTATGCGAGATCCAGTTCGACGGCTTCGTCTACCCGGCGTTCGACCAGATCGTCAGCCAGCTCGCCAAGATGCGCTACCGGTCGCTCGGCGCCGTCACCCTGCCCGTGGTGGTCAGGATCCCGTGCGGCGGCGGCATCGGCGCGGTTGAGCACCACAGCGAGTCACCTGAGGCGCTGTTCGCCCACATTCCCGGCCTGCGGGTCGTCGCCTGCGGCGACCCCGCGGACGCCTACACGATGATCCAGCAGTCCATCAGCTGCGACGATCCGGTGATCTTCTTCGAGCCGAAGCGCCGGTACTGGGACCGCGCCGACGTCGACGTCGCCCGCGGCCTCGCCGGCGCGCTGCCGGTCGACCGGGCGCGGCAGCTGATCCCCGGCACCGACGTCACTGTCCTGGCCTACGGCCCGATGGTCAAGACGTGCGCCGAGGCGGCCATCGCCGCCGGGGCCGACGGACGGTCCGTGGAGGTGATCGACCTGCGGTCGCTCGCGCCGCTCGACACCGAGACGATCTTCGAGTCGGTCCGGCGGACCGGACGTTGCGTCGTCGTGCACGAGGCCGCGGTGACCGGCGGTCTCGGCGCCGAGGTAGCCGCACGGGTGACCGAGGAGTGCTTCTACCAGCTCGAGGCCCCGGTGCTGCGGGTCGGCGGCTACTCGACCCCGTACCCGCCGTCCAAGCTCGAGGAGCACTACCTGCCCGACCTGGACCGGGTGCTGGACGCCGTCGACCGCACGTTCGCGTACTGAGGGGACGGCGTGGCAGAGCTCAGGCAGTTCAAGCTCCCTGATGTCGGCGAGGGCCTCACCGAGGCGGACATCGTGAGGTGGCATGTGCGGCCCGGCGACACGGTGACCGTTAACGAGACCATCGTCGAGATCGAGACAGCCAAGGCGGTCGTCGAGCTGCCGTGCCCGTTTGAGGGAGTCGTCGCCGATCTGCTCGCCGCGGAGGGGAACACGGTCGACGTCGGGACGCCGATCATCTCCGTGCGGGTCGGCGCGGACGCCGGGGCGCCGGATGGGGGCGCGGCGGCGCCAGGCCCATCTGGCTCGGCGCCGGGCTCGTCCGGCTCGGCGCCGGCGGGCGCGGCAAGCCCGTCCGGCCCGCAGCCTTCGGCCGGCGCAGCCGCGGCAGCGGCCGGGCCGGGCAGCCCGGCGGGCGACCTGGCGCCGGCCCGCGCTGGCGAGGGAGCGGCGCCGCCTCGCCAGGCAGCAGAGCCGGGGGTGCAGGGCAGTCCCGCGCCCGAACGCCAGGCCGTGCTGGTCGGCTACGGCGTGAAGCTCGGCGCGGCCACCCGGCGGACCAGGAAGCCCGCGGCGCGCAGCGGGCAGCCGCCACCGTCCGCGCTGTCGGCCGCCACGGCCGCTGCCGGCGCGCCCGCCGCCGATCCGGCCGATGGCCCGCCGCTGGCAGCGCAGAGCCTGACGCCCCCGCCGACAGTGCTGGTACCGCCGGCCGCGCTGGCCCCGCCGCCAGCGCGGCCCGGCGCCCTCGCCAAGCCGCCGGTCCGCAAGCTGGCCAGGGACCTCGGCATTGACCTGGCCGGGCTGGCCGGCAGCGGGCCGGGCGGCTCGATCACCCGCGACGACGTGCAGGCCGCGGCCGGCGGCCAGGGCGGCCCGGTCGCAGCCAAGGCGGATGGCGCTGCCGTGCCGCAGCCGGCGGCGCCCGCGCCGCGCGAGGAGCGGATCCCGATCCGCGGCGTGCGCAAGCACACTGCCGCGGCGATGGCCGCCAGCGCGTTCACCGCGCCGCACGTTACCGGGTTCCTGCAGATCGACATCACCGAGACGATGGCGGCAACCGCCCGGCTCAAGGCGCTGCCCGACTTCGCGGGGGTCCGGGTATCCCCGCTGCTGCTCGCCGCCAGGGCCCTGCTGGTCGCCGCCGCGCGGTATCCGATGATCAACTCATCGTGGGACGACGCGGCCCAGGAGATCGTCGTCCGGCATTACGTCAATCTCGGCGTCGCCGCCGCCACCGACCGGGGCCTGGTCGTGCCGAACATCCGGGATGCCCACGCGCTCTCACTGCCTGGCCTCGCGCGCGCCCTCGCCGAGCTGGCGCAGACCGCGAGGAACGGCAAGACGACCCTCGCCGACCTGCAGGGCGGCACTATCACGATCACGAACGTCGGCGTGTTCGGCATCGACACCGGCACTCCGATCCTGACCCCCGGCGAGGCCGCGATTCTCGCGTTCGGCCAGGTCAAGGATGCGCCCTGGGTACACGAGGGACAGCTGGCCGTCCGCAAGGTGGCCACGCTCGCGTTGTCCTTCGACCACCGGATCGTCGACGGTGACCTGGGCTCTGCTGCGCTCAGGGACGTCGGTGCCATGCTGGCAGACCCGCTGCGCCTGCTCGCCTGGTCCTGACCAGGAGCAGGCCGCAGCTGAAAGGATCACCATGATCAGGCATGTCGTCCTCTTCTCCTGGACCGCCGAGGCAACCGACGAGCAGAAGCAGCGGGTGCTGGCGGAGCTCCAGACCCTGCCGCCGCTGATGACCGGGCTGCGCAGCTACCACGCGGGGCCAGATGCCGGCCTCAGCGAGGGCAACTTCGACTTCGCCGTGACCGCCGACTTCGATGACGCGGACAGCTATCGCGCTTACCGCGACCACCCCGCCCACCGGGCGGTCATCGAGCGCGCCATCACGCCGATCCGGCAGGACCGAGCCGCCGTCCAGGTTCAGATCTGACAGCACCCGCCCGGCAGTCAGGGACGGTTCTCAGCCGCGGGACCGGGAAGATGTCCCGGTGCCGGTGCTTCGTGCCCGGTGCCGGTGCAATGGCGTCAGAACGCGTCCTCGGGCAGCTCCATCAGGTCCAGCGTGGTGGTCTCGGCGATCGCGCGCTCGACGGCGAGCCGGGGCAGCACCGTCGCGGCGAAGAACCGCGCCGCGGCAACCTTCCCTTCGTAGAAGGCGCGGTCCGCTGCGCCGGGCGTGCCGTCAGCGGGACCTGACTCGTCCAGGCGGTCAAGCGCGATCTCCGCCTGACGGCCGAGCATCCAGCCGATGATGAGGTCGCCGAGCGCCAGCAGCAGCCGGGTGGTGTTCAAGCCGACCCGGTAGACCTCGGCCGGCTGGTCCAGGCTGGCGCCGAGGAACCCGTGCAGGGCATTCACCATGACCTCAATGTCATCGGCGGCCCTGGCGACCGCCGCCCGCTCGGCCTTCAGCCGGCCATTGCCGCCGTCAGCAGCAGCGAACCGCCTGATCTCCTCGAGCAGGAAGCCGAGCGCCCTGCCCTCGTTCCGGACGATCTTGCGGAAGTAGAGGTCGGAGCCCTGGATCGCGGTCGTGCCCTCGTACAGACTGTCGATCTTGGCGTCCCTGATGTACTGCTCTACCGGGTAGTCCTGCAGGTAGCCGGACCCGCCGAGGGTCTGCAGGGACAGCGCAAGCAGCTCGTAGGCGCGCTCGGATCCGACTCCCTTGACCACCGGCAGCATCAGGTCGTTCAGCGATGCCGCCATTTCATCGGGCACGCCGGCCGCCTCGGCCCGCTGCAGCGCGTCCTGGAAGGCGGCGGTGTAGAGGACCATCGCGCGCATGCCCTCGGCGTAGGCCTTCTGCAGCATGAGCATCCGGCGCACGTCCGGATGGTGGATGATCGTCACCCGCGGCGAGCTCTTGTCGGCTAGCCGGGCCATGTCGCCGCCCTGCACCCGGGTCCTGGCGAAGTCCAGCGCGTGCAGGTAACCGGTCGACAGCGCGCCGATCGCCTTCGTGCCGACCAGCATCCGGGCGAACTCGATGATCACGAACATCTGCCGGATGCCGTCATGCACGTTGCCGACCAGCGTGCCGATCGCCGGCTGACCGGCGCCGAAGGTCAGCTCGCACGTGGTCGACGCCTTCAGGCCCATCTTGTGCTCGACGCCGGTGACGAAGACGCCGTTACGGTCGCCGAGCGTCCCGTCCGGTCCGACCAGGTACTTGGGCACCAGGAACATCGACAGGCCCTTGGTGCCGGGGCCGCCGCCCTCGGGACGCGCCAGCACCAGGTGGAAGATGTTCTCGGCCATGTCATGCTCAGCGCTGGTGATGAACCGCTTGACGCCCTCGATGTGCCAGGTCCCGTCCGGCTGGGCGACTGCCCTGGTCCGGCCGGAGCCGACGTCAGACCCGGCGTCCGGCTCGGACAGCGCCATAGTGGAGGTCCACCTGCGCTCGACCGCCAGCTCGGCGAACCGCTGCTGCTCGGGCGTGCCCATCCGCCATAGCGCGTGTGCCATGGAGGAGCCGCTGGCGTACATCCAGACCGCAGGGTTGGCGCCCAGGATCAGCTCGGCCACTGCCCAGTGCAGCGACCGCGGAGCCCTGCTGCCGCCGAGCTCGGCCGGGAGCTCGAGCCGGAACCACTCGGCGTCCATGTAGGCGGCGAAGGACTTCTTGAAGCTCTCGGGCATCCGCACGGCGTGCGTCGCCGGGTCGAAGACGGGCGGGTTACGGTCGGCATCGGCAAAGGACTCGGCCACCGGGCCGGTGGCCAGCCTGTTGACCTCGGCCAGGATCCTGCGGGCGGTGTCCTCGTCGATGTCGGGATACGGCTCCGAGCCAAGCAGCCGCTGCCGGTTCAGGACCTCGAAAAGGTTGAACTCGATGTCACGAAGGTTGCTCTTGTAGTGCCCCATCGGGCCCTCCCCGGATCCCCGAAGCCGACCCACCGGTCGATCTTACTGGCCAGTAACTTACTCGATAGTACCCAAGAAAACCGGCCGCGTCATCATCGGTTGCCGCCGGCCCGCCCGCCGCCCAAGTTGGTGACCCGCCGGCGATGAATACCCGCAGGCAGCCGGGGGCGCGCTAGCCTGCTGCCAGCAGCGTCTCCGGGGGATTGATGACCGACAGCGACGACGGCCGGGGCGGCGAGCCCGAGTCCCACGTTCAGGACGACGTGGCGCCCGAGCCCGATCCGCGCGCTCCCGGCTCGCCCGCCGATCGGCATATTCCGGGACCCAGGCCGGGCCTGTACCCGCCTCCGCCAGGTCGCACCATCCGCCCCGCCGCACCGGACGCTCGCCCCGCCGCCGGCGACCCCTGCGGTGATCCGCGCGCCGGCCGGCCGCCGGCAACGGCCCGGCAGCCCGGCTCCCGCCGCAGGCCGGGACCCAACCTGGCGCAGCGGCAGCTGATGGAGCGCATCTCGGCGGGCCGGAAGGCGCGCCAGCAGCGGGCCATGCTCGCGATCTTCGGCGCGTTCTCCGCCCTGGTGCTGATGGCGGCCGGCGGCGCGTGGGTCCTGACCAGCTATGTCAGCAGCAGCATCGGCCGGGTCAATGCCGGCACCTCGGGAACGCCCGCCAGCGGGCCGCTGAACATCCTCGTCGCCGGCGTCGACATCAGGTCGGGGCTGACCCCGCATCAGCAGGCTGAGCTGCACGTGGGCCACGCCGTGAGCCACAACTCCGACACGCTCATGGTGGCGCACATCCCGGCCGATCATCGTTATGTCAAGGTAGTGAGCCTGCCGCGCGACTCCTGGGTGAAGATTCCCGGCCACGGCATGGACAAGATCAACGCGGCCTACGGGATCGGCGGCCCGCGGCTGATGGTGCAGACGGTGCAGCAGGCCACCGGACTGAAGATCAACGACTACATCGAGGTGAACTTCCTCGGCTTCGTCAAGGTCATCGCCGCGCTCGGCGGAGTCAACATCTGCCTGCCCTACAAGGTCGACGACGCCTACAGCGGCCTGCATCTGTCCGCCGGCAGGCACCACGTCGACGGCGTCACGGCGCTGAAGTTCGCCCGCGACCGGCACTCGTTCGCCCAGTCGGACCTGGCCAGGATCGGCAACCAGCAGCAGCTGCTGGCTTCGCTGCTCAGCAAGGCCGTGACCTCCGGGACGCTGGCGAACCCGGTCCGGCTGACCAGGTTCCTGTCCGCTATGTCGGCAGCGGTCAGGGTGGACGACGGATTCAGCGTCACCGCGCTCGCCAGCCAGATGCGCGGCATCCGGCCCGGTGCCGTCACCTTCACCACAGTCCCGCTGGCCACCACGAACTACGTGACCAGGTCCGGCCGGGCAGCCGTGCTCTGGAACAAGCCGCGGGCCGATGCTCTGTTCGCCGCGCTGAAAAGGGACCAGGCGCCCGGCTGGCACCAGCGGCACATGGCCTCGCTCAGCCGCAGCCGCGTATCCATCGACGTCTACAACGGCACCATGATCGGCGGCCTGTCCGCCGCCACCGCCGCCCGGCTGGCGAAGATGGGCTTCGGCATTCATGGCTCGGCCCTGACCTGGCCGACCCAGGACATCAGCCAGACGCTGATCGAGTACCCGGCCGGGCAGCGGGACGCCGCCCGGCTGGTCCGCACGGTGATGCCCGCAGCCGTCATCCGCGAGGTGGCGGGGCTGGCAAGGATCAGGATCGTGCTGGGCGTCAGCGGTTACATCATCACCGCCCCGCAGGCCGGCCCCAGCCAGGGCCAGAGCGGGACGTCAGCCAGGACCGCGGCCCAGGCGGCCTGCCGCTAGCGAGACCGGCGCCTGCCGGGCTTCGCGACCACCTGGCACGCGCTAGCCGCCCGGCCCCCGGGCCGGGCCTGCCTGAGCCGGGACCCTCGGCTCAGCCGGCCCCCGGTCGTCGAGAACGACGCTCAGCGAGAAGCCGTCATGGCCCTTGCCGCCAACCGTCTGGACCGCCGTCGAGCTGACTCGCCGCTCGGCGGCCAGCAGCCGCAGGAACTCGCGCACCCCGCGAACGGCGGCATCGTCGCTGTCGGCATCGGCCACTGCGCCGCCGCGCACGACATTGTCCGCAATGATCACCGAGCCGGGCCGGGACAGCCGGAGCGACCAGCCGAGGTAGCCGGGGTATCCCGGCTTGTCGGCGTCAATGAAGATCAGGTCGAACGGCTCCCCGCCAGCGGCCGCCAGCTGCGGCAGCGTGTCCTGAGCGGCGCCGAGCCGCACTTCGGCGGTCGCCGCGAGCCCGGCTCTGGCCAGGTTCGCCCGTGCCACCTCGGCGTGCCGCGGATCCGCTTCCAGGGTGATCAGCCGCCCGCCTTCGGGCAGCGCCCGCGCCAGCCAGATCGCGCTATAGCCGCCGAGCGTGCCGATCTCCAGGATCCGGCGCGCTCGCATGCTCAGCGCGAGCAGATGCAGCAGCTTGCCCTGGGTGGGCGAGACGCTGATCGCCGGGAGCCCGGCCGCGGCGCTGGCCGCCGCGGCTGCATCCAGCACTGGATCCGGTGCAGCGAGGAGTCCCGCCAGGTAGCTGTCGACGGCGGTCCAGCGTTCTTGGCTCATGCCTGCACTCCCCTTCAGCCGCGAGCGGCGGCCAGTTCCGCGGCGGCGCCCCTGGTAACCGTCAGGGCATCCGCGGCTACCGTGACCATCCGGCAGCCGCTCTCGCGGTACAGCCGGGCCGTCGCTCCGTCCATCGCGTGCACGCCCACCGGCTTGCGCGCCGCCGCGCACTCGCTCCAGATCCTTTCCAGTGCTGTCCGGAGCACGCGATCATGCGGATCGAGGGCGCAGCCGAGCGACAGCGACAGGTCACGAGGGCCAACGTAGATCCCGTCGATTCCGGCAACCGCGACAGTGGCCGGAAGCTCAGCCACTGCCTGCGCGGATTCGACCATGACGATGCACAGCGGACCGTCGACGGCAAGCACCCCGCCTGCCGACCGGTAGCCCTCCGGCGGATAACGGCAGGCACCGGCCACGGCCCGCGCCTGCTCGGCCGATTCCACGTTCGGCACGATGACGCCGGCGCAGCCCAGATCCAGCGACCGCCCGATGTCGGCGGGATGGGCGAACCGGATCCGGCCGATCGGTGCCGCGCCCGCGAGCGTGATCGCCGCGGTCAGGGCGGGCAGGTCCGATTCGACCGCGGCGCCGTGCTGCAGGTCGATGACGACGTAGTCCAGTCCCGCGGCCGCGAGCGCCCGGCCGGCGAGCGGGTGCGGAATGCTCACCCAGCCGCCGTAGACCACATCCCCGCGGCGGACCCGGCCGCAGAATTCGGTTCCCGTCACCCGCCAAGCCAAGCACACCGGCTGTCCAGCGTCACCGGCGGTCCAGGAGGGCGGCCAGCCCGTCGCCGCCGGGCCGCGCCGCCGGTGCCCGTGGGCAGGCTGGCCAGCACCGCGATGAGCGGGCAGCGGTCGTCACGCCGGCGGGTACCTCGCCGCCCGGCAGCTGAGGGCCTTCGGGTAACCGGTCTGGTTCGATGAAGGGTCGACTTGTCGCCGCTCCGGGAAGGCATGGTCCTGAACGCGCCGCTCGCGGAAGCCCTGTCCGCCGTCCTGCTCGTGGTGGTGCTGGCCTGCGCGCTGGTGCGCCCGTGGGGCTGGCCCGAGGCAGTCGTGGCGGTCCCGGCCGCAGCCGTGATCCTGGGCACCGGGGCGATCTCGCCGGACCATGCCCGGGCGGAGGCGGAGCAGCTGGGGCCGGTGATCGGATTCCTGGCGGCGGTGCTGGTGCTCGCCCAGATGTGCGACGACGAGGGGCTGTTCCGCACGTGCGGGGCGTGGATGGCCCGCACCGCGGCGGAACGGCCGCGACGGCTGCTGCTCGCGGTCTTCGTCCTGGCCTCGGTCATCACGGCCGTGCTGAGCCTGGACGCCGCGGTGGTGCTGCTCACCCCGGTGGTGTTCGCCACCGCCGCCGGGCTGGGGGCGCGCCCCAAGCCGCACGTGTACGCCTGCACCCACCTGGCCAACACTGCCTCCCTGCTGCTGCCCGTCTCCAACCTGACCAACCTGCTGGCGTTCGCGGCCAGCGGACTCAGCTTCACCCGCTTCGCCGCGCTGATGGCCCTGCCGTGGCTGGTCGCCGTCGGAGCCGAGTACGCCGTATTCCGGCGGTTTTTCGCCACCGACCTGGACGCTGGCGCCAGGGCCCGGCCTGCCGCCGAGCCGCCCGAGGTGCCGGTGTTCGTCCTCGCGGTGGTGGCCTGCACCCTCGCCGGGTTTGTCCTCACATCGGCGATCGGGCTGAACCCGGCCTGGGCGGCGCTGGCGGGCGCGGCGGTGCTCGCCGCCCGCGCCCTGGTCCAGCGCCGCACCACCCCTGCCGCCATCGTCGCAGCCGCGAACCTGCCCTTCCTCTTCTTCGTGCTGGCCTTGGGGATCGTGGTTCGCGCGGTGGTCGACAACGGGCTCGCCGGGGCTCTGGGGCATCTGGTGCCCGGCGGCACCGCGCTGCCCTCCCTGCTGGGCACCGCGGCGCTGTCCGCACTCCTGGCCAACATGATCAACAACCTGCCCGCGGTGCTGGTGCTGCTGCCGCTGGCCGCCGCCGGGAGCCCCGGCGCCGTGCTCGCGGTACTGATCGGGGTGAATATCGGCCCCAACCTGACCTACACCGGGTCCCTGGCCACCTTGCTGTGGCGCCGCATCGTGCGCGAGCACGACAGCGACGTCGACCTCGCCGAGTTCACCCGGCTCGGACTGCTCACCGTGCCCGCCGCCCTGATGCTGGCCGTCCTGGCACTGTGGGCTTCGCTGAACGCCATCGGAGGCTGATTCCCGTGACCGTGATCGCCTGGATCGTCGAGGGCACCTGGCCGGCCTGTGTCGACGCCGCCGGTGCCCACGCGCCCGAGGGCGCCGATATCGTCCTGCTCCACGTCACCGGCCACGGCGCCCCGGCTGCCGCCCGCGGCGCTTACGCGGGCCTATTCGGCCGCGGCCGGCCCGACCGCGACCCCGGCATCCGCCTGGAGGAGCTGGCCGCCGCCTCCGCTCAGCAAATCCTGCAGGCCGCCGCCGACCGCCTGGGCCGGCCCTGTACCCGGCTGGAACGATCCGGGCGGATCGAGCGGGAGGTCGTGGCCGCCGCCGACGGCGCCGACCTTCTCGTCGTCGCCCGCGACGGCGACCGCACCCACCTCGGACCTCGGAGCCTGAGCCCCGCCAGCCGCTTCGTCGTCGATCACGCCCCGTGCCCCGTCCTGCTGGTCTGGCCAGAGACGGCGCCTGGCATCGCCACCATGCCGCCCGCACCTCGCCACCCGCCGGGCCATCACTGAACCCTGCCGGCCATCCCGGCAGCAAGACGTCACCGCACTGGCCGCCGCCGAGTATCGTCCGCTGCCTGGGGCGGCCATGTCCGGCCAGGATCCCCGCCGGGTCAGGTCACAGTCAAAGGAATCCCATGCAGGGATGCTGATGAACGGCCGGCCGGCCGGCGATGTCCGTCGGGTACGGCTCACCCGCGGGCAGGTACCTGCTGGACGGCCCAGCGGTTGCCGTCCGGGTCGTTGAAAAATACGAATGAGCCCCAGGGAAACTGCTGGACCTCGCTCACCTGCACGCCCCGTCCGGCCAGTTCCGCATGGGCTGCGTTGATGTCGGTGACAACCAGCTGCAGGCCCTGTGCGGAGCCAGGAGGTGCGTCCACGAGCCCGGTCCCCAGGGCGATCGAGCAGGCCGAGCCCGGCGGGGTCAGCTGCACGAAGCGGATCTCATCGCTCACCGTATAGTCGTGGTCCGCGGTGAATCCGGCCCTTTCGGCGTAGAAGGCCTTGGCGCGGTCCACGTCGGAGACGGGGATCGCGACGAGCTCGAGCTTCCAGTCCATGGTCATCCTTTCGAGCCGAGGCGCCGCGCGGAGCGAAGCGATCTGTTAACCGCATATCAGAACAGAAC
>DATJZH010000323.1:0-2813 GCA_035499215.1 Streptosporangiaceae bacterium | reverse complement strand
ACCTGCGGGCGGCCCGGCATGCGCTGGCCACTACCGGTCACGTGGTGTTGCCGCTGTCTTCTGCCGCCATTCTGCCCAGCTCGGCGTAGTCGTAGGCCGCGTCAGGCTTCTCGCGCACCAGCGCGTCGAGGCTTTTGGCGTCCTCGCCGACGAGGATCCGCCAGGCCCCGGATCGCACCCCGTCGAGGATGACCGTCGCCGCCTCGGCCGCGCTGAGCGGCGCTTTGTCCCGGAAGTCGTTGGCCAGCTGCACGAGCATCTGGCGCAGCTCATCGGTTGACGCGCCCTCGGCTGGCGCGCCGCGGCGGATCAGGGCGGTCCGCGCGGCCTCCAGCTCGGCGTCGCTTAGGCGCTCCGGCCCCGGCAGGCCGAGGGCGCGGCGGGTGTTCACGACGATGTCCGTGCCCACGTGCCCCGGCATCACCACGGCGACTCGGACATGGGGCGCGTTGACGCGCAGGTCTTCGATCAGCGCTTCCGAGAAGCCCTTCACGGCGAACTTGGCCGTGCTGTAGGCGGTGTTCGGCATGCCGGGGCCCAGTGACGCCCAGAAGCCGTTCACGCTGCTGGTGTTGACGAGGACGCCGTCGCCGCTCGCGATGAGCAGCGGCAGGAATGCGCGGGCGCAGTAATAGACGCCCCACCAGTCGACGGCAAACGTGCGCTCCCACTCCTCCCGGCGGCCGCTGATGAAGCTGCCGCCGCCGCCGATGCCCGCGTTGCTGAAGACCAGGTCGACGTGATCGCCGGCGTGACCGTCGAGCAGCTCATCGCGAAACCGCAGGACCTGCGCCTCGTCGGAGACGTCGCAGGCATGGCTGGTGACCTGGACGCCGTCCGGTTCACCAGCCCGCGCCATGGCCGCGGTTTCCGCGACGGCCTGCACGTTCAGGTCGCATGCCGCGACCGAGCATCCCTGCGCCGCCAGCTGGCGGACAAGCTCGCGGCCCATGCCGGAGCCACCGCCGGTCACCACTGCGAGCTTCCCCCTGAACGAGTCCACAACCCAACGCCTCCCACCGGTCGTGCGTGGCCAGCGAACACCTGGCCGGGGCGGATCGGCCCGGCCGTGCCCGCCTGCGTCTGTGCTATTGACTGGCCTGCAGCCGCAACGGTAGCGGTCGGGCAGAACGCGGACAAGGCACTACCCGCGATCTCGATTCGGACAGCGCGTGCCGAGGAGCCGATTGCGTCACTGCCTAGGCTGCGACCAGTTCTGAGTGCTTTACATCCCGCCTCTGACCCGTTGCCTCTTAAGGCCCCCCGGCCGTTCGCATTCCTGCTTCCGGGGACGCTGACGTCGCGATAGGTGGGATTTTCCTTTTCGGAGACGACCGGGCATGGGTGTTGCTGCCCGCTGGGGAGGCCGGGCTGGCCCGGCAACGGATCATGCTGCTGCCGCAGGCGGCTTGCCGCAAACCGAGGTGGCGCTCCGATGCGGCCCGTCGGTGCCCGCGGTGCACGAATGGCGTGCCGGCTACCGGGCCCGGAAGAATCGGGGTGCTGGGCGACCTCGCCGGCTCCGGCCGACCGCGGAGCATCGGTGACACCGCATTCACGGTGGCGACGCTGCAGCCGACGCCAAGGCGGCTGACAGGCGGCTATGCGACGACACATAGTCGTCGCGGCGCACTTTCCGCACCCCTGACTTGTTCGGCACCATGCTCGCTGCCGCGATCGGCTGGCAGCTAACGGGAGATCGCCGACCTGTCTGCGAGCGCGTTCCAGACGCTCGCGATCCTCGAGGGAGCGGGCGAACCGCTCACCTCACACCTCACACGCCATCGCTGGGCGGCTGCTCCTGACCAGCGCCAGCATGACCTCACTGCTGGATGCACTCGAACGCCGCGGCCTGGTGGAACGCCACCCGCATTCCACCCGACCGGCGCAAGATCCTGATCCACCTGACCGGCGAGCGCTAGAAATCGTCGGCCAGATAACTGCAGACGCGGTCGGCAGGCTGTTAAGGAGCCAGCCCGTCGGGCCGCTCGAACGCTACGGCAGACACCGCGACGTCCACCCGGCCTCAATTAGGCGGGGATGTGCGTCCCGGCCGTGCGCGAATCAACAACCAGCATGGGGCTGCTGCCCAGGCGACAGGGGATGTTCCTGCTCACCTCGTGGGCAGGCCTGCTGTCCGCGACTGCGGCTGGACCCCAGACAGATACGAATAGTGGGTCCGCGAAACTCTCACCACACGACTGCTCACCATTCGCTGCGCCGTCAACCCTGATCACGGTCAGGGTTGACCCTGATGCTTCTGGGATGCAGGTCAGGGAGCGAACCGGGGCTGATCCCGATCGACGGGGGTCTTCACCGGAGGCAGTCTTGAGACATGAACGCAAGCACTGCAGACACGAGGTCGGCCACCATTACTGACCAGCCCGGGACCCGCCAGTTGCGCCGGTCCGCCGACGACAGGATGCTGGCCGGTGTGGCCGGCGGCGTAGCCCGGTACCTGGGCGCGGACGTCACGCTGGTTCGCGTCATCATCGCGACGCTAGCCCTGTTCACCGGTGCCGGCGTGGCCCTCTACCTCGCCGCCTGGCTGCTCATCCCCGAGGACGGCGAAGACCAGTCGGTCGCCGCGGCCTGGATCGCCGGCCGCCAGGACCGACCCCGCTAAGCGCGGTCCCGCAAACTAGCCCGACGTGAATGGAGACCGCTCACTATGCCCGGGATCATCGCCCTTGCCCTCATCGCCATCGTGGCGCTGGCCATCCTCAGCTTCACCGTGCACATCTTGTTCTCCCCTTGGCTGCTGGTGATCATCGGCATCCTGGCCTGGATCAAGTTCCGCCCGCACCACTCCC
>DATJZH010000322.1:0-9936 GCA_035499215.1 Streptosporangiaceae bacterium | reverse complement strand
GAGCGATTTCTGATGCGGTTAGGCTGGACGGTCGGGGCACTCGGTGTCATCGGCATCATGGTGTTTCTCGGGCTATGGCTGAACGGCGACCTCACTGCCGAACAAGCCTTCGGCGTCATTTTCGGAAGCACGCTGGCAACGATCCTCTCAGGGGCTACCATCTACGGGTCAGGCGTCAATGTGGGACTCGGCGCGGAGCGCCTGCAGCTCGCGGCAAGAGGGTCGGCTTCCCCCCCGCGGAAAGCCTCATCGACTGGCGATCCCTCATCAAGGGAACTGCGAGCGGACGGAACTCAATGACAGCATGACGAGCACTGTTGCATTGCGCCATCCCGGTGCGCGTCAGGGCATGATCACTCGAATGCTGCGCTGATCATTTGCCGGGTCCGTACACAGCTTCCTTTGACTGACCCGGCGTGCACCGTTGGCCCATCGACAGCTAGCCCGGCGCTTGCGCTAGCCTTCGGGGCGATGCCCGCCAGACGATTCGATCCAGCGCGGCTGCTCGCCACGGTGAATGAGCAGCGGGCGGCCCTCGGCAGCGCGCCGTGGACGGGGGCGCAGACGGCGCCGGAGCTAGGTGCCGCGACTGTGGCGGCCGTGCTGGCGGCGCTGGACACCGGGGCCGTGCCGCAGCGCGCGGCGCTGCGCGCCGCTGTCCAGCATCTGCTTGGCCTGCTCGCTGGCCAGGCGCCGGGCCGGGCAGTTGAGGTCCGGGTACCGCCGCATGCGGCGGTTCAGTGCGTGCCGGGTCCCCGGCACACCCGCGGCACGCCGCCGAACGTGGCCGAGACCGATGCTGTCACCTGGATCATGCTGGCGACGGGCCGGCTGGCATGGGCGGCGGCGGTCGGGAACGGCTCGATGCGGGCAAGCGGCCCGCGAGCGGACCTGTCGCCGTACCTGCCGCTGGCTGGCTATGGCCGGCCCGGCGCCCGCGGGTCACTAGACTGAGCGGGTGATCAAGCCCGATGGCCGCCTGAGCGATGATCTGAACACCGCCGACCGGCCGCCGCGGGACGCGTGCGGGGTGTTCGGCGTCTGGGAGCCCGGCGAGGACGTCGCCAAGCTCGCCTACTTCGGGCTCTACGCGCTGCAGCACCGCGGCCAGGAGTCGGCCGGGATCGCCGTCAGCGACGGGTCCCGGATCGTCGTCTTCAAGGACATGGGCCTCGTCCCGCAGGTTTTCGACGAGTCCGTGCTGAACACCCTGCGCGGCTACATCGCGGTCGGCCACTGCAGGTACTCGACCAGCGGCTCGTCGGTCTGGGAGAACGCGCAGCCGACATTCCGGGCCACGACGTCAGCCAGCCTGGCGCTCGGCCATAACGGCAACCTGATCAACACTCTGGAGCTTGCTGCCCTGGCCGGCGAGGCGGCAGGCGGCGACGCTGGCCGGGCGACCTCGGACACGGACGTGCTGACGGCGCTGTTCGCCGCCCCCGCGCCGTCGGCCCAGCCGGCTCTGCCGGGGATGCTGCCAGGCGTGCCCGAGACCCCGCGGAGGCCTGGCGAGAACCTGCTCGGCCTGCCGGAGCTCAGCGCCGCCCGGTCGGGTATCGAGGATGGTGCGCTGGCGGCGCTGCCGCTGGTGCGCGGCGCCTTCTCGCTGGTCTTCATGGACGAGCGGACCCTGTATGCCGCCCGTGACCCGCATGGCTTCCGCCCGCTGGTGCTCGGCCGGCTGGACCGGGGCTGGGTGGTGGCGAGCGAGACGGCGGCGCTGGACATCATCGGCGCATCGTTCGTCCGCGAGATCGAGCCGGGCGAGATGGTCTCGATCGACGAGCGGGGAGTGCGCTCGCACTCCTTCGCCCGGCCGCAGCCGCGGGGGTGCCTGTTCGAGTACGTGTACCTGGCCCGGCCTGATACCTCCATCGCCGGCCGCAGCGTGCATGCGGCCAGGGTCGAGGTCGGCCGCAGGCTGGCGGCCGAGCATCCGGCCACCGCCGACCTGGTGATCCCGGTGCCCGAGTCGGGCACGCCGGCCGCGATCGGCTACGCGCAGGCCAGCGGCATCCCCTACGGTCAGGGACTGGTCAAGAACTCCTACGTCGGCCGGACCTTCATTCAGCCGAGCCAGACCATCCGGCAGCGAGGCATCCGGCTCAAGCTCAATCCGCTGCGCGAGGTGATCGCCGGCCAGCGCGTCGTCGTCGTCGACGACTCGATCGTGCGCGGCAACACCCAGCGGGCGATTGTGGCGATGCTGCGCGAGGCCGGAGCCGCGGAGGTGCACGTGCGCATCTCCAGCCCGCCCGTCGCGTGGCCGTGCTTTTTCGGGATCGACTTCGCCAGCCGCGCCGAGCTTATCGCCGGCGGCGCGTCCGCCGACGAGATCCGGCAGTCAATCGGGGCCGACACGCTCGGATTCGTTTCGCTGCAGGGCCTGATCGAGGCGACCACCGTGCCGGCACAGCGACTCTGCCGTGCCTGTTTTGACGGGGACTACCCGGTGCCCGTGGACCTGGCCGAGCAGGGCAAGCACCTCCTGGAGGCCGCGGCCGCGGCTCGCACGGACCTGGCATGACCGGGGGGCGGGCGGCGCGCCGCAGCTATGCGGGCGCGGGCGTCGACATCGCGGCGGGCGAGCGCGCGGTCGACCTGATGCGCGCCGCGGTAGCCCGGACCAGCCGGCCGGAGGTGGTCGGCGGGCTGGGCGGGTTCGCCGGGCTGTTCGACGCGTCGAGGCTCCGTGGCTTCCGCCGGCCGCTGCTGGCCACCTCGACCGACGGCGTCGGCACGAAAGTGGCGATCGCCCAGCGCCTCCGGCGCTTCGACACGGTCGGCGTCGACCTGGTCGCCATGGTCGCCGACGATCTTGTCGTCTGCGGCGCGGAACCGCTGTTCATGACCGACTACGTGGTCTGCGGCGCGCTGGTCCCTGAGCGGGTGGCCGCGATCGTGGCGGGAGTGGCCGACGGCTGCGTGCAGGCAGGCTGCGCGCTGATCGGCGGGGAGACCGCCGAGCATCCTGGCCATTTCGGGCCCGATGACTTCGACCTGGCGGGCGCGGCCACGGGCGTGGTGGAGGCCGACGAGCTGCTCGGGCCTGACCGGGTCGAGCCGGGAGACGCGGTTATCGCGATGGGCTCATCCGGCCTCCATGCCAACGGCTTCTCGCTCGTCCGGCACATCGTGGACAGCCCTGCTGCGGGGCTGAGCCTGGCAGCCCAGCTGCCCGGGCTCAGCCGCCCGCTGGGAGCCGAGCTGCTGGAGCCGACGCGCATTTACGCCAGGGACTGCCTGGCCCTGGCCAGCGGCTGCGACGTGCACGCGTTCGCGCACGTGACGGGAGGCGGGCTCGCCGCGAACCTGTCCCGGGTGCTTCCGCCCGGCGCCGACGCGGTGCTCGACCGGGGCACCTGGAGCCCGCAGCCCGTTTTCGGCCTGCTGGCGCAGCGCGGCGGCGTCGACAGCGAGGAGATGGAACGGGTATTCAACATGGGCGTGGGCATGGTCGCCGTCGTCGGCCGCCGGGATGCCGACAATGCGCTGCGCATACTCGCGGCAGGCGAAGTGCCTGCCTGGCTGGCCGGCGAGATTACCCACGGCGCCGGCGTCGCCCGGCTGTCCGGCCGGCATGCCGGTGCGACGCAGCCAGCTTCGGCCCGGCGTCGCCCCTAACGGAAGGCCCGCTCGTCCGCATCCTTGTCGAGATCGTTCTCGTCGAGATCGTCCTCGGCGAAGTCGTCTTCCTCGTCGTCTTCGTCGTCGGCAGCGAAGCGGTCGTCCGGGTAGCCGGAATCATCGCCGGTGTCCTGCTGGTCCGTACCAGTACCGATCTCAGCCCGCAGCCGGTCAAGGTCCATGCCTCCGCCGCTGTACTTAAGCTGGCGGGCAACCTTGACCTGCTTGGCCTTGGCTCGGCCGCGCCCCATTGGCTCGACCCCCTCGAACGTACGGGAGCCCGGTCCGGACTCCTGGTCAGTGCCCTGACTGCTTGCTCATCTGCACCGATGCTTGCGGCTTTCTCGCACAGCTGAACTATCCGCCGTCTGTCCTCCGAGGAAGCGCAGCGCGTCCGTTCGTCCGTACAGACATAACCGTACCTGTTTTGCGCGACTGGTGCCTCCGGCCGCCGGCAGGAGCGGGCATCAGCGCGCCAGCCAGATGCCCCGCAGCCGCCCCACCTCGGAGATCCTGCGCTCCGCCAGGCGATCGGCAGCCACCGCGGGCGGCACGCCTTCTTCGTGGGCGATCGCCAGGATCTTCTTCGTTGTGCCGAAGATATCTTCCGCCCGTGCCTTCGCCCGCTCGAAGTTGAAGCCAGCCAGCTCGTCCGCCACCTGGATCACCCCGCCGGAGTTCACCAGGTAGTCGGGCGCGTAGACGATGCCGTGATCGGCCAGCAGTTTTTCCACGCCCGGCTGCGCCAGCTGGTTGTTGGCGCCGCCGCAGATGATCCTGGCACGCAGCGCCATGGCCGTGTCATCGTCGACAGCTCCGCCCAGGGCACATGGCGAGTAGACGTCCAGCTGGCCGCCGACCAGGCTGGCCCGGTCTGCGGCCACGGTGACCGCCGGGTGCCGGGCACGCACCCGGTCGATCGCGGCGGCGCTCACGTCGTGGATCACTACCCGCGCGCCGTCTGAGATCAGGTGATCAACCAGCCGGCGGCCCACCTTGCCGACTCCCTCGACGCCGACCGTCCGTCCGTCCAGGCTGGTGCTTCCCCAGGTGTGCTCGGCCGCGGCACGCATCCCCTGGAAGACGCCGAAGGCGGTGAGGACCGAGGAGTCGCCTGCGCCGCCGTTCGGCCCGGTCCGGCCCGTCACGTGGATGCACTCCCGGCCCACGATGTCCATGTCTTCGCTACAGGTGCCGATGTCGCAGGCGGTGACGTAACGGCCGCCCAGCGACTGGACGAACCGGCCATAGGCGCGCAGCAGCGCCTCCGACTTGAGCCGGGCGGGATCACCGATGATGACCGCCTTGCCGCCGCCGTGATCGAGTCCGGCCAGCGCGTTCTTGTAGGTCATCGCCCGGGACAGGTTCAGCACGTCGGCCAGCGCGGCGCCCTCGCTCGGGTAGGGGTAGAACCGCGTTCCGCCGAGCGCGGGCCCGAGCGCGGTGGAGTAGATGGCGATGATCGCATGGAGGCCAGTTGGCGGGTCCTGGCAGAACACCACCTGCTCGTGCCCTGCCTGCCCGTTCGCGCTGGCGCCCTGAAGGCGGGCTGCGCCGGCGTCGTCAGTGGCGCCTGCCCGGCCGGCGCTCCCGAACACATTCGTCACTGCGGTGACTCCCGGCATCGTGGCCCGTATCCTCGCTGACGTTGGGATCAGCGACCAGAGTAATGCCGACGGCGAGCTGTAGGAGACCGGCCGAGGATATCTCCTTACGTACCGGTCTTCTGCTGAGCGCAACGGTATGTCACGATTGGTCATGCTGCCCTGTGCTGCCCGTCTGCGCGCAGATGGTCCGGTTTCGGCGGTCGCCGAGTCCGCGCGGCCCCTCGGGCCGTCCTTGCGGCGTGCAAGGGACGGGTCGTGCCGGGAAGCCATGCGCAGAGTCGGGCATGCGGGGAACCTCGAGGGAATTACCGCTGTCGTCCTGCCCACCCAGGGGGAGTGGTCACTCGCATGCGCGCTCCGCAGCCGGATCGGCCGGTATCTGACCAGGCGGCATCCAGCGCTGTGGTCGGGGCGGGTGCCGGCCCGGTCCCGGACCGCAGGTGCCGCTGCTTATGGCGCGCTTGCCTCCGCCCCGGAAATGAACTCGCCGAAGCGATGCCGCCAAAGCGGGACCGGAGGGAGGGCCATGGCGACTCGCCGGTGACTACGCGCTGTACACGGACTGACGGTGGCGGAGGGGCCCGCCTGAGCCAGCGCCCGGTAAGCAGGCAGTTGACCTGGCCGTGGCCATCTACCAGCGATTACGTGCCAGATAGCAGGACATCAAGGCCAGTGGGCTTCCCTAGCTGAGGGGTGGCGGGGATGACTTTTCCGAATCTGCCCGTTGCGACGGTGCGTGTCGCTAGAATCACGCAGCGTGACAAAGATCTCCGGACAACGGCGCGGCTCGTCAGCAAAGTTTTGCTCCGGGTGGTCGACTTGTCACCGCTCGTGATGGCAATATGGCCTCAGCAGGCTATATGGGACATCCACGGCAGGCTCCCCAATGGAGCCAGGAATAAGCAAAAAACGCAGGATCGCAGTCCCGGTCCAGGAGGAGAGGCCGTACACATGTCTGCACGTACACCAGAGGCGGAGCCGCTGCTGACACCGGCAGAGGTGGCAACAATGTTCCGGGTTGACCCCAAGACGGTCACGAGGTGGGCGAAGGCCGGAAAGCTGACGTCCATTCGTACCCTGGGCGGTCATCGCCGGTATCGGGAGACAGAGGTTCGCGCCCTGCTGGCGGGCATCCCGCAGCAGCGTTCGGAGTGAGGCATGGCTGCTGCCTGGCGTGATCAGCGTCAGGGTTACCGGCGCGCAATGCTGCGTGCCCGCAGCGGCCAGATTGCAGGATCACAGGGGGGGTCGACCCCGGCGGCCGGTGCTCGGTAAAGAGGGGCACATGCCGAAGCGTCTGCGCGCGGGACATCGTGACGGCGTCGCTTGCCGGGGCCCAGCCGGGGTCGATCCGGCCTCCTGGGGAGCGGAGAGCTTCGCTCCGGGGGCCGTGATGAGATTCCGCCGCGCGGCGACGCCGCGCAGCACAGCAGCCGCAGCTCTGGCCGGGCCGCCCGGGGCGCGTTGATAACTCTCCGTAATGTTACCGCGACTTTGAGTAATCGCCCCTGCTGAGGCGGGGGGTCGGACATACTTATCGCCAATGCTGCCACTGCTGGACGAGCAGGTGGCAGAAACGGCGTTCGGGTATCACCGCGCTCCGCATGCGACTGTGCAGTCGTCGGTGACGTACGCCGCGCCCCGGGGGACCGCCAACTGGCGGAAGCGGGCAGTCGCGTTGAGGGGAGGAGCGTACTATGCGTGATCCAGATCTCGTCCTGCGTGCGCAGCGGGCGGCCACGGCGCTCGAGCGGGCATGGCACCGCTGGCGCACCATGCATGGCCTGGAGGCAGACCCGCTGCCGCCGGTCTCGAGCTATGTCGGCTACTCGCTCGAGGAGCCGTGGGGCCAGCCGCGCGTGGTGTTCGGCGTGGATGCCGAGGAAGCCGAGCAGCTCACGGCAATCCTTGACGGCCACGACTGCACGGGCCGAAGCCAGGCCAGCGTCTCCGGGCTTCCCGGCGTCCGCCAGCCCGCCCAGCCGCCCGGCCAGGACCGGGCGGACGCCGGGCTCGTCCAGGTTCCCGCTCAGGCGGCAGCGACTGACGATGAGCTGCCGGCCCGGCAGGAGCCAGCCAGCGGAACCCGCCGACCCAGCGCGTTAGATCCGCTGGTCTCCCTTGACGGCGCGCCCCGGCCTGGCCGGTCAGCGCTCGGCGCGCCCGCGGCACCGGCAGCCTCAGCGGCTGGCGCGTTCGCTGATGCGGCCGCGCTGCAGGATTCTCCCGTCTTCCGTGAGGTGGCGGCTGCTCGCCGGGCGGCAGCGGCACGCCAGCCGGCCGCCTCCAGGCCAGCTGGACGCGCGGCCGGGGAAGACGCGGCCGGGACGGTACCGGGAGCGCACGGCACGGCAGCTGACAGCGAGCTAAGCCGGGCAGGCGCGCAAGGCGCTGCCGCCGCCGATGCGCCAGGGGCCGGCGCCGGAGCTCCAGCCAGCGCCGAGACAGCGGAGCCGGCCTTTTCGCCTGAGCCTGCCGCATCTCCCGAGTCCGCCGCCCCGCCTGAACATGCTGCTCCGCACGACGCTGTCGCCATGCCGGACGCGGTGCCTGGCCAGGAGGACGGACGTGTCCCGGCCGATTCCAGCCGGTCAGACAGCGAGGCCGACTGGGCAGGGCATCAGCCTGAAGGCCCTGCGGTCCCGGCGTTCGGGCCCGGGCCGCAGCTGGCCGCGTACCTTGATGAAGGGCCCGAGTCCGACCCGCTCCTGGACGAGCCTGACCGGGATCCGTCGGCGCCTGCTGACAATGCGAGGCACCGTCGGCTGACTCGCGGCCATTCCCTGCCGCGGCTGGCGCGGCCCAAGCGGGCGGGAAGCCAGCCCGACCACCGTGCGGCCGCTCCGGCGGCTGGCACGCCGCGAGTGCCCGAGGGCCCGGCAGACGCCGGCGAGCGGCCAGGGCCTTCCTCCAGATCCGCCGATATCGCCAGCTGGACCGCGGGGGAACTGCCAGGTCAGGCTGTCAGAAACGACACCGTCATCTGACCGACGCCGGACGAAGACCCCGGGTCCCCGAGACGGGGCTGCCCCTTTCAAGGATCTGCCAGCGCTGCGCTTGTGTTAAGAAAGTACTCAGTTCAGCCGTCGATCCTGACAGAATGTACTCAGTATCAGCAGTGGATCCTGACGGTGGGAGCCGAGGGTCAGGGCGCCCGAAAGGAGTCCGCTCCGATGTCGGCAGAACTGCCAGGCAGCCAAGAGCACTGGATGGGCATTCCAGCAGACGGCAACCAGATGCTTCCGGTCGGCGCGGGAAGCGCCCGGTACGGGCCAGTTCCGGCGGGGTCACGGGACAACCTGATCGGCGCGGCCCGCGCCGGCGATGGGGCCGGCCCGATCTGCCGGGCCGCCCCTGGCTGGTTCGCCCGCCTGCCCGGACTCCGGCCGCGGTCCCGCCGGCCAGTCATTCTCGCCGGTGTCGCCGTCGTGGCGCTCCTCGGCGGGGCTTCGGCCGCGCTCGCGGTTACCGGCCCGGGACCGACGTCACTGACTTCGAGCGTTCATCCGGCAAATGCCCGCCCGTCGACCAGCCCTCGCGGCCCCGGTCATGGCGAGCGGCGAGTCAGCGCCTGGCCGGGAAACGGCAGATTCGCCTTGGGCGGCGACGTGGTCGGCGCCTTTCCCGGGCACTTCGCGGTGGCCAGGAGTGGCGGCGGCCAGCAGAGCGCGGCCATCCAGACTGGCCGGGCTCTGCTGGCCGCCGCCCCTCTTGCGCGATCCCCAGTTCCGAATCTTCAGCCGGCTTTGCTCAAAGCGCCCAGCGGCCGCGAAGCCGCTCGATGACATGTTGTGCCTCGTCCGCAGTTACCTCCACGAGGTCAGCTGAGTTACTTAGGAGTGCGGGGTGAACGAGGCCGAGCAGCTGCCCGTGCTCTTGCCCTTCGACACGTAGACGCTGACCTTCACCTTGTAGCCGGGCGTGGCGCCGCTGATGTAATACCAGATCGTCACCCGGCCGTGCGCGTTAGCCGTGCCCCTCTTCTGGTGGTTGGCGGTTCGGTAGTGCGCGATCGTCTTCACTCGTGCAGCGGCGACCGTTCGGACCCGCACGCCGGTGTCAGTGTAATCGCGCGGGTGGCTGCTGGTCATCGATGCAAGGCATGTCAGTCTGGTCGCGAGCGCGGCCGACGCTGTCGGCTGGTGCTGCGCAGCCAGTGCTGCGGGTGCCGCCGGAATGAGGGCTGCTGTCGGGACGAGAACTGCTAACAGCGCTCGGGCGTGGAAATCCTTCATGCGTGCTCCCGTTGGCCATGGCGCCGGCGGCGCCTGCTGGCGGGCCGCTATGGCGAGGCAGATGCCAATGACCCGCAGTCCGCGCCAAATCGGGCCCTCGCGCCGCAGGGCGGCGGCTTGCGCTCACGGCCGCCGGATCAGCGGGCGTCTGGTTGCCCGCGGCGCTTGTGATCGGCGAGGCAGCAGCAGCGAACAGTCGCGCTAGCTGCCCGCAGTGGCATCTGTCCGCGCCGGGGATGCGATGGCTGGCGGCCGGGTCCGTTCGGCTGACGCCGCTCGTGGTAGGCAGGGCGGATGAGCATCGACGTCATGGTGGCCGGGATGACTATCCCGGCAGAGGAGCTGTCGTGGCGGTTTTCGCGGTCACCGGGTCCTGGCGGCCAGTCGGTCAACACCACCGACAGCCGGGCCGAGCTGTCCTACAATCTGGCGCGATCCGGAGCGCTGCCGCCGATGCTGAAACA
>DATJZH010000321.1:0-45628 GCA_035499215.1 Streptosporangiaceae bacterium | reverse complement strand
CTGGCGACGCGGTCCGGGTCGAGCACTCCGGCGATGGAGCCGGACATGTGCAGGATCCGCAGCCCGGGCTTGAGCTCCAGTGCGCGGTGAGCCAGCGCGGGACCCGACATCGTCGGCATGACGGAGTCGGTCAGCAGGAGGCGGAAGTCCCGGGAGGACATGAGCGACAGCGCCTCGGCGCAGATCCTCGCCTCCAGGGCGTGGTAGCCGTTGCGGCGCAGGATCCGCGCGGTTACCGCCAGCATGGCCGGCTCATCGTCGACGACGAGGATGTTCTCTCCGCTTCCCTGGACAGGGGCTGGCGCGTCCGCTCGCGGGGCCGGGGCAGGCAGGGTGATGGCCGGGAGATACACGTGAAAGGCGGTGCCCTTGCCCTCCTCGGATCCGACGGTGATGAGAAGTTCCCTGGTCAGCTTGGCGGCGCGGTGTGCGGCGGACTGGATCTGCTGCACATCGGGCTGGACCGCAGGGTTATCGGCGTACCCGTACATGTCCGCCGCCCGTGCGGGCGGGAGTGGTTGGTCAGGGCCGCGCCGCCGCGCCGGGGGCCGCCCGGCTGCGCCAGCGGGCCGCCCGCCGGTCGGCAAGAACCTGGCGGACGACGTTGCGCCCGGGGATGCCGGTCACGCCGCCGCCGCCATGGGTAGCTGACCCCGCCTGGTAGAGCCCGCCCACCGGGGTCCGCAGGTCGGCGTAGCCGGCCGCGGGCCGGGCGTGGAACATCTGCCCGAGGCTCAGCTCGCCGTGGAAGATATTGCCGCCGACCAGCCCGTATTCCTCTTGCATCTGGTGCGGGCCGATGACCTGACGGTGCAGCACCGAGCTGGCGAAGCCGGGCGCGACTGCCTCCACCCTCTCGATGACCCGGTCGGCGTAGGCAGCCAGTTCCTGCTCGTCCGGGGAATCGGCGTAAGTGTGCGGGACCCACTGGGTGAACATCGACATCACATGCCGGCCGGGCGGGGCGAGCGAGTCATCGAAGACGCTCGGGATGCAGATGTCGGCGAAGGGCCGGGCTGACGGCTGGCCGGAGACTGCCTCCTGGAACGCGGTCTCGACGTCGTCGAGGCTTTCGGCCAGCACGATCGTCCCGCCGTGCACCTGCGGATCGAAGTCAGGGTGGCTGGCGAACACCGGCAGCCTGGCGAGTGCCAGATTTATCTTCACGGTGCCGCTGCGGGTCTGCCAGCCGCGGATGTCGGCGACGAAGTCGGGCGGCAGCGTCGCCGGGTCAAGCAGCCGCAGGAACGAGATCTGCGGATGCACGGTGGTGATCACGGTCGGCGCGCCGATCTCCTCCCCGCTGGCGAGCGTGACCCCGGTGACCCGGCCCGCCGCGGTGCGGATCGCGGCAACCTCGGCGCCAGTGCGGACCTCGGCGCCGAACGAGCGCGCCGCCGCGGCAAGGGCCTCGCTGACCCCGCCCATGCCGCCGCGCGGGAATCCCCAGGCACCCGCCTCCCCGTCAACAGCGCCGACGTGATGGTGCAGCATCACGTACGCGGTTCCGCTCGACCGCGGTCCGGCCCAGGTGCCGATCACGCCGGAAACCGCGAGCAGGCCGCGTACCGCGTCGCTCTCGAAGTAACGCTCCACGAGGTCGGCGATGCTGCCGGTGAGCAGCCGGGTGACATCGACCGCCTGCCGGGTGTCGAGCTTGCGCAGATGCCGCAGCAGCAGGCCCTGACGCCACAGGTCCAGCGGCCGGCGCGAGCCCAGCCGCGGCGGGATCTCCTCGAGCAGCGGCGCGAGAATGCGGCCGATCCCCGCCAGGTGCGCCTCGTACTCCTCGTACGCGCCGGCATCCCGCGCGGAGAATTTCGCGATCTCTGCCCCGCGGGCCGCCCGGTCACCCGGCAGCCGCAGGTACGACCCGTCGGCCCGCGGCGCGAAGTAGGGGCCCTGCGGGTAGACGTGATAGCCGTGGCTGGCCAGCCGCAGGTCCCGAACCAGCCCGGCGGGCAGCAAGGAGACAACATACGACAGCGAGGTGAGCGTGTAGTCCGGGCCGAACGGCTGCTCGCTCACTGCCGCGCCGCCGACCACGCCGCGGCGCTCGCAGACCAGCGTGCTGAGCCCGCTCCTGGCGAGGTAGGCGGCCGCGACGAGCCCGTTGTGCCCGCCGCCCACTACTATCACGTCCCGGCTGGCTGTCATGGACCGCAGCTCTCTTGCCCGGCAGAAGCCACCGGCAGGCGCGGGCGAGGAACGCCAGACCTCCCGTTTGCCCGGCCTGCGCCGGCGGGCGCAACCGCCGGGCACCGCTTCTGCACGCAGAGACCATACCGGATCCGACAAAGTTCGGCCGGCCAAGGCCTGATCCGCGGTCACCGGCGGCGCCAGCCAGGCTGATCTCCGGCGTTCAGAACAGGCGCAGGGCGCCGTCGTCCGTGCCGCGCATCGTCTCGTAGTCGAGGACGAGGCACCGGATCCCGCGGTCCTCGGCCAGCACGCGGGCCTGCGGCCTGATCTCCTGCGCCGCGAAGATGCCCTGGACCGGGGCAAGGAGCGGGTCTCGGTTCAGCAGCTCGAGGTAGCGGGTCAGCTGATCGACACCGTCGATCTCGCCGCGCCGCTTGATCTCGATGGCCACGCTGCCGCCCGCGGCGTCCCGGCACATCAGGTCGACCGGGCCGATCGGTGTCGGGTACTCGCGGCGGACCAGCCGCCAGCCCTCGCCGAGCACGTGCATCTGCGCCGCCAGCAGTTCCTGCAGATGTGACTCGACGCCATCCTTCACCAGGCCGGGATCAGCCCCCAGGTCGAACGAGGTGTCACTGAGGATCTCCGCCATATCGATGGTGAGCGTCTCGCCCGATTTTCCCGTCACGACCCACCGGCCCGGCTGCTGCGCCAGCCGGCACGGCGGCGACATCCAGTTCAGCGGCTTGTAGCTGCCGCCATCGGAATGGATCAGGACCGACCCATCGGCCTTGATCAGGATCAGCCGGGTGGCCAGGTGCAGCCGGGCCGACAGGCGGCCAGCGTAATCCACGCTGCACCGGGCGATGACAAGCCGCACGGGAGCAACTGTAGCGGCCGGTGTGCCGTTCCAGGCGCGCTGTCCAGGGTTCTCGTCAGCCGGGTCACGCGCGGACGGCGTGGCGTCATCGGATCCCGCAGGCCCGATGACGTCCTGGCCAGCGTCCCGCAGGAAGCTGGCGCGGGACCTTCGGCCCTAGCCCGTCGGCACGGCTTTGCTTTAGGCTACCTATGCGTCGGCATCGCCAGGAATCCCCAGCCGGGCGGCGGGTCAAGGCGTCGCCTATTAGGCGGGGGACTTCCTCATCAAGCTACCTCGAGTCCGGATAGAGGAACGCAGCGAATGACCACAGAATGACCGGAGCTAGCGTCCTGTCCCCCCCGAGGCGGTCCGGGCCGGTCCGCGGCGGTGTCTTTGCCGGAGTACCAGATCCGCCGGGCGGGCGCATGCGGAAGAAGTTACGGAACGGTAGAAGCTCGCGCTCGACGATAGAGAGGTGCGCATGCCATGAACTTCGATTTGACTGACGAGCAAGAGCTGATCCGAGACATGGTCAGAGAATTCGCCGCAGCCGACGTGGCGCCGATCGCCGCCGAGATCGATCGTGATCACCGCTTCCCCGAGGAGCTTGTCCCGAAGATGGCGGACCTGGGCCTCCTGGGCATTCCCTTCCCCGAGGAGGTGGGCGGCGCGGGAGCGGACTACGTGAGCTACGCGATCGTGGTCGAGGAGATATCGAGGGTGTGCGCGACCACTTCCGTCATAGTGTCGGGTCACACCTCCCTCGGCACCTGGCCGATCTTCCAGTTCGGGACCCAGGCTCAGAAGGACCGCTATCTTCATGACCTGACCACCGGCCGCCGCCTGGTCGCCTTCGCCCTGACCGAGCCCGCCGCGGGAACGGACGCCGCCGCGGGCACCTCGACGGCGGTGCTGAAGGGGGACGAGTACGTCCTCAACGGATCGAAGATCTTCATCACCAACGGCGGGTACGCCGATGTCTTCATCGTCACGGCGAAGACCGATCTGACGCAGGGGACAAGAGGGATCAGCGCCTTCATCGTCGAGCGAGACGCCCCCGGGTTCTCCATCGGCGAGGGGGAGCGGAAGATGGGGATTCGCGCGTCCAGCACGCCGCCCCTCTACTTCGTCGACTGCCGCATTCCCAGGGATGCGCTTCTCGGCGGGGAGGGCAACGGGTTCAAAGTCGCCATGCAGACGCTCGATGGCGGCCGGATCGGCATCGCTGCCCAGGCCGTGGGCATAGCCCAGGGAGCGCTCGATGCGGCGATAGCCTACGCCAAGGAGCGGGTCCAGTTCGGCAAGCCGATCGCGAGCCTGGAAGCGATTCAGTTCATGCTCGCTGATATGAGTACCGAGATTGACGCCGCCCGGCTCCTGGTCTATCGCGCCGCATGGCTCAAGGACAACGGCCGCCCCTATTCGACGGAGTCGGCGATGGCCAAGCTGTTCGCGTCGGAGACTGCCACCCGGGTGGCAGGCCATGCGATCCAGATTCACGGCGGATACGGTTTCACGGAGAGCTACCCGGTGGAGCGGGCCTACCGTGACGCCAAGATCACCGAGATTTACGAAGGAACCTCCGAGGTGCAGCGCATGGTCATCGCGAGAAACGCCCTGCGGTGATGATGATCGCCTGCAGGGAATGCCGGACGAGTACGCCGCATATTAAGGAGCGCAGTTGTGCTTGAGCTAGCCTATTCGGACATAAAGATCGGCGCCGAGGCGTCATTCGCCAAAACGATCACCGAGGGGGATGTCGTGCTGTACGCCGGCATCACCGGGGACTTCAACCCCATTCACATCGATGCCGAATATGCGAGGCAGTCGATGTTCAAGGAGCGGATCGCGCACGGCATGCTCGTCTCGGGGCTGATCTCAGCAGTGCTGGGGACTCAGCTCCCCGGCCCGAACTCCATTTACCTTGGGCAGGAGCTCAAGTTCACGGCACCCGTCAAGATCGGCGATACCGTGACGGCAGTGATCACTGTGACGGACAAGCGCGATGACAAGAGGATCATAACGCTCAAGACCACCGTGTCGAATCAGCGCGGCGAGGTGGTCGTCGACGGTAGTGCGGTGGTCAAGAAGGCGGGTCTGTAGCGTCGCCACGAGAGAGTCGGTCGATTGTCATCGAGCGGCCGGCGCTTTCGTGCATCGAGGTGGCCGTAGTCAAGGAGGATCGTGATGAGGATTGTCGTCGCCTATAAGTGGGCCTGCGACCCGCAGGAGGCGGCGGTGGGCGCTGACGGCAGCGTGGACTGGAGCCGGGCGAAGCCCGGCATCAGCGACTACGACCCTGTGGCGATAGAGCTGGCCCGCCGCCTCGCCGAGGCCACGAGTGCCGAGCTGATCGGCCTGACCGCCGGGGCGAAGGGCGTGGGCGCCGCCATTGCCTGCAAGGCTGCCCTCTCGCGGGGCCTGGACCGGGTGGTGATCGTCGAGGACGACTCACTCAAGGGAGCCGGGACTGCCGAGCTGGCCGCCGTGCTCGCCGCGGCAGTGCGTCACATCGGTGACGTGGACGTTGTCATCACGGGCGACTCGTCAGTCGACGTAGCCGCCAAGATGGTGCCGACGGTCCTGGCCGGCCTGCTCGGCTGGGCGGGGCTCGCCGAGGTCACCGCCGTGTCCGGCCAGGCTGGCACGCTGCGCGTCGAGCGCGCGGTCCCTGGCGGCGTGCAGACCGTCGAGATCTCTGGGCCCGCCGTGCTGGCTGCGTCCGCCGATGCCGCGGCAGCGCGCGTGCCGGGCATGAAAGACCTGCTCGCGGCGGGCAAGAAGCCGGTGGAGCGCCTCGAGCTCGCCGCGCTGGACGTGGCTGCCGGGGACGGGGCCATGTCGGTCAGGGGCACCTCGCGGCCGGACCGCAAGGCCCGCAAGGGCCAGCTCATCGACGCTACCGACACCGCGGCCGCTGCGGCCGAGCTCGTGACGGCGCTGCGCGCCGCCGGAGCGCTATGACAAGTCGCAGGACAAGAGAGAGGACAGGGCAGTGAGCGTGAACGCCTGGATCATCGTCGGCGATCAGCCGGCGATAGGCAACCTGATCACGGTCGCGCGCTCGCTGGGCGGGCAAGTCGCCGCGGTCGTCGCCGGACCGCGTTCTGTCGCCGAGACAGTGGCGGCGAGCGGCGTGGACAAGGTCGTCTGGTGCGGCCCGCTGGGCGAGGCACCCGTGGAGGCCAGCGCTACGGCCGTTGCGGACGCCATCGCGGCGGACCCCCCGGGCGTGGTGCTCAGCGGCCGCCAGCCGGGCGAGCGCGTGCTCCTCGGTGCCGCCGCTGCCCGGCTGCACGCGGCGGTCCTGACCGGGGCCCGTCTGGTCTCGGCCGACGGTGACGATGTCGTCGTGGTGAATTCCGTCTTCGGCGCTATCGCCGAGGAGACCATCGCCGTGTCGGGCCCGGTAGCCCTTATGCTCGACGGCGGCTCGGTCCCGCCGGCCAGCGGTGCCGTACCCATCGAGGAGCTCGCCGCCGTCCCGCTGGGCATGAAGGTGGTCGAGACCAGAACGTCCGCAGTCGACCAGGTGGACCTCGGCGCGGCTCCCCGCGTGGTCGGCATCGGCCGCGGGCTCAAGGCCAAGGAGGACCTTGGCATGATCGAGGCTCTCGCCAAGGCCGCCCAGGCCGAGCTCGCGTGCTCCCGGCCCGTGGCCGAGGGACTGGACTGGCTGGGAAAGGAGCGCTACATCGGAAGTTCCGGCCAGCGCATCTCTCCCCAGCTCTACCTGGCCATCGGGATCTCCGGCCAGCTGCAGCACATGGTCGGCGTGCACGGGGCGGAGACGATCGTGGCGATCAACTCCGACCCGAACGCCCCGGTGTTCCAAGACGCCGACTACGGCATCGTCGGCGACCTGTACAAGATCGTGCCAGCGATCACCGGTGCCCTGAAATGATGGTGCTACATGCCAGAAACGGCTGAGCCCGACTTCGACGTCATCGTGGTCGGCGCCGGAATCGCCGGCTGCGTCACGGCCCACCAGCTTGCCCGGCAGGAACGCTCGGTGCTGCTGATCGAGCGGGGCGAGTCGCCCGGCTCGAAGAACCTCTCCGGCGGCGTCCTGTACTCCCGCAGCATCCAGCAGGTCTTTCCCGAGTTCCTCGACGAGGCTCCGGTCGAGCGCCGGATCACCCGCAACTACATCAACTTCCTCAACGCCGAGAGCTCGGTTGCCATCGACTACAAGGACACCCGCCTGGCCGACCCGGTCAACGCCGTCACGGTGCTCCGCGCCAAGCTGGACCCGTGGCTGGCCGACAAGTGCGAGGAGGCCGGGGTCCTCATCATGCCCGGGGTACGCGTGGACCGGGTCCTCACCGAGGACGGTGTGTCCGGCAGACGGGTCGTCGGGGTCCAGGCCGGCGAGGATGAGCTGCGTGCCCGGGTGGTCGTCGCCGCGGACGGCGTGAACTCCTTTATCGCCAAGGAGGTCGGGCTGCGCAAGCAAGAGCCGCCGAACCATCTCGCTGTCGGCGTGAAATCCGTGGTCTCCCTGCCCAGAGAGACAATCGAGGAACGATTCAACCTGACCGGCGATGAGGGCGCGGCGGTCGCCGTCGTCGGTGACTGCACTGAGGGACTGGGAGGCGGCGGCTTCATCTACACCAACACCGACTCCGTTTCTGTCGGCATTGTCGTCCGGCTAGACGACCTCACGGCCAAGAAAAAGGTCGTCACCGACGTCTTCGACCATTTCCTCGAACACCGATTCATCGCCCCGTACCTGCAGGGCGGCGAGCTGGCCGAGTACGGCTGCCACCTGGTCGCCGAAGGCGGGATGGACATGATCGGCGAGATTGCCATGGACGGCATGGTCGTCGTCGGCGACGCCGCCGGCCTGACCCTCAACACCGGCCTGACCGTGCGCGGCATGGACCTCGCGGTCGGCTCGGCGGTAGCCGCGGCCGATGGCATCAAGTCGGCCCTGGAGCGGAATGACACCTCCAGGTCCGGCCTTGCCGGATACCGGGAGAGGCTCTTTGCCTCCTACGCAGGCAAGGATATGAAGACGTACGCGAAGGCGCCCGCCTTTCTCGAACTCGAGCGCATGTACAAGAACTACGGCGAACTCCTTGCCAACGTCCTGTACGGCGCCTTCAACCTCGACACCCAGCCGCGCCGGCATCTCCTGAGCGTCGCACGCAGGGCGCTAACGCAGTCGCCGGTGAAGACGAGGCAGCTGGTCCGCGACGGCATCGCAGGAGCGCGTGCGCTATGAAACCGCTGTCCATCCCCGAGCGCCTGGCGAAGAACCGCTTTAACCTCGACGAGCAGGAGAGCCACATCGAGGTCAACCAGGAGATCGCCAAGGCCACCGGAACCGGTAAGGCCATAGTCGCCTGCTGTCCGGCACATGTGTATACGGAGGAAGCAGACGGGACCATTTCCGTCGAGTACGCCGCCTGCCTCGAGTGCGGGACCTGCCTCGCCATCGCCGCTCCCGGCGCGCTGAAATGGCACTACCCCCGCGGCGGGTTCGGCGTGCAGTTCCGCGAGGGCTAGCAGGCCGCCCGGAGAGGGCGAAGCCCGCCAGCCAGCCGTCCGGCGCTGAGCTCGCGCAGTATGAGGTCCTGAGAGACAGAAAGGCATTCGTTACATGACGTCCATAGAGCCCGGACCGCAGGGCCGGTGGGTGGGCAGCACGCTGGCCGACTTCGAGCGCGACCTCGCAGACAATCTGTGTTACGAGCGCGGGACTACGGCTGAGTCGGCGAGCTTGCAGGATGCTTACTGGACGCTGGCGGTGACGGTCCGGGACCGTCTGGCGGACCGGCGGGCCAGGACGGCCAGCGCGAATTATGCGGCCAATCCGAAGTTCGTGTACTACCTGTCGGCGGAGTACATGCTGGGGCGCCAGTTCCCGCAGAACGCGATGTACACCGGTACCGCCGAGCTGGCCCGCCAGGCCGTCGCCGGATCTGGCTTCTCGCTGGGGGAGCTCGAGGCGCTGGACGTGGAGCCGGGGCTGGGGAACGGGGGCCTGGGCCGGCTGGCCGCCTGCCTGCTGGACTCGCTGGCGACGCTGGATATGCCGGCGGTGGGGTACGGGATCCGGTACGAGTTCGGGATCTTCAAGCAGGCTTTCCAGGACGGCGATCAGGTCGAGCGGCCCGACGACTGGGCGTTCTACGGCAATCCGTGGGAGTTCCCGGCTCCCGATGACCGCCAGGTCGTCGGGTTCTACGGGCACACCGAGCGGGTGGACGATGGTCAGGGCGGGCTGCGGGCCCGGTGGGTGCCGGGGGAGACGGTGCGCGGTGAGCCCAGCCACATGCTGGTGCCGGGGTACGGCACCGAGACGGTCAACATCATCCGGCTGTGGCAGGCGCGGGCCGGGCGGGAGTCGTTCGACCTGGGCCTGTTCAACGACGGCCGGTATGCGGAGGCCGTCGAGGCGCAGATGCGCTCGGAGAACCTGACCAAGGTACTGTATCCCAGCGACAGCACGCAGGCCGGCCGGGAGCTGCGGCTCAAGCAGCAGTACTTCCTGGTGTCCTGCTCGCTGCGGGACATCATCCGCCGGTTCCGGTTCCGTAACAGCGACTGGGCGGCTTTCCCGGACAAGGTCGTCATCCAGCTCAATGACACCCATCCGGTGCTGGCCATCCCCGAGCTGATGCGGCTGCTGGTCGACGAGCACGGGGTCGGCTGGGAGCAGGCGTGGTCGATCACCCGGGCCACCTTCGCCTACACCTGTCACACGCTGCTGCCCGAGGCGCTGGAGACGTGGCCGGTCGAGATGTTCGCCCGGCTGCTGCCCCGGCACCTGGAGATCATCTACTCGGTCAATCAGTTCTTCCTGGACGAGGTGCGGGCCCGCCATCCCGGCGACGACGACCGGGTCGCCCGGCTGTCGCTGATCCAGGAGCTCCCCGAGCGGCGGGTGCGGATGGCCAACCTGGCGGTCGTCGGCAGCTTCGCGGTCAACGGCGTGGCCGAGTTGCAGTCGCGGCTGCTGGCCCAGACGACGCTGGCGGACTTCGCGGACCTGTGGCCGGGGAAGTTCCTGAACGAGACGAACGGGGTCAGCCCGCGCCGGTTCCTCGGCCTGGCGAACCCGCGGCTGTCCGGCCTGATCACGGCCCGGCTGGGCGACCAGCGCTGGCTGACTGACCTGGAGCGGCTGCGCGAGCTGGAGGCTTTCGCCGGCGACGGCGGGTTCGCCGAGCAGTGGCGCGAGGTGAAGGCCCTGAACAAGCTCGACCTGGCCGCGCATACCCTGGCCGCCACCGGCGTCACCATCGATCCGGGCTCGCTGTACGACGTGATGGCCAAGCGGCTGCACGAGTACAAGCGCCAGGTCCTGAAGCTGCTGCACGTCGTCACCCTGTACAACCGGGCCAAGGCCGATCCCGGCGCCTTCCTGACGCCGTGCACGGTCATCTTCGCCGCGAAGGCCGCGCCGGGCTACCAGCTGGCCAAGCGGATCATCAAGCTGATCAACTCGGTCGCGGCCGTGGTCAACGCCGACCCCGACGTCGGCGGCCGGATCAAGGTCGTCTTCCTGCCCGACTACAACGTCTCGGCCGCCGAGCTCATCGTGGCGGCCGGCAACGTCTCCGAGCAAATCTCGCTGGCCGGCAAGGAGGCATCCGGCACCGGCAACATGAAGCTGGCCCTCAACGGCGCCGTCACCGTCGGCACGCTCGACGGCGCCAACATCGAGATCCGCGACCGGGTCGGAGCCGACAACTTCTTCCTCTTCGGCATCACCGCCGACGACGTCCCCGCCATCCGCCAGCGCGGCTACGACCCCCGCGCCTGCTGCCACGCCGACGCCGAGCTCAGGGCCGCTATCGACGCCCTCGCCTCCGGCGTGTTCTCGGCCGGCGACCGCGGCGCCTTCGAGCCGGTCATCTCCTCGCTCCTGGACTCCGACGAGTACATGGTCCTGGCCGACTACCGGTCCTACATCGACTGCCACGACCAGGCCGCCGGGCCGGCCTGGGCCGATCAGGACCGGTGGACCCGGATGTCGATCCTGAACACCGCCCGCTCGGGATTCTTCTCCTCCGACCGCACAGTCGCCGGCTACTGCAAGGACATCTGGCACATCGACCCCGTGCCCGTACCCCCCCGCACGCCATAACCGGCCGGCCTCCAGGCCCCCGCCCGGCCGCCATAACGCCTGCGACAGCAATACCCGACCCGCGAGGCAGCGGGATCGCCGCTGGTGACCGACCGTGACGAAAGACGAACGTCGCTCAGTTATCTCTCCGGCGCTCCGTTCAATCATGCTTCCCGGCAGCCGGAATGTTCCCGGCTGCCGCCCGGCGGCGTGAGTCGCCGGGTCCTGCCGCCGGCAGTCTCAGTCGCCGGGTCCAATAGCGTCGCCGGGTCCAATAGTGTGGATGGCACTTTGCTGCTGCTTGCGCAGCAAGGGACCATCCACACTATTGCGCGGGGTTACCGTGCCCGGCGCGGCAGCCGCCGGGGGAGCGAAGCACCCCGGCAGGCCAGGAGTCATGAACCGCAGAGACGGCAGTGAGCCCGCGTAAGGCGCGCCGGCTGCCAGCCGATATCCCGCGCCGCCCGCGCCGCGGGGCAGTGCGAACTGATCCCGGCGGCCGAGCCAGACCGCGGGCTGATGGCTCCGGTCCGCAACAGGACATCCGGCTCGGGCCGCCGCAGACCCAGGCCTGGCCGGACGGCGACTGGGTGGTCCGTCAGGTGCCTGGCCCGGCTGCCACCAAGATGTACCGCTGTCCCGGCTGCGACCAGGAGATCATGCCGGGCACGGCGCATGTCGTGGTCTGGCCGACCCAGACTCCTGGTCCGGCCGAGCGCCGACACTGGCACAATGCATGCTGGCAGCGCCGTCCGCGCCGACCTGGTCCCGGCCCGCGGACGCACCGGTAAGGAGATCGCGGGCCCCGGCCGCCGGAACGGAACTCTCAGCCGCGCTGGCGGGCAACTGTCAGGTAGTCCACCACTCCTCGTCATCAGCCTTGGCCGACTTGCTGCTGACTGGCTTCTTGGCGGTACCCGCCCCGGCGGGCTGCCCTGCCCGGTCCTGCTCCCTCGGCGCAGGCTGCTGAGCCGGCCTGGTCGGTGCCACATGCTGCTGAGCTGGCCTGGTCGGCGCAGCCGGCTGGACATGCGTGGCGGTCGGAGCCGAAGGGCCGCCGTTGACCCCGCCATTGGCCGACGACGGCGCTGCCGCCTTGGCGGCGGGCGCGTTGACGGCGGCCGTCGGCTCCGGCTTGAGGGCATCGGCGATGCCCGGCATCTGGGTACCGAGCAGCTGGCTGATCTGCGCCAGGTGAGCGGCGACGCTCTCCTTCTGCTTGTTCAGCTCGTCGACCTGGCGCTGCGCGACGGTGCGGATCCGGTCGGACTCGGCCTTCGTCTCGGCCAGCAGCTGGTCGGCCTGCGACTTGGCCTGGGCGACGATCTGGTCGGCGTCCCTCCTGGCATTGCTGACCAGCCCCCGGGACTGCTGCTCGGCATCGCGCCGCGCCTGCTCGGCGTGCGCGCTGGCCCTGGCGGCGCGCTGCTCCGCGGTGGCCGCGCGCTGCTCGGCATCGGACACCATCTTCTGCGTGGCGGCCTGCGCGGCAGCGAGCCGCTCGGCCTCCTGGCGCTCGACTTCCTCGCGGCGCGAGGCCAGCTGGATCTCGAACTCGGCTTCGGCCTGCGCGCGCTGAGCCTCGCTCTCGTCCAGGATCCGCTGCGCCTGGTTGCGCATCTCGTCAGCCTGGCGCTTGGAGGTGGCGAGGATCTCGTCGCGCTCCCGCTTCGATGACGCCTTGAGCTGAGCGACTTCGCGCTCGGTGGTGGTACGGAGCTTGGCGATGTCCCGCTCGATGGAGGCGCGCTTCTCGGCGACCTCGTGCTCGGTCGTGGCGCGGAGCTGGGCCGCGTCGCGCTCGCTCGTAGAGGTCAGTTCGTCGGCCTCGCGCCGGGCTGAGGTACGGATTGCATCGGCATCGCGGTCGGCCGACGAGCGCTGATCCTCGGTCTCCCGCTTGACGAGCGCCCGCAGTTCGCCGGCCTCGTTCTCGGCGGCTGCCCGGAGCTCCGCGGCTTCGACCTTGGCCGTCGTGTGGGACTCGTTCGCGGCTGACCTGGCCTCCTGGAGAATCTCGGTCGCCTGCTCCTCAGCGAGCCTGAGCAGCTGTTCAATCCGCGAGCCAAGGCCGGCGTAGGTCGGACGCTCTTGTTCCTGGAGTTGCCGGCGGGCGTCGGCAAGCTCCCGCTGCAGCGCCTGTACTTGCTCCCTGTGCTGGCGCAAGTCTCCGTCGATCTGCTTCAGGTGCTCGTTGACCTGGTGCGGATCGTACCCACGCATGACCCGCGCGAAGTCGCGATGAGGGGATTCCTCAAAGAAGTTGCTTAGCTGAGCATCGATATCGGGCTGCATGTCGCCTAATCCTGGGTAGACGTGGGGGATACGCTCACCCGGGCGGTTGCCTCGCGAGCTCTTCGCCGGGCCGGCAATCTCAGCTGCCGCGGCCCGGCCGGCACGCAGATTCACCGCCCGGTGCCTCGCAGCGTACTCTCCTCGGCGGTAGTTTGGCGCCCCGTTCGTGTGCGCCACTGCGGGAGGAACAGGTCTTTACCTATATGTAACGTCAGCCTTTGGCTGTCGCCAGCTGCTGTCGTCAGTGCTCGCTCGGTGCCTGCACAAGCTCGGTCAGCACGCCGCCGACGTCGCCGGGGTGCAGGAACGCGATAGAAGCGCCCATAGAGCCATGTCTGGGCCTGCTGTCCAGGAGCCGCACGCCGGTAGCCCCGATCGCGGCCAGCGCCGCCGTGACGTCCGCCACGCCGTACCCCACATGGTGGATACCTTCGCCGCGGCGCTCGAGGAACCGGCCGACCGGCGTATCGGGGCCGAGCGGCTCCAGCAGCTGGATGTAGGAGCCGCCAGCGGGAGCGTGGGCCACCGCCAGCATTGCCTCGTTGACGCCCTGCTCGGCGTGCGTCTCGCGGCTCACGACGGACAGCCCGAACGTCGCGGTATAGAAGTCGATCTTCTCCTCCAGGTTCCGGCAGGCGATTCCCACGTGGTCGATGCGAGTTAGCACGTCTTCATCCCTTCAGCGGCAGGTAATCTCGCGGGTATCGTTGCACGCATGCGGGAAGCATTCATCGTCGGCGGGGCCAGGACGGCCATCGGGCGTCTTCTCGGCTCGCTCAGCGACTTCAGCGCGGCGCAGCTTGGCGGCATCGCGATCAGGGCGGCGCTGGAGCGCTCCGGCCTGTCGGGTGATCAGGTCGATTACGTGATCATGGGGCACGTGCTGCAGGCGGGGGCGGGCCAGATCTCGTCCCGGCAGGCGGCAGTCGCCGGCGGGATACCGATGTCGGTGCCCGCCGTCACGATCAACAAGGTCTGCCTGTCTGGCCTCGATGCCATTGCGCTGGCCGCCAGGCTGATCAGGGCCGGCGAGTTCAATGTCGTCGTGGCTGGCGGCATGGAGTCGATGAGCCAGGCCCCGCACCTGCTGCGGGGCGCACGCCGCGGCTTCAGGTACGGGTCGGCCGAGCTGATCGACGCGATGGCCTACGACGGCCTGACCGACCCTTTCGACCATCTCTCGATGGGGGCGTCCACCGAGAAGGGCAATGCGCGGCTTGGCATTACCCGCGCCGAGCAGGATGAGTTGTCGGCGCGGTCGCACCAGCTCCTGGCCAAGGCGATCAAGGACGGCCTGCTCGCGGAGGAAACTGTCGCCGTCCAGGTCCCGCAGCGGCGCGGCGAGCCGGTGATCTTCGACACAGACGAGGGTGTGCGCCCGGACACGACTGCCGAGTCGCTCGCCGCGCTGCGGCCCGCGTTCGCCAGCGACGGCACGATCACCGCGGGATCGGCGTCCCAGATCTCTGACGGTGCCGCTGCGGTCGTCGTGATGTCGGCCGAAGCGGCCGCGGCGGCGGGCGCTTCGCCGCTGGCCGTGGTCGGCCCGCATGGCCTCGTCGCCGGACCGGATAACTCGCTGCACTCCCAGCCGGCGCATGCGATCCAGCAGGCGCTCGGCAAGGCTGGCCTGGCCGTGGCCGACCTCGACCTGATCGAGATCAACGAGGCCTTCGCCGCTGTCGTCATTCAGTCGACGCGGGACCTGGGGATCGGGCTCGACCGCGTCAACGTCAACGGCGGAGCGATCGCCATGGGCCATCCGATAGGCGCGTCAGGTGCCCGGATCGCGCTGCACATCATCTGCGAGCTGCGCCGGCGCGGCGGCGGCGTTGGCGTGGGGGCACTGTGCGGTGGCGGCGGCCAGGGCGACGCGCTGCTGCTGCGGGTGGCGGCGCCCCGCCGTGGCTGACCCGGGCCAGCCGCTGCCCGCCCGCGGCCCAGGGTCTCGGGCCAGCACAGGGTCTCAGGTCGGCCCAGGGTCTCAGGCCGGCCCAGGGTCTCAGGCCGGCACAGGGCTCCAGGGCCCGATGCCGGAGTCGGCGTCGCGTCCGGGATCTGCTGATGACGGGCGGAACGGGTCGTCCTGGCGGGCCCGCAGCGGCAGCCTCGACGCGGCTGCCCTCGTCGAGTCCGCCCGCGCGGGCGACGCCCGCGCTCTCGCCCGGCTGGTGTCCCTGGTCGAGAATGGCTCACCGCAGCTGCGACCGGTCATGAAGCTGATCGCGCCGCTCACCGGCGGGGCGATCATCATCGGGCTGACCGGATCGCCGGGGGTCGGCAAATCCACGGTTACCGCGGCGCTGGTACGCGCCTATCGGGGCCGCGGGCTGCGGGTCGGCGTGCTAGCGGTGGACCCGACATCGCCCTTCAGCGGTGGCGCGCTGCTCGGCGACCGGGTCCGGATGCAGGATCACGCGACCGACGGCGGCGTGTTCATCCGCTCGATGGCCAGCCGCGGCCACCTGGGCGGCGTTTCCTGGACCACGCCGCAGGCATTGCGGATACTGGAAGCAGCGGGCTTCGACGTGATCATGATCGAGACCGTCGGCGTCGGCCAGGCCGAGGTCGAGATTGCCTCGCTGGCCGATTCGACGCTGGTGGTCGTCGCGCCGGGAATGGGTGACTCCATTCAGGCGGCAAAGGCCGGCGTCCTGGAGATCGCCGATATCTTCGTCGTGAACAAGAGCGACCGGCCGGGCGCACAGGAAGCGATCAGGGACCTGCGCACGATGCTGACGATGGCGCGATTTGGCGAAGAGGCCTGGAAGCCGCCGATCGTCGCGACGACGGCGTCAGCCGGTGAGGGGATTGAGGACCTGACCGACCGGCTTGGCGCGCATGGGGCCTGGCTGGGGAAGTCGGGAGAGCGAGACCGCAGGCGCCGGGCCAGGGCCAGGGCGGAAATCTCGGCGATCGCCGTGACCGAACTGCGCCGTCGGCTGGGCGCCCTGCCCGGAGAGTCGCACCTGGACGAGCTCGCCGGCCGGGTAGCCGGCGGTGAGCTAGACCCGTATGCGGCAGCCGACAATCTCATAGACGCTGAGTAATCGCGCCGGGGCGGCGGGAGGCGCAAAAATTCTCGCGTCAGGACTTGGTCGCGCTCGTAGGACCGTCGGCGGGCTGACTTGCAGCTTCCTTCGGCCCGGCGGAGGCACCGGAAGCGCCGGCAGCCGGCTCGGCGCCAGCGTCGCGTGCCCTGCGGCTGGGCGCCGCCGCCTTACGGGCCGACTCAAGTACCGACTCACCGCGCAGCCGGGCCTGGTAGGCGTGCTTGCCGCCGCGCACTCCGAAGAGCCGTTTGGTGATCACCAGGTAGAGGACCAGGGCCAGGTTGACCGCGAAAAGCACGAGCCGGGTCACGGTGACCTTGCCGACCAGTTCGTAGATCTCGTAGGGCAGGAAGATCGACGTGGCCACCATGGCGAAGTACTCGCCCCACCGCTTAGCCAGCCAGAGGCCGGTGGCCTCGATCAGCTCCACCACCGCATAGGCTGCCAGCAGGGCTGCGACCAGGGTGATCGTGCTCGAGCTCAGTGTCAGCGCATGCTTGAAGAGCCCGACGAGCTTGGAATGATCGATGTTGTAGCCGACACTGCGGAATAGCGAGCGGAGTACGGGCCGCTCGCGGTCAAACGCTTGCTCGATGGACTGACGCGAGGAGTAAAACCGCCACACCGCGTAGGCAAGGGCGCCGAAAGCCAGGCCGCGCAGGCAGCGCTCCACAGCAAAGATCCGCAGGATGAACACGCTGCGGATCTGGTCGGCCCGTCGGACGACCGGGGCCTGGTCAGCGGGGCCGGCGCGCTGCGGCTGCCCGGCCACGAAGGCGGCGCAGCGCAGGCACTGCCAGGCCTCGCCCGCTTCCGTTGACGCCCGGACCTGCGCGCGCAGTTCCGGTTCGTCCGGCGCATAGGTGATGTGCCCGGAACGTCCGCATTCCAGCAGGCTCCAGTCCACATCGGCAGCCTACGACAGCGGCCGGACCAGCTGGCCCGTGGTGGCCTCGCTGATCAGGATGCCGTCGGCAAGGGTCAGCACCTCGTCGCAGACGAGCGCGAGGGCGCTGGCATCGCTTCCGGTTGCGATGATGGCCATCTCCCTGGCCAGATCACGAACGCACTCGGCAAGCGCGGCCGCGTCCCGCGGGGCGAGGTCATCCAGCAGCCCGTCGATGAACAGCAGAGCCGGCTCGTGCACCGTGGCGGCGGCGAGCCTGGCCCGACGACCGATGACATCGGGTGCGGACCGCACTGGTACCTCGGCCCACGGCGTTAGCGACAGCCGGTCCAGGATCGCCGCGGCGAGCGGATGCCGGACGCGCTCCGGTATCCCGGCCCGCCTGGCCGCGTGCTCGACCAGCCAGCGCACCCGGAAGGCGGCCCGCGGCCCGGCAGTCCGGCGCGCGATTCCGACATGCCCGCGGATGGCCGCGCGGCCCTGGGCCGTTGTCAGGTCCTCGCCCAGGACGCGCAGCACACCGTAGCCGGGCCGGGCATGCCCCGACAGCAGATCGATCACCGCGGTCGCGGGACCGCGGCGGCTGACCACAATGCCCAGGCCGCCCGCGCCGGTCATCGATGTGTTCATGCGGAAGCTCGCGGAACGTAGCGCCCAGCCCCGTCCGTGCCGCACGCCCACTCCGGCCGCGAGCACGGGAGTCATCGGCATCACAGCGTGACCGGACTGCACATTATCCCCCGACCCTGCTCGGTCACATGCTCTAGCAGGAAATATAACTGCCTGTGATCGAAGGGGACTTGCGCGCAACGCCGGCGCCGCCGACTGGCTGAGATGCGGGAGCCCGTGCCCACCAGGACCGGTACGTTGTGCCTGTGCCCAAGCCGCTGGATCTGCCCTTCGATCCCATCGCCCGGGCTGCCGAGATCTGGCAGCGCAGGTTCGGCGACGCGCGGGCAATGGCGGCGGTGACGTCGATCATGCGTGTGCAGCAGATCCTGCTGGCCGAGCTAGATGAGCGGCTCAGGCCGCACGGCCTGACGTTCGCCAGGTATGAGGCGCTGGTCCTGCTCACCTTCTCCCGGCACGGCGCGCTGCCGTTGCGGCTGATGGGCCAGCGGTTGATGGTGCACCCGACCAGCGTCACGAACACGATCGACCGGCTGGAGCAGCAGCGGCTTGTCATCCGCCGTCCCAACCCGCTGGACGGGCGCGGGACCCTGGCCGAGATAACCCCGGCCGGACGCGAGGTGGTCGAGCGCGCGACCGCGGACCTGATGGCCGCCGATTTCGGCATGCCCGGCTACGACGCCGCGCAGCTAGCGGAGATGTTCTCCGCACTCCGGGCACTGCGGGTTCAGGCCGGTGACTTCAGCGAGCCCGCGCCGCGCTGACCACGGCACCGCCCGCGTCATGGTCAGCTTCCGCCGCCCCGGACGGGCGACGGCGACCACGATTTGCCGCCGTTGATGGTCGTGAACACCTCGCCCAGGCCGGAATCTGCGGGCACGGCGACGCCCTGGGTCGGCGTTGTCATGGCTACGTACGTGAAGTCCCGCGCGGTCCCGCTGACGGCGGCCGAGCGCCAGTTCCTGCCGTCGTCAGCTGAGTAATCAATGCCGGCGCTCGTGGCCAGCACGAGCAGGCCGCCGCTGGTCGCCGCCAGCGAAGTCGCCGTCCCGGTGGCCGGCGGAGTCCCTGTCCGCCGCCAGTGCACGCCGTCGGCCGACGCGTAGATGGTCGCGGATCGGGAGTTCCGGTCGGCGGCAGGGCCGCCGCAGCTCAGCAGCAGCTGGGACCCGGAGGCGACCGGGGCGGCGGTCCGGGCTCCCGCAGACTCAGCGGCGAGCTGGGAGCCAGCGGGCTCGCCGCTTAGCTGAGCCGTGCCGGGCCGGCACGCGGCGGGGACGCGGCCAATTACCTTCCAGGCCGAACCGGTCAGCGGGCCGCTCAGCAGCTGACCGGAGGGCGCGAGCAGGTAGCCAGCCGGGCCTGCCGGATCGGACGCCGCCGCTGCCGCGATCACCAGGCTGGCAGCGGCCGGCCCCCCGCCGGCCGCCGTGAGGTTGCGCACCGGGCCGGGCACCGGCCGCCAGGCGGAGCTTCCGGCCGCGGAGGCGTACAGCGAGAAACTCGTGCAGTCGGCCGCGTAGCGGCTGCCGGTGCCGCCGCACCGGGCGAACAGCGCGACGGCGTGGTTGTCCGCCGTCTCCAGATCGGTGGCCCGCAGCCCATACGTGTGCTCCTGCTGCCAGCTGGCCCCGCCGTTGGTGGTCACCCACAGCTGCGGGCCGTACGCCCAGCCGTCGGAAAGGTTCAGGAATCGCAGCTGGCTTACCCCGGCGGCGCCCCGCGGCCCGCCGGTGCTGGGCGCGCCGACCCCGTACCAGGTGCCGCCAAAGTCGGGAGTGCCCGCCAGCGAGGTGCAGTATCGGCTGGCGCAGTGACCCAGCGGGCCGGCCTGGCCGATCACCGCGGCGATGTCGCCGGCGATCATGGTGATCGAGGTGGGCCGGAAATTGGCCGGCACCGGGCCGCCGGACGTCGTCGGCGACAATGCCAGGCCAGCGGGCAGCTGGGTAGCGGATCTGGACGCCGCCGCACCCGGCCGGTCGCTCGGGCCGGCCGTCTGCCTGCCCGGCGGCCGGGCCGACGTGCGGGCCGACGGCAAGGTCCCGGAGGCGACCGGGTGCTGCGCGGGGCCGCCGCCCGGCCGCAGGGCGGAGACCAGCTGCGGTGCGAGCGCCACGCAGGCGATCACGGCTGCCGCACCCGCCCCCGCGATGAGCGCCTTATCCGCCTTGCGCCGCCGGGATTGCCTCCAGACCCGGTCGAACGTTCCCGGCCGCGGCGAGAGCAGCTGGACGTCCTGGCCGAGCCAGGCGCCGATCTCGTCGCGCGGATCACTCACTGCCCGCACCCACTGCCGCCTTCAGCCGTGCCCGCGCATGATGAAGATCCGCCTTGACCGTCCCCTCAGGGCTGCCGAGCATCGCCGCGACCTCGCGAACCGGGAAACCGCCGTAGTAGTGCAGCAGGAAGGCGCTGCGCTGTCTGGACGGCAGCGCCTCGATCAGCGCGCGCACGTCGACGTCCTGCGCCGGGTGGCACGCCGGATCTGGTGGCGCAGCGGCCGTGAGCGTCCTGATGGCCTTCCGCTCCCGGCCGGACCTGCGCCAGTGGTCCCGCACCAGGTTAGTCGCGATCATGTAGAGATAGCTCTGCGGGTTGTCGAGTGTCGACCAGCGGGACAGCAGGCGCGTGAAGGCCTCGGATGCGATTTCGTGCGCGGTCTCGTCGTCGTTGACCAGGCGGCGGATCCAGCCGGCCAGCCGGGGGTAGGCGGCATTGAAGAGATCTTCGGCCGCCTCGCGGTCGCCCGTGCGCAGCCTGGCCACTGAGCTCCCTCTGCCCGGCTGTCCTGATCGGTGCCGCAGTCCACGATGCCTGCACGGTCACGACATCACCGAGGACTGCAGTGCAGCCTCCGCGGCCTGCGCTGTATCGCATCCGGTTCTACCACACATTCAGCGCGTCCCTGGGCTTGTCGGCGGGACCTGCGCGGCGCTCCGCCACCTCGTCAGACGACGCACTGCGCCTGATGGTTGGGCCGCGGGCGGCGCTGCCCAGCGCCAGGCCTGCCGCGTACACTGAAAGGAAAGTTAGTAGGACGTCCTACTAACTTGCCCCTCGGCGCGCAGCTCGGAGGAAACATGGATGCTCAGGGCAGGGCGGACGAGCCGCACGGCAATGCGGACCAGCCTGGTAGTGCGGACGAGAGCGGCCGGGAGCGCTGGCAGCGCCGTTACGACAGCTCACGCCTGCGGGACGCGGACTTCACGACGCTGTCGGGCCTGGAGGTCGACCCCGTCTACGGGCCGCCGCAGGGCGCCGCCGTGCCGGGCTTTGATCGGATTGGCTGGCCGGGCGGGTTCCCGTTCACCCGCGGGCTCCATCCGGCGGGCTACCGCGGCAAGACGTGGACCATCCGGCAGTTCTCCGGATTCGGGAACGCGCACGCGACCAACGAGCGGTACAAGATGCTGCTGCAGCATGGCGGGCACGGCCTGTCCGTCGCCTTCGACATGCCGACGCTGATGGGCCGCGATTCCGACGACCCGCATTCGCTCGGCGAGGTCGGCCACTGCGGCGTGGCCATCGACTCGGCCGCCGATATGGACATCCTGTTCGGCGGCATCCCGCTGGCCGACACGACGACCTCCATGACGATCAGCGGGCCGGCGGTCCCGGTGTTCTGCATGTACCTGGCCGCCGCGCAGCGCCAGGGGGCCGACACCGGCAAGCTGAACGGCACCCTGCAGACTGACATCTTCAAGGAGTACATCGCGCAGAAGGAGTGGCTCTTCCCGCCGCAGCCGCACCTGCGCCTGATCGGCGACCTGATGGAGTACTGCGCGCAGAACATCCCGGATTACAAGCCGCTGTCGGTGTCCGGATACCACATCAGGGAAGCCGGCTCCACCGCCGCGCAGGAGCTTGCCTTCACGCTGGCGGACGGCTTCGGTTACGTCGAGCTCGGGCTGTCTCGCGGGCTGGACATTGAGGTGTTCGCGCCCGGCCTGTCGTTCTTCTTCGACGCCCATATCGACTTCTTCGAAGAGATCGCGAAGTTCCGGGCGGCCCGCAGGATCTGGGCACGCTGGATGCGCGACATCTACGGGGCCAAGACCGAGCGGGCCCAGCGGCTGCGCTTCCACACCCAGACGGCCGGAGTCTCACTGACCGCCCAGCAGCCCGAGAACAACGTCGTCCGGACGGCGATCGAGGCGCTGGCCGCGGTCCTCGGCGGGACCAACTCGCTGCACACCAACGCACTCGACGAGGTTCTCGCACTGCCAAGCGCCAAGACGGCCGAGATCGCCCTGCGCACTCAGCAAGTGATCATGGAGGAAACCGGCGTGGCCAACGTGGCCGACCCGCTGGGAGGTTCCTGGTACCTGGAGGAGCTGACCGACCGGCTGGAGGCGCAGGCGTCGGAAACTTTCGCGAAGATCCGGGCGATGAGCCCGGATGGCTCGATGACCGGCGGAATTCTGCGTGGCATCGAGGATGGCTGGTTCATGGCCGAGATCGCCGACGCCTCCTTTGGCTATCAGCAGAAGCTAGAGAAGGGCGAGAAGAGGGTTGTCGGCGTCAACTGTCACACCGACACAGTGGAGAAGCCGGTCGAGATCCACCGGGTTAGCCAGGAGGTGGAGGTGGAACAGGTGCGCGAGCTTACCCGGCGCCGCGGCCACCGCGATCAGGCCGCGGTAGACCGCTCGCTGACGGCGATGCTGGCGGCGGCACGGTCAGCGCAGAACATGATCCCGCCGATGATCGCAGCGGCAGCAGCGGAGGCGACCCTCGGGGAGATTTGCGGTGTCCTGCGCCAGGAGTGGGGCGGCTATTTCGAGGCCCCGGCATTCTGAGCAGCTGTACTCGCCGGGTCTGCGGTGCCCGGAACACTGGTGATGAGGCAGGATGGAAGCATGCAGCAGCCGCGGAATTTCTCGCTTCACGGTGCCGTCGACCTCGGCGCCCGTCAGGCCGCAGCTCAGCGCAGGCAGCAGCCGCCGGGGGGTCAGGTGCCCGGCGGCCCGGCGGACAGCGCGCAGCCGGGCGCGCCCGGAGGCAGCGTCATCGAGGTCACCGACGAGACCTTCAACAACGACGTCGTCGCCCGGTCACGCGACGTCCCGGTTGTCCTCGACCTGTGGGCGGAGTGGTGCGGCCCGTGCAAGCAGCTAAGTCCCGTGCTGGAGAAGCTGGCCGCGGCGGCTGACGGCGCCTGGATCCTCGCCAAGGTGGATGTCGACGCCAACCCCCAGCTGAGCGCCGCGCTCCAGGTGCAGAGCATCCCGATGGTCGTGGCGGTGATAGCCGGACAGGTCGTGGATGGCTTCATGGGCGCGATGCCCGAGTCGCAGGTGCAGGACTGGCTCGGCCAGGTCATGCAGGTCGCCGAGCGGCTCGGGCTGGCTGGCGGGCCTGCCCAGCCGGGTTCGGCCGCGGCAAGCCGGCCCGACGGGCAGCCCGGCTCCGCCGGACAGGTTCCCGGCCAGGCCAGGCCGGGCCTGCAGCCCGGTGACCCGCGGGACGATCCTGCGCTGCAGGAGGCGCAGCAGGCGATCGACCGGGGCGACCTTGACGCCGCGGTCGGCGCGTTCGAGAAGATGCTCGCTTCGTCGCCCGGCCATCCGGTGGCGACGATGGGCCTGGCGCAGGTCGAGCTGATTCGCCGGGTCAATTCCTACGACCAGGCCAAGGTCGCGCGGGACGCGCAGGAACGCACCGGCGATGTCGCGGCTCAGGCCAGGATGGCCGACGTCGAAGTGGCCACGGGCAGGGTCGACGCGGGTTTCAGCCGGCTGCTCGACGCTGTCCGGCGCACCTCGGGCGAGGAACGGAACGCGGCCCGGCTGCATCTCGTCGGCCTCTTCGAGGTGTTCCCGCCGAGGGAGCCGCGGGTTGCCAAGGCGCGCGCGACGCTGTCCAGCCTGCTCTTCTGAGCCATGCCGTTGCCTTCGCCGGCGGGCTCCTGCGCCATCGCCGGCAGGCTTTCTGTGCCCGAAGACGTTATCTGGCCGAAGGCGTTTATGTCACCGAAGGCAGCGACGGTCGGCCGCGCCCGCTGTGCGGGCGCTGATCTGCGGGGATCGCATCGGCCAGCTGCTCGAGTGCCGGAAGGGCCCGCGCCAGCGCTGCCAGCTGGTCCGGCGCAAGCAGCAGCAGGCTGTCGGCGAGCAGGCTGGTGGTCTCCTGCCTGATCCGGTCGAGCACCGAGTGGCCTGTGTCGGTGATTGTCACGGTGCTGGCGCGCGCATCCTCGGGTACCGCGCAGCGCAGCACGTACCCGCACTCTTCCAGCACGCTGACCAGCCGGGTGAGCGTCGATGGCGCGATCCGCTCGGCCGCGGCGAGATCGCCGAGTCGCACCGGCCCCGCCAGTTCCACCGTCGCCAGCGCAGACAGCTGGGTGGGCGTCAGGCCGGCCAGCTCGTGCTTGCGCAGTCGCCGCGACATCCGCATGATGGCGACTCGCAGCCGGGCCGCGTCGACCGCCGGGCCCGGCTTGGCCTGGCGGTCCGTTCGATTGCCGTTGTCATGGCTGTCAGTGGCCCCCGCGACGGGAGCTGCTGGCATTCCCCTGGACACACTTGCAGGGTATAGGTGTCAGCAAGATCATTTGACAAGGATCTGGCCACGAACCTTGCTCGAACGCGCTGCCGCCTCGCGGCCGCGGTCATTGCGAAGGCGCCGGCATCCGGGCCGGCCACGTTCATCCGGCCTGCGCCGCTGTGCCGCATCATGGGGATATGGAGGATGCATCTCTCAGCGGGAAGCTGCTCGCCGCCACGCCGCTGCTCGGTGATCCCAACTTCCGGCGGACCGTCATCCTGGTCGTCGAGGACGAGGATGAGGAAGGAACTCTTGGCGTAGTGCTGAACCGGCCTACCCACGTCCCGGTCGGGCAGGTGCTCGAGCCGTGGGAGGAGCTGGTCACCGGACCGTCGGTGGTGTTCCGCGGCGGCCCGGTATCGCCGAACAGCGCGCTCGCGCTTGCCCTGATGCGCGGCGAGGGCGAGCCGCTGGGCTGGCGCTCGCTCGACGGATCCCCGATGATGTCGCGGATCGGCCTGGTTGACCTGGGCTCGCCGCCGGAGCTGCTGGCCGCCGAGATCACCTCCCTGCGGGTTTTTGCCGGATACGCGGGCTGGGGCGTCGGCCAGCTGCAAGCGGAGATCGACGAGGGCGCCTGGTACGTGCTCGGCGGTCAGCCGGCGGACGCGTTCGCTGCCGAGCCGGAGCGGCTTTGGCCTGCAGTGCTGCGCAGGCAGGGCGGCGATCTGGCGCTGGTCGCCACGTATCCCGATGATCCGGTGCTGAACTGAGCGTCCGGCCGCCGGGCGTAAACTCTGCGCTTGTGAGTACTGAAACCATTCCGGGTACCGACACCCGCCAGCACACTGACACTCGCCGGGACAGCGATACCCGGCCGGATCTCTCGACGGGCGATGGTGACCACGATCGCTTTGCGCATTATGTCGTGAAAGACAAGATTGTTGATAGTGCGGTGACTGGTACTCCGGTCATGGCGCTCTGCGGCAAGGTCTGGGTGCCGAACAGGGACCCCAAGAAGTTCCCCGTGTGCCCGGAGTGCAAGGAGATCTACGAGTCCCTCCCCGAGGGCTAGGCACGGTCCGGCGATGCTCCGTTTTCCTCGGCATCCGGCGTGAACACCGTCGGAATCGCGGCATAGCCGCGCGCGAGCCGCCGCGCGTGCGCGGGCAGCTCGGCTACCGCCGCACGATGCCGCGCCCGAGCCGCCGCGAGCGGCTCCCGGCCGACGATCTCGCCGTCCCGCACGAGCTGCCGCAGCAGCACCCGGCTCGCCGCACCCGGCTCCGGCGGCCGGTCAGAGACGACCTCCGCGACGGCGGTGCCGCCGCGGTCCAGCTGACGCGACGCCCACTTGCGGCCGCCCCGGCCGGGCTTGCCGACCGAGCGCTTGGCGACCGGCTGCAGCCTCCCGGCCGGCCCGGCACCGGCGCGTGCTACCAGCTTGTACACCAGGGCCGCGGTCGGCGCGCCGGATCCGGTGACCAGTGACGTGCCCACGCCGTAGCCGTCGACCGGCGTCGCGGCCAGCGCCGCGATCGAGTACTCGTCCAGGTCGCCGGTGAGCACGATCCTGGTGTGCGCAGCGCCGAGCGAGTCAAGCAGCGCGCGGACCTCGCGCGCGATCACCGGCAGGTCCCCGCTGTCGACGCGCACCGCCCCGAGGCCCGGCCCGGCGAGCTCCACCGCCGTGCGGACGGCGCTTTCCACATCGTAGGTGTCTACCAGCAGCGTGGTGTCGGTCCCGAGCGCGGTCAGCTGGGCGCCGAACGCATGTCCCTCGTCGTCGTGGGCGAGCGTGAACGAGTGCGCGCTCGTGCCGCTGGTCGGCACCCCGTAGTCACGGCCGGCCCGCAGATTTGAGGTGGCGGCGAACCCGGTGATGTAGGCCGCCCGCGCGCTGGCCACGGCGGCGAACTCGTGCGTCCGGCGCGAGCCCATCTCGATCAGCGGCCGGCCATCGGCGGCGGTAACCATCCGCGATGCGGCCGAGGCGATCGCGCAGTCGTGGTTCAGGATGGACAGCGTCACTGTCTCCAGCAGGACGGCCTCGGCGAACGTGCCCTCGACCACGAGGATCGGCGAGCCAGGAAAGTAACAGTCGCCCTCGGCGTAAGCCCAGATATCGCCGCCGAAGGAATACGACTCCAGGTAGCGTAGCGTGACGTCGTCAATGACGCCGGAGTCGGTCAGGAACCGCAGGTCGGCGTCGCTGAAGCGGAAACTGGCGAGTGCTTCCAGCAGCCGTCCCTGACCAGCGACGACGCCGTATCGACGGCCACTCGGCAGGGAGCGTGCGAAGACCTCGAATACCGCGCGCTGGCGGGCGGCGCCGCTGTGCAGCGCTGCGCGCAGCATCGTCAGCTCGTAATGGTCGGTGAGCAGGCCGGTTCCGGCGTCAAGAGGGCCAGATTCGAGGCGGCCGGCCGCGGGCAGACTCGTTCTGCCCGGTTGAGGTGTCATGGGGGAAGCCTACGGATCGCCAGTTCCTGGCGGCAGCATTGGCTGCCGCGGCGGGACAAAACGGCATTTACCACGGCCAGCCCGGCGCATCGCGGTGCTTGGTTCCGGTTCGCCGGCGCGCAGTGGAACACTGGCAAAAGGAGGTGAAGTCTCATGAGTGTGGCACCTGCCGAGGTGGAGCGTCCGGAGACGGGCGAAGAGGTAATCGCCGACAGGCCCTGGATCACCATCGTGTGGAACGACCCTGTCAATCTGATGTCGTACGTGACCTACGTTTTCCAGACCGTCTTCGGCTACCCGAAGTCGAAGGCGGAGAAACTCATGCTCGACGTTCACCACAAGGGCAAGGCAGTAGTGTCGTCCGGCGCGCGCGAGGCGATGGAAGGGGTTGCGCAAACCCTGCACAGCTATGGCCTGTGGGCGACGGTGAGTCACGACTCGTGAGTCAGGAGGAGGAGGCGGGGGGGCTGATGGCGGGTTTCCGTGCCGCGTCTGGCGGGGTGACCGCTCGCTTCGCCGCCGCGCAGGCCGGCATTATCCGCAATCTGGTCAGCCAGGTCGCTGAGCTTGTCGGCGGGGACTCGCCGGTCGGCCAGGACGCGGAGCCGGACGGGCAGCAGGACGCCGGCCCCCTGGCGGGGACCGCCGCAGCGCTCGACGCCCAGTTCGGGCTGAGCGACAGCACCGAGGCGCCCGATGACCCGGCCCTGGCCCGGCTCTTGCCCGACGCCTACCGTGATGATCCCAAGGCCGCCGCGGAGTTCCGCAGGTATACCGAGCAGGGACTGCGATCGGGCAAGGTGGCGGCCGCGCGGACCGTGCTGGCCACGCTGCCGCCGCGCGGGGGCAGGATCCGGCTCTCCGAGCCACAAGGCCAGGCGTGGCTGCGCGCGCTCAACGACGTGCGGCTGGCACTCAGCGTGCGCCTGGGAGTTACCGAGGATTTCGATGCGGACGTGGCGGACATGGGCTCTGATGATCCTCGTTATGCCTATGTATGGGTTTACCAGTGGCTGGCCTATCTGCAGGAAAGCCTGGTCGAAGCGCTTGGCTGAGGCCGCCGCGTTACGCTCGCAGGCATGCTGACCATTTCTGCCGGGCTGCAGGCGAGGATCGTGGCGCATGCTCGGGCTGACCACCCCGATGAAGCGTGCGGCGTGATCGCCGGACCGGCGGGCAGCGACCGGCCGCAGCGACTGGTGCCCATGCTGAACGCCGAGCGCTCGCCGACGTTCTACCGCTTTGACTCGATGGAGCAGCTTCGGGTCTGGCGGGAGATGGACGACCGCGATGAGGAGCCTATCGTGATTTATCACTCGCATACGGCGACCGAGGCGTACCCGTCCAGGACGGACATCTCGTATGCGAGCGAGCCGGGTGCGCATTACGTGCTGGTCTCGACCCGTGAGCCCGAGCAGACCGAGTTCCGCTCGTTCCGCATCGTCGACGGCGTCGTCTCCGAGGAAGGCGTCGTCACTGAGGAAGAAATCACCGTCACGGCCGCCGATGGCTGCGGGGCGGCTGACGGGGCTGACCGGGCTGACCGGTAGGCCGGCCCCGGCCGCCGGCCACCGCGGAAGCTCTGCGCTGGCCGGGCCGGAATGATCCGGCTGGCGGGCCGGTTGGACAATTGACGGCAGGCTGGATAGGAACAGGCAGCCTGCAGGCAATCCGCACCATTGGAGTGTTAGCGATGGCCATCGAGGTCCGTATCCCGACGATCTTGCGCGGCTACACCGGCGGTGCCAAGTCGGTTGAGGGCACCGGCGACACGCTCGCCGATGTGCTCACCGACCTGGATTCCCGGCATGACGGGCTGCGCGACCGGCTGGTGGACGACTCAGGTCTGCGCAGGTTCGTCAACGTGTACCTGAACGACGAGGATGTGCGGTTCCTCGGCGGCCTCGAGGCGCCGCTCAAGGACGGCGACACCGTCACCGTGCTCCCGGCTGTAGCCGGCGGGCGGCGCTGACCCGCGGGATGCGCCGGCCCGGCCCGCGGGTTGCACTGGCCCGCGGGATGCGCTGACCGGAAGGCAACCACACGCGCGATGCGCTATGACTCTCTGCTCGACGCCGTCGGCGGCACGCCGCTCATTGGCCTGCCGCGGCTGTCGCCTGGTCCTGGCGTACGGCTGTGGGCCAAGCTGGAGGACAGGAACCCGACCGGGTCGGTGAAGGACCGGGCGGCGTTCTATATGGTGGCCAGCGCTGAGCGGGACGGGCTGCTCGCCCCCGGCGCGACGATGCTGGAGCCCACCTCCGGCAACACCGGCATCTCGCTTGCCATGGTGGCGCGGCTGCGTGGGTACAAGCTGATCTGCGTGATGCCCGAGAACACCTCGGCCGAGCGGCGCGAGCTGCTCGAGCTGTACGGCGCATCGGTGATCTCCTCGCCGGCCGCGGGCGGCTCCAACGAGGCAGTGCGGATCGCCAGGCAGCTTGCTGCCGAGAATCCCGGCTGGGTGATGCTCTACCAGTACGGCAACGAGGCGAACGCGCGGGCGCACTACGAGACGACAGGCCCGGAGCTGCTCACCGACCTGCCGGAGATCACCCATTTCGTGGCCGGCCTCGGCACCGCCGGCACGCTCATGGGAACCGGCCGGTATCTGCGAGAGAAAGTGCCAGGCGTGCAGGTGATCGCCGCCGAGCCGCGCTACGGCGAGCTGGTCTACGGCCTGCGCAACATGGATGAGGGATTCGTCCCCGAGCTCTACGACGAGTCCGTGCTCACCGGGCGGTTCTCCGTCGGGGCGGCCGACTCGCTGCGCCGGACCAGGGACCTGCTGGCGGTCGAGGGGCTGTTCGCCGGCATTTCCTCCGGCGCGGTTCTGCACGCGGCCCTCGGGGTGGCGGCCAGGGCCCTGGCCGCCGGCGAGCGCGCCGACATAGCCCTGCTGATTGCCGACGGAGGCTGGAAATATTTGTCGACGGGCGCCTATGACGGCACCCTGGAGGAGGCCGCGGCCCGGCTGGAAGGCCAGCTGTGGGCCTGACCCGTCGTGGGTAGGCCGGGCCCGCAGTATCCCCGGCGAGCAGGCCAGGCGCGCGAGTAGCGTGGATCGCCGTGCGGCTGACCATCGTCGGATGCGCGGGCAGCTTTCCTGGACCCGACAGCCCGGCCTCCTGCTATCTGATCGAGGCTGACGGCTTCCGGCTGGTCCTGGACCTCGGCAACGGCGCGCTCGGCGCGCTGCAGCGTTTCGCCGAGCTGCAGGACATCGACGCGATCTGCCTCAGCCACCAGCACGCCGATCACTGCCTCGACATGTGCGCGTATTCCGTGGTCAGGACATATCATCCGGACGGCCGCATGCCGCCGATCCCGGTGTACGGCCCCGCGCGCACCGGGGAGCGGCTGTCGCGCGCTCTCGGGCTGGATCCCGGCACGAGCATGACCGACGCGTTCGACTTCATCACCCTCACGCCGGGAACGATCGAGATCGGTCCGCTCCTGGTCACCGTTGACCACGTGAATCATCCGGTCGAGACGTTCGCCTTCCGGCTGGCGCACGGCGGCGTATCCATTGCCTACTCCGCCGACACCGGGCCGGCGGATGCGCTGGTCACGCTTGCCAGCGGCGCGGATCTGCTGCTGTGCGAGGCGTCCTTCGTTGATGGCCCGGGCCTCCCGGCCGACCTGCATCTGACGGCCCGCCAGGCGGGCGAGCACGCGGCCAGGGCCGGCGCCGGGCAGCTTGTGCTCACCCACCTGGTGACCTGGAACGACCGGGAGCGCACCCGCGCCGAAGCGGCGGCCGCTTTCGGCGGGCAGCTGTCGCTGGCTGTCGCCGGCCAGGTCCTCGCGGTCGGCTAGGACCGGCCGCCGGCGCTTCCGCGGAGGCTACCCGCCGGGCCGGGCGCCGGGTGGTCGTCCTGGCTGACGGATCGCCTGGTCAGCCGCGCTGCGGCGGGGCCTGGATAAACTCCACTGCCATGCGCGTACTTGTCACCGGCGGCGCCGGCTTTATCGGCTCGCATCTGGCCGATGCGCTCCTGGCCCGAGGCGATGAGGTGTCGGTAGTCGACGACCTGTCCTCCGGCCGCCAGACCCGGCTGGACAGCCGGGTCGAGCTGCACGAGGTCAGCATCACCGATTCCGAGCCGCTGGCCGAGATCGTCAGCCGCGAGCGGCCCGCCCTGATCTGCCATCTGGCGGCGCAGATCGATGTGCGGGCCTCCGTGGCGCTGCCCGCAGCCGACGCGCAGACCAACGTGGTGGGCACCGTTAACGTGCTGGAAGCGGCACGCGCGGCGGACGTGCGGGTGCTGATGTGCTCGACCGGTGGCGCGCTGTACGGCAAGGACGCGCCGATCCCGTCCATGGAGAGCGTCCTGCCGCTGCCCGAGTCGCCGTACGGAATCGCGAAGTACTGCGCCGAGCAGTATCTCGGCCTCTACAACAGGCTGCACGCAGCCAGGCACTCGGTGCTGCGGCTGGCGAACGTCTACGGGCCCAGGCAGGACCCCTCCGGCGAATCCGGTGTGATCCCGATCTTCTGCTCCCGGCTGCTGGCGGGAGAGCAGCCGATCATCTACGGGGACGGCTCGCAGACCCGCGACTACGTCTACGTGGGGGACGCGGTGGCCGCCTTCCTCGCCGCTGCCGACGGCGGCCGCCCGGGTACCTGGAACATCGGCACGGGCAAGGAGGTCAGCGTGATCGAGCTGGCCGGCATGATCGGCGCCGCCGCCGGCCGGAACGCTGTGCCGGAGTTCGCGCCGCAGCGGCCGGGCGAGCTGCAGCGCAGCGCACTCGCGGTGGAGCGGGCGCGGCAGGATCTTGGCTGGCAGGCGACTACTGCGCTAGGCGATGGCGTAGCCACGGTGTACCGGTGGATCGAGGCCGGCGCGCCGGAGCGAGCCGGGTGCTGAGCCGTGCGGCCCCCGCCGCCCGCTAGGCTGGCGCGCATGTCCCGACCCGATGGGCGACGCCCAGATCAGCTGCGCGATGTGAGGCTCACCAGAGGCTGGCTCGGCCATGCCGAGGGATCGGTGCTTGTCGAGTTCGGTGCGACCCGGGTGCTCTGCGCGGCCAGCGTGGCCGAGGAGCTGCCGCGCTGGCGGCGGGGCAGCGGCCTGGGCTGGGTGACCGCCGAGTACGCGATGCTGCCCCGTGCTACCAATACCCGCAGCGACCGCGAGTCGGTCAAGGGCAGGCTGGGCGGCCGCACCCAGGAGATCTCCCGGCTGGTCGGCAGGTCGCTGCGGGCTTGCCTTGACCCGAAGGCCCTGGGCGAGAACACCATCATCATCGACTGTGACGTGCTGCAGGCCGACGGCGGAACCCGCACCGCGGCGATCACCGGCGGCTACGTCGCGCTTGCCGACGCGGTGGCCTGGCTGCAGGGCAGGAAGCGGTGCAGGGGAAATCCGCTGGCAGCCTCGGTCGCCGCGGTCAGCGTCGGGATCGTCGATGGCCAGCCCATACTCGATCTGTGCTACGAGGAGGACGTGATCGCCGAGACCGACATGAACGTGGTCTGCACTGGCGACGGGCGATTCGTGGAGATCCAGGGGACAGCTGAGCGCGAGCCGTTTGACCGCGAGCTCCTCGATCAGCTCCTGAGCCTGGCCGTAGCGGGCTGCGGTGAGCTGACCAGCATCCAGCAGGAGGCCATTTCCCGATGACGAAACGGGAATCCGGACCGCCCCGCCCCGCCCGGCTGGTCCTGGCCACCGGCAACCAGGCCAAGCTCGCCGAGCTGATCAGGGTTCTTGATACCGGCCAGGTTCAGGTGCGGCTGGCCGGGCTCGCCGACTTCCCGGGCGCGCCGGCCGTCCGCGAGACCGGAGCGACGTTCGCCGAGAACGCCCTGCTCAAGGCTCGCGCGATCGCGGAGTTCACCGGCTCGCCGTCGGTCGCTGACGATTCGGGGCTCTGCGCCGACGCGCTGAACGGGATGCCCGGCGTGCTGTCGGCCCGCTGGGCTGGCGTGAAGGCCGATGACCTGAGCAATCTGCAGCTGCTGCTCGAGCAGCTCGCCGACGTCCCCGACGATCGCCGTGGCGCACATTTCGCGTGCGCGGCGGCGCTGGTGCTGCCGTCGGGCCGCGAGCACGTCAGCGAGGGGGCTGTGCACGGCCGGCTGACCCGCGAGCCGCGGGGCGAGGGCGGGTTCGGCTACGACCCCATTTTCGTGCCGGACCCCGCCGAGCTGGCCAGGGCCCGGCTGGCTATCACCGGGCTGACCACGGCCGAAATGAGCCCGGAGGCCAAGGACGCGATCAGCCACCGGGCCAAGGCGCTTCGCGCGCTCGCGCCGGTGATCGCGGCTCTGCTGGGCTAGCGCGCAGCCTCGCCCCGCAGCCGGGGAACCCGCCGGGCTCAGATGCTCGGCAGTGCCCCGGCCGGCAGCCGCGCCACCTGGCCGGCGGGCGGCGCCGTCAGGTGCACGGGCTGGTTGATAGCGGTGATCAGGACGGTCGTCGTCAGCGTCGTCCCGTTGACCTGCTCGGTCTCCGTCACCTGCTTGAACTGGTGCCGGCCGTCAATCCAGACGTTGAACCGCACATCGCCCTGAACGATCCGCAGGGCCGGGGCCAGTTCCCTGCGCAAGTTCGCCGGCAAGTCCGCCAGGGCGGCAGGCGGCGCGAACGAGCCCGCGTACTGCGTGGTGCTCACGCCGTCGATGATCTGGGTCCCGACCGCACGGGCATTCCTCGCCTCGGTGAACAGGGCGGTCTGCATGACCGGATTGCCCTTGGTCAGGTTCTGGAAGAGCTGCCCGATACTGGAATTCTCGTCGCTGACCGCCGAGAGCGGAATCTGGATCCACGGCTTTCCGAGCTGGTTCGCCAGGGCGCCGACCTTGAGGTAAATGTCGGTCTTGGTAATCAGGCCGTCCACGGTCGTGGACTGACCGGCGACCGTGGCCGTGAGATGCATCGACATCGCCAGCGCCGGCTTGAGCTGTTCGTGCACGGTGCCGCTGGTGTCCGCGCTGGTGCCGCCGGTGGCGTGCTCGGTGATGCTGGCCGCAACAGAACTGATCTGCCGCGATGTCTGCGCGGCGGCGGTGATGGCCTGGGCCGCGTTCTGCGGATTGGCCGCAGGGCTGGCCTTCGGGCTGGCCGGGGTGCCGGACGAGGAGCAGGCGGCTGCGAAGGCGAGGACAGCACCGCAGAGAATGGCCGACGCGGCCTGCCGCCCGGCCTTGCCGCGGCGCGCGGGACTGCTGCTACGGTGCGGAGTACCGGACGGGCCGACCATGCGGCAACTCTAGTGCGCCGCCCGTCACCGGTGAGAACGGAACCGGCTGTCTGGTCCGGGCGGGGCCGAGCCGGCCGTACTCGTGGGGGCGAGCGAAACTGGCTGTGACTGGTCGTGAAGGGAGCAGGTGTGGCTGACGAGCGGCTTGCGCCGGGTGCCGCGGCGCCCGACTTCACCCTGGCTGACGCCGGTGGCAACTGGGTGACGCTGTCCGCGCTTCGCGGCAAGCGGGTGATCATCTACTTCTACCCGGCGGCGATGACACCCGGCTGCACGACGCAGGCTTGTGACTTCCGGGACAGCAAGAGCGACCTGTCTGATGCGGGCTTCACCGTGCTGGGAATCTCGCCGGACAGCCCGGCCAGGCTCGCCGAATTCCGCGACCAGGAAGGCCTGACCTTCCCGCTGCTCGCCGACCCGGACCGGCAGGTGCTGGCGGCGTACGGGGCTTACGGGGAGAAGACGACGTACGGCAAGAAGTCAGTCGGGGTGATTCGATCTACCTTCGTTATCGGGACGGACGGGAAGATCGAGCACGCCTATTACGGGGTCAAGGCGGCGGGCCACGTCGCCAGGCTACGTAAGGATCTCGGCGTCTGACCGGTTCCCGGCCCGGTCAGGCCGGGCCGATGTCCTCGGGGCCGTAGCCCAACGGCAGGAGGCACGCGGTTTAGGTCCGCGGCAGTGTGGGTTCGAATCCCACCGGCCCCACCAACCTCAGCGTCTGCTCGGGTCACTTTGGCGCCGAGCGACTGGATGGTCCGGTGTGACGACGGCAGGGCACTGTCCAGCCGGTGCAGGGCAGGATCACTGGCCATCATGCGGTCTCCTCCTCGGCCGTCGTGCGCAGGGTGATGCCGATAGGCCTTGAGCACGGTGTTGGGGTTTGACCGCGGTGGCCGCGACGGCGCCCGGGAGGCAATTGCCGCGGTCCGCCTGGCCGGGGTCCGGGCCGTCATCATCGGTTCCTTCAGCCGGGTGGAACTGCTGGCGGCCGGGGCCGGGGTGGCGTTCGGCTCGCTGCGGGAGTTCGCGGCATGGTACGCGCGCTTTCGCGGCCAGGCCTGACCAGGGAGCGCGTTGTGCGCTTCGGGCCAGTCGGCCGTGCGCTGCCGCCCCCGGCCTGGGACACTGGGGGAAAGCCAGCGCCCAGGGTAGCGACGGCACAGGAGGGAAGCGCGCTATGGCCGATCCGGACGCGGAAGTCCAGGTGCACGGCACAGTCGCCGTGAATGGCCGGGTGGCCAGCCGTGATCCCGACGCGATCATCGCTGAGATCGAGCGCACCAGGGAGAACCTGGCACGCACCATCGACAGCATCGCCGACCGGGTAAGCCCGGCGAACAACATCCGCCAGCTGCGCGAGCAGGCGCGCGAGCAGCTCGCCAAGCCCCATGTCCAGCTCGCGCTCGTCGCCGCGGGCCTAGCGGTGACCGGCGTCCTGATCATCCGGATCTGGGGTCGGCGGAAGAAGTAGTCGGCGGAAGAAGCAGTCGGCGGAAGAAGCAGTCGGCTCCGCGTGGCCGCTGCCGGGCGAAATCCGGCGAAATCCGGCCAGCCGCGGCCGCTCCACGTTACTCCGGCCGCTCCAGGTCACGCGGTGGCCGCCGGGCTCACTCGTCCTCTCTGATCAGGGCCGTGTACTCGACGGCCGTGAGGAGGCCAGGCGGGTCCTCGTCGGCCGCCACCCTGACCTTGAACAGCCAGCCGGCCCCGTACGGGTCGGAGTTCACCAGGCCAGGGTCATCGTCAATCTCGCCGTTGACCTCGGTCACTTCGCCGTCGACGGGGGAGTAGATGTCGCTGACCGACTTGGTCGACTCGACCTCGCCGCACGGCTCGCCGGCCGTGACCTTGCCGCCCGGCGGCGGCAGCGAGACGTAGACCACATCGCCCAGCGCGTTCTGGGCATGATCGGTGATGCCGACAGTTGCGATGGAATCGCTGACGGCCACCCACTCGTGCTCGTGGGTGTAGTGCAGCTCGTCCGGAACGGTCATGGTAGCCCTCTCCTGTGCCAGATATCGGTACTGCCAGATGTGCTGCGCGGGGACCTGCTTCAGGCTGGACGGCGGTAGAACGGCAGCGGGGTCAGGACCGCGGGCTCGGCCCGGCCCCTGACGTCGACCGCCAGGCGGCCGGCTGCGTCGCCGCGGCCCGCCAGGCCCGCGGCGTCCGAAGCAAGATAGGCCATGGCGATCGGCACGCCGAGTGTCGGCGACGGCGCGCCGCTGGTGACCGTCCCGCGGGGCGCGCCGTCCCAGAGGACGTTGTAGCCGTGCCTGGGCACCCTGCGTGTCTGTCCGGTGAGGCCGACCAGGACCCGCTCGGGGATTGCCCGCGCGCGGCGCGCGAGTGCTGCGCGGCCGACGAAATCACCGGGCTTGCCGAGCTTCACTACCCGTCCCAGGCCCGCGTCGAACGGCGTTATGCCCGGGCCGAGCTCATTGCCGTAAAGCGGCATCCCGGCCTCCAGCCGGAGCGTATCCCGCGCGGCCAGGCCGGCCGGGACCAGCCCGTCCGATGTGCCGGCCTCGCACAGGGCCGCCCAGATCCGCTCCGCGTCCTGCGGTCTGGCGAAGATCTCGAAGCCGTCCTCGCCGGTGTAGCCGGTGCGCGCGAGCAAGGCCGGGCAGCCGGCCACGGTGGCGGGATGGCCGGAGTAGTACCTCATGTCGGCGAGGCTGGCGTCGGTGAGCGGGGCGAGGATGCCCGCCGACGAGGGTCCCTGGATGGCGATCAGCGCGCAGTCCGAAGTCCGGTCGTTGACGGCGGCATCCTTGCCGGCGGTGCGCTCGCTCAGCGCCGCGGCGACGACGGCCGTGTTCGCGGCGTTCGCGACGACGAGGAACTCCTGCGCGGCCAGCCGGTAGACGATCAGGTCATCGAGCACGCCGCCGTCGTCGGCGCAGATCATGGTGTACCTCGCGCGACCGGGCTGGAGCGCGGTCAGCTGCCCGACGAGCGCGTAGTCCAGCGCTGCGGCCGCATCGGGGCCGGTGACAGCCAGCTCGCCCATGTGCGACAGGTCGAACAGCCCGGCCGTGCGGCGCACAGCGTTGTGCTCTGCGGTCTCGCTGCCGTAGCGCAACGGCATCAGCCACCCGGCGAAGTCCGTCAGGGTCGCGCCGAGGCCCTCGTGCACGGCGGTCAGTGGCGTGCGCCGGGGCGCTCGGGATTGCGGATCTGTCACTGGTGAACTCCGGACTGAGAAATGGCGCTGAACCTGGCTCAGCCTACCGGGGGGCGTTTCAGTCCGCGGCCTGGCTCGGCCCGGCCACCGTTGCGGAATGATGGGGGCATGGAACTGCTATCTGACGACGAGATCACCGCGAGGCTCGGCACCCTGCCCGGCTGGGAGCGTACCGGGAGCAGCGTCAGCCTGACGTCGGCCCGCGGCGACTTCCGCGACGCCCTGCTGTATGTCGGGGCGGTGGCCTACCTGGCCGAGGCCGCGAACCACCACCCGGACATCCTGGTCCAGTGGAACAAGGTGACGCTGACCCTGTCTACCCATTCGGCCGGAGGTCTGACGGCGGCTGACTTCGCCCTGGCGCAGCAGATCAGCAAGCTGGCATGAGGTCCTGACATGCGGTCACTGTGCCGGTCTTGGCAGGGATTGTTCCCGCCTGCGGACGGCGCCACGCCCCCGGGTGGCGCCGTCCACAGAGCGCAGATCCCCCTGCCGCTCGCCGCGATCCTCGTGCCTCGCGCGACACGGCCCGGTGCCATCAGGCCGGGCGTCACGCGACCGGGCGCTCCCGCTGGAATGCCGTCCGGCCCCTGACGAGGGTCCCCCTCCGCGACGAACGGTTCCCCGCAGCCTCGCGTCGCTTTCCCGGGCCCGGCCTGCCGGTTCCCGGGCGCTGCGCGGGTTTCTAGTTATACACGGTGCGCTGCAATGATGACAGCGCGTTACCAGATTGGGATGAGCGGCGAGGAAGGTAAGCAGCGGGTGATGCCGAAAGACCTGCGCGACGAAGTGGCATGCCGTGGCCAGAACTCGGTCTGCGCCAGATCAAGGTCGCCTGCGTGCGGGGCGGGGCGAAGTCACTGACCGCCTCCGGGCTGGGGGGGGTGTTGTGTGCTCCCATTGCGGCAGAGCACGGCGGCCGCGGAAGCGCGCGGCCGGTCAGGATCGGGCGCTGGCCTGGCGCGGGCGCTGCCCGCCCGGCTGCGCTGACTCGCGGGAGGTGCGCGGCTCCCACCGCGGCGTCCCGGTCATCAGGGCAACCGCGACCGGTCCCGACACCCCGCTGATCTCCACCACGGTGCAGACCATGTCCGCGCCGGCCACGCTCAGCAGAACCCAGCCGTCCTCGGCGATGTCGCGGACGACGATCGGGCAGGCCGCAGGTGCGCCGGACATGGACAGGCACGCGGTGATGGCCTGCAGCCGCGCACTGACCGTGTCGCGCGGCTCGCCAAGGAACCGGCTGAACATCTGCGCTCGCGCCTCCGCCTGCGCGCGACCCACCTGCTGTCTCGGCACCTGGCCTGACCCGGTGGCCGACCAGCCGCAGGCAGCCGCACCCGCTGCGCGGACCCGCAGCGTCAGTCCGGCCAGCCGCCCTGTCCCCACGGCCTGCGGGCCGCCTGCGGTCTGCGGGCCGCCCGCGGCCTGCGGCGCGCTCTCGGCTCCCGGCTGGCCGCCGGCCACCTCCACCTGCAGGTCAGGGCCCAGTCCGAGCTCGGCAGACACTCGTTCCAGATAGATCGACAGCAGTGCTGGCGGCCAGGCACCGTCGCGGGGCAACGGCCCCGCGTCCCGCATCCGAACCCCGCGCCAGATGACCAGGGGCCAGCCGGCGGCGTCGATGGCCTCGATGTCCCACGCCTGGTCAAGGACGCTGTCAGCAGGTCCAGCGACGGCTGCTGAGTCGGCCGGGTGGGCGGGCCCGGGCTGGTCGTCCGGCCGGCCCCGGTCAGCCTCGCCAGCCCGCTCGGGGCTGGTCGCCTGCTGCGGTATCGCGGCGGCGGCATTCCACGGCGCCTGCGCCGCCGGCCGTTGGCCGGTTATGCCGAAGGCAGTACCAGCGCCGCCGGGGTGCCGCTGCGCCGGGTCGCGCTGGTCGCCTGCCTCGGCAGGGACCGCGCGGATCTGCACGGCCCCCTGGGCGGCCCGGCCGCTGAACGTCACCGATTCGCAACCAGCTGGCAGCAGCCTGCGGTGCGGGACGCATGCCTGCAACAGGTGCAGCGTGGCGTCGGCCAGACCGGGGCTGCCCAGGACCAGGCTGGTGTCCTTCTCGCTGGCGGTGCTGAACCACGGCTGGTCGTCATCGCCGCGGGCCTGGGCGCGGCACGATCGTGATGTGACTTCCGGCAGGATCGCGATTCGCCGGAACCGGCCCGACGCGAAGCACATCGGCCCGTAGAGCTCTGCGCCGTCGACGGCGCCGGCGTCGCTGGCAGCCGACTGCTCCGGAGCCGTCTGGGGCTCGCGAGCCACATCCTCGCCGCAGCCGAACGCGGCCCGGTAGTGCTCGACGCCGAAGCCGCTCTCGGCGCAGCGGAGTACGACCTGGATCGTGTCGGCGTCACGTTGCGCACAGATGCGGACTAGCGCCTGACCGGCCTGCGCGGCCGCCGGGATCACGATCGGGGCATCCATTGATACTGCGGTGGCGCGCCGCAATGGCCGGCCGGCCAATGCGCGGGCGACCTCGGCCATTGCCTCCAGAGCCATCACCGGCGGCAGCACCGGCATCCCGTCCACGCGATAGTCAGCCAGGTAGGGGTCAGTCCGCAGCGACAGCTGTGTCTCGCAGATCAGCTCGACACCCGGATAGTGCACCAGGGTGACATCAGCGAACCTGCCCGCGCCCGGCGACGGGAGCGCGGCCGCGCCGATGGCCGCGGGGGCCGGAATGCCCGCCCTGCCATGCACAGCCAGCCGGCCGGGCAGCCCGGGCTCCGCCAGTATCTTCAGCAGCATCCTGGAGGCATCGTCGACTCCGATCGGATCGGCCCCGGACTGGCCGGTCCGCTCACCCCGGCCTGCCCGATCCGCCCGGCCCGCCTGATCTGCCCGGCCCGCGCCGGACCATGGTGGCAGGTCCACGTGCAGTGCCCGGCAGCCGGAAATGCCGTCGGCCACTCGTGCGGCCCGCTGGGCCAGTGATCCGCTGGTCACGGCCAGCATGCCCGTGCCGTCCAGCCCGTACCGGCCGGCCACGGATCCGAATGTGACGATCAGCCGGAGCCGGTCGGTCCGGATTGCGCTGAGCAGGTTTCCCAGCCTGCGGGCCTCTGTGGCCACGCGGGTGCGCACGCCCGCCTCGGTGAGCTCGGCTATCCGCCCTGGCAGGCTCGCACCCACTGCGAGCGCGACGGCCGTCACGGGTCCCAGCCGCTGCTCGACCCGCAGCATAGCCGCGTCCATCTTGGCCGGGTCGGCGACGTCGACAACCTCGCAGGCGATCCTGGCACCCGCCGCGGCGAGCTGCTCCAGCCCGGTCACGATCCGGCTGTCTTCGTCAAAGCCTGGCTGCCCGATCACCGCGACGGGCGTACCGCAGCAGGCGAGCACCTGCGCGAGCATTAGCCCCGCCCCGCGCGCGCCGCGGCTCAGCAGAACGACATCGTCGGCGCCGAGCGGGAACGGGCCGCCGCCCTGAACCTCGACCGGCACCATGACCGGCTCCCGCGCGATCCCGGCCGAATCGATGACCAGCTCGCGGTATTCGCCAGGTTCCGCGGCAGCGAACTGGCGCGCGGCTCTCAGGCCTGCGGCGCTGGGCGGCACGCGCAGCACGGTTATGCCCAGCGACGGGTGCTCGGCATGCAGGGCAGCCCAGAAACCGGTCAGCCCCGGCTCGTGCGTGATCGCGACGAGCCGCCCGCTGCCGATCGCGTCCCGGCCAGCTCGCACGGCTGCGGCGCAGGAATCTGCGTCCGCCGGGTCGCCGATGATCGCCAGGACCCGGTCCGCCCCGGGATCATCGCCGAAAAGATCATTGATATCGACGCGAAACGGGAAACTCCCGCCTGCCCGTACCCGCCACGGCCCGTCGTGGCCAGGCTGTACCGGCAGGCGCGGCGCCCGAAGTTCCTCGCCAAAGCAGCGCACCCATGGGGCGAGGCCGGCGAGGCCGGCGACAGGGCCGGACAGCGCAGCCGGGATGGGGTCGGTCAGTTCTGACACGCAGCCGGGTGTGGCCGGGAGCTTCCCGGCTGGCTGGCTGGCCGGACCTGGTGGCTGGGCAGCCTTCCCTGCAGCGCGAACGCCGGCGTGTCGGCCAGTCCGATCCGGCAGCAAACCGATGTCAGTTGTCCCGGGCCCGGTCACTGTGAGGGTCACTGCATCCCGTACGCCGCCCGCCTGGCCCGCGCCGGTCGATTCCGTGGTTCGGGACGCCTCAACGGGCTCGCCGCGCTGCGCGCCTTGCAGTGCGGCCGGCTCTGCCTGCGGCGGGCTGGCCTGCGGCGGGCCGGCCCGCGGCGTGCTGGCTGGCTCTCCAGTTTCGGGCTGTGCCGCGGCAGGCCGTGCCCCCACAGAGATGACAGGCGCGACAGGCTGTGCCGCGGCTGGCAGCGTCGCGACTGGCAGGCGCGGGACCGCCTGGCAGGGGTTGGTGATGAAGATCTGCTCGCGCCAGATGTCGATGGGCCGGGCCGTCCGTCCGGCAAGAAGCGGCGCGGGCCGGCTGAGCGCGCCAGCGGCGAACAGTGCTGCGGCTGCTCGCGCCGCATCTCGGTTGTCGTCCGGCCCGGCGGCCAGGCTTACCGCGGGAGCCCGGCAGAGCCGGGAGGCGGCAGCGGTGAGGGCCCGGCCAGGGCCGGTCTCCAGCAGCACGGTGGCACCGACGGCGCCAGCCCGCAGTGCCTCCTGCGCCCGCGGTGTCTGCCTGGCCGAGGCAGCCCCGCTGAGGGCAGGGCCGGGCAACTGCGGGCCGAGCAGGTCTGCGCACAGCATGTCGGGAATCTCGCGTGCTGATGCCAGTTCGCGGCCGGTACGGGCCGAGATCAGCCGGCGTTTCGGCGGACTGAGTTTCAGCTGTTCAACGGCCGCTCTCAGCCGCGCTGCGCCGTCAGCACCGGAATCGGCCGGGCGGGAATCAGCCGCGCCCGGAACGGACGGGCCGGCCGTGGAGAGGATCTCGGCGCGCAGGGCGCCGAGCGCGGTTGCATCTGTGTCGCTGATGCAGCCGGCCCAGGCCAGGCCGGCTAGGTAGCCGAGGCCGCTGCCCACTGCGGCTGTGGCGCGGACGCCAAGTCGATCCAGCCAGTGCAGCGCGGCCAGCGAGCCAAGGATCGCTGCCGGATCGTGCCGCTGCGCATCGCCAGCCGCGGCTGACCGGTATTCGTCGGACAGCAGCAGGGTGACCCGGCCGTCGGCGCAGTTGGCCGCAAAGATTCCCGGCCGAACTGCCAGCAGGCCTGCGGTGAGCTGTGGCAGCAGCGTCAGCGCCTCACTGGCCAGGCGCGCCAGCTGCTCCTGCGTGCTCGCGACGATCGCCACCCGTGCCTGTCCCTGCTCCGTTGTCTGCCGGGCGAGGTGGCAGGCCAGGTCCTGCAGCTCGGCGTCGCAGAGCCAGGGAGCGACCTCGGCTATCCGCGACAGCACTGCGGCGAGGGCGGCCGAGTCCGGCGCATGCAGCAGGTAGGCGGCAGTCCGCGCCGGGCCGTCCGCGGCGCGCGGAGTCATGGCGGCCGGGCTGGCCGCGCGCCCGGATTCAGCGTGCGGGATACGTGGCAGCGAGCGGACGATTCGGTCCAGACGGGAACTGCGTTCAGGCTCGTTCCGCAGCACCAGGTGGACGCTGACGCCTCCTGGGTCCATGGCGCTGACGCCGGCAATCCTGGTGCCCTCGGGCCACTCCCGTGCCGAGCGGGGCAGGAAGAGCGAACCGCCGCCGTCGCGCAGCAGCGGATGGGGCGCACTGATCCCCGTGGCGGGCGGGACGATGCCAGTGCCCAGCGCGAGAACAGTCTTGATCAACCCAGCTGACCCAGCCGCCGCCTTCGCATGGCCGATGTTGGCCTTAACCGAGCCAAGCGCCGCAGGCACGCGGGCGCCCCCGCGCAGCTGGCACAGCGCAGTGAGCTCGGCCTCGTCGTCGGGGCCGGTTCCGCTGCCGTGACCTTCGATCAGCTGGACGTCAGCGGGATCGGTTGCGGCCCGCTCATAGGCCCGGCGGAGCGCGAGCAGGTGTCCGTCCGCATCGGCGGCCGCTTGCCGGTCCTGCCCCGTGGTGGATATTCCCCAGCCAGTGATCTCGGCATAGACCGGCAGGTCCGCAGCGCGCGCATCGGGAGTGCGCATCAGGATGACGACGCCGCAGCCCTCGCCCGGCAGGTAGCCGGTAGGGTTCTCGTCGTAGACCCGCATCTCGCCGGTGGCAAGTGCGCCCGTCTTGGCCAGGCCGACCAGCTCGAGCGGATCGAGGCTGATGTCGACCCCGCCGGCGAGCGCTATGTCCAGGTCGCCTGCGGTGAGAGCCGCGCACGCTGTGGTGACAGCCAGCAGTGATGACGCGCCGGCACCATCCACCGCGTGCGCGTTGCCCCGGAAGCCGAAATGGCCGCAGATCCGGGACGCGATGCTGCCCGGCATGCTGGCGGCCAGCGTATCGTCGTCAACCATGGGAAACGGCGCCAGGTAGCGCGCAGCGGCATGGTGCACTACCTGCGCGGCTCGCTCGCCGGGGACGCCGGCGGCAAGCAGCGCCTCGGCGACGACCCGCCGCACGTAAGGCCAGCGCAGCCGCATCGCGTTCGCGCGGGAAGTATCGCCGCCCATCGAGTTGCCGATGATGACGCCGACGCGGTCGCCGCTCAGGCCGGCGCCGCCAGGGAATCCCGCTCCGGCCAGGGCCCGTGCCACGGTTTCGAGCGCCAGCCAGTGCGCCGGGTCGGCCGCGTAATAGGCGGGAGCCGGTATCCGGAATGCTGCCCGATCGAATTGCCAGCCTTCGATCAGTGCCGCCCTGGTGCTATAAGTTGCGTCGGCAGTGGCCGGCTCGGGGCTGTAGTAGTCAGCCAGGTCGATACGGCAGGGTGGCAGGCGGCGGAATGCCCGGCGCCCGGTCAGGATCGTCTCGAGCAATGTCGGCGGGTCATCGGCGTCGGGAAACCGGCAGGCGAGGCCGACGACGGCGATGGGCTGGCCAGGAAGCGTGGCCGCAGTCGCCTCAGCCACAGCGCGACCTCAGCCAGGAATAGCACGCTACGCGACTAAGACCGTATTCATAGACACCTGCGCCACTAATTTCCCGGACCGGACACAGGATAGTCGCGCAGCATTCAATACCCATTGTTCCCCCGAAACCTGACATGATCTTCCCTGCGCCCGCCCAGTCATGACCCCACCGTACACGCAGGTCTCCGCTCAATGTGACCCTTCATGCTCAGCGGCGCCGCGAACATCATTGCTGGGTTTCACGACATTATTGGGGCGCGCTGTGGTGACGGTCAAGATGGATTGCCGCACTCACCGTTTTGCATCCTGCGGCATTTCGTGAGTGACATGCCGACTTTGCTGGATTGTGCGCGGATCGGTGCCCGACGCTGGCGGAGTGCTATACACCAGGAAGGGCCACCCGGCACTACAGTCCGGGTTCCTGATCCAGCGCGTGGATGATCATGAAATGCCCGGCGTGCCCTGGCGAGTGCAGGTCGGCCGCCTCAAGATCGTGTGATCGTGACAAACAAGATCCACATGAAGTGTCACCGGGACGCCGAGCTTGGCCAGCACCGCGCGGACCTGATCACTGCAGCTGATCCGCGGGCTCACCAGCTTCTGCCGGGACCGCGTCCGCTCCCGCAGCTCCTGCGCGCTGCTGGTGATCCTGGTAATCGTGACCGGTGACATATCATCCCAGGCTATAGCAGAGCCCTGCCTCCGAACGCAGGGCGTTCGCAACCATCGCTGGCGTGTGTGGTGGTGCCGTCGCCGCATCCTGGCAGCAGAATCGCCTGGGCTGTGTCCTCCCCGTTAGCAAGCGCATTGGCAACCTCGATGTACTTCGATGCCTGCCACCCTGTTGCGACCCAGGTTGGTAATGAGCACTGCTGCGGCCTCGCCGTCGGCAGTCACCCGCGTATATATCGCAACTGACGCCGCGGACAGAGCAGTCATCTCTGCCGGGCCGGTCAGGGTCCCTCCCGCTTGGTCGAGGGTCTTCTGCCATTGGGCGAACTGCTGCGCGATGTCGACAGTCAGCGTCAAAAGCCGCTGTTGCTCAGCCGCGACATTCTGCTGCCTCGCGACGTTCACCTGCAGACCTGAGATGAAGGCAGCGATGATGGCAGCGACAGCTGAGGCTAACGCGATCCAGGTGGGAATGTGGCGCTTTTTCTTGTTCGGCCGGGTTTCCGTTGCCGGATTGTCGCGGCTCGGGCCGCCTCGGGGTAAACATTCAGGTACCTGAGTTACCGCTTTGTAGCATTGTGTGATGGGTTTCGGATGCAGTTCAGGTGGTGGCAGGGACTGGCGGTATCCAGGGGTTTCCGGCGAGTGCGTCGCGGGTCGCGGTAAAGATCGCGAT
>DATJZH010000320.1:0-6563 GCA_035499215.1 Streptosporangiaceae bacterium | reverse complement strand
CCACGCGGTCCTCGCCGAAATCCTTCTGCAGGCCGTCGGTGACCCGGAACACCCCGCCCAGCTTCCCGACGTCCTCGCCCATGATGAGGACCTTGGGATCGTTCTCGAGCGCCTTGCGCAGGCCCTCGTTCAGTGCCCTGGACAGCGTGAGCCTGGTCATCGCGCTGCCTCCTCGTCAGCGAAGGAGTCCAGGTACGCCTCGAACTGATCGCGCTCGGACGCCAGCAGCGCGTGGGCCCCCGCGTAGACGTTGTCGAACATCGACGGCGGCGGCGGACCTGGCATCTCCTGGCAGGCCTTCCTGATCCGCGCACCGACCTGGTCGGCCTCCGCGGCCACGGTGTCGAAGAACGGCATATCCGCCAGCTCGGAGCGGATCAGATACTGCCGCACCCGCTCGATCGGATCCTTGAGCTTCCAGGACTCCAGCTCGGCCGACAGCCGGTACCTGGTCGGATCGTCGGTGGTGGTGTGCGCGCCCATCCGGTAAGTGAAGGCCTCGATGAGGGTCGGGCCCTGGCCTTCACGGGCCGCCTGCAGGGCCTTCGTGGTCACGGCTAGGCAGGCGAGCACGTCATTGCCGTCGACGCGGACGCCGGGAAAGCCGAAGCCCTGCGACCGCTGGTACAGCGGCACCCGGCTCTGCCGCTCGAGCGGCTCCGAGATGGCCCACTGGTTGTTCTGGCAGAAGAACACCACCGGCGCGTTGCTGACCGAGGCCCAGATGAAGGCCTCGTTGACATCGCCCTGGCTGGTAGCGCCGTCGCCGAAGTAGGCGATCACCGCCTCGCCGTCTTCGCCGACGGCGCCGTCGCGCTGGATCCCCATCGCGTAACCAGTCGCATGCAGCGTCTGACTGCCGATCACGATCGTGTACAGGTGGAAGTTGTGCTCTTTGGGGTCCCAGCCGCCGTGGCTAACCCCGCGGAACAGCGCGAGCAGCTTTATCGGGTCCAGGCCGCGGCACCAGGCCACCCCGTGCTCACGGTAGGTCGGGAAGGCCATGTCGCGCGGCCCGAGCGCCCGGCCCGAGCCGACCTGGGCGGCTTCCTGGCCGAGCAGCGAGGCCCAGATTCCCAGCTCACCCTGCCGTTGCAGGGCGATGGCCTCGAAATCGATCCGGCGGACCAGCACGAGATCGCGGTAGAGATCCTTGATCTGGTCGGCGGAGATGTCGAGCGGGTAATCCGGGTCCTCGACCAGCTGTCCCTCCGGCGTCAGGAGCTGCACGGTCTCCGCTGATTCCGGCTGGCCGGGATAACGGCGGGAATCAGGCGAAGCAGCTTGCCCGGCGACATTGACGGCCACGTACCACTCCTAGCATGGTCAGGACCGGCCGCGGGGCTGCTCCGGTCCGGTCGTCCGTCGTGTTCCGCTGCGACAGTACCCGGCGCCGCGGAGCTATGGCCAAGCGGCGCTGTGCGCGGTGTCGCCATCGTGACGCAAGTCATGAATTGGGACACTGAGATGAGCGTGCCGACAGCCGGTATTACCCGGCCGCGGCCTGTCGCTGTCGCGTACGCTCCGGCACGTGGCCACAGTCATCGTCGAGGTAATGCTGAAGCCGGAGATTCACGATCCGCAGGGCGAGGCGATTGCCGGGGCCTGCCACCGCCTCGGCTTCGGGGAGGTTGTCGGCGTGCGCCAGGGCAAGCGGTTCGAGCTGGAGCTCGGCGGGTCCGCGGGCGAGGCTGCCCTGGCGCGGATCGCCGAACTCGCGGCGGAACTGCTGGCTAATCCGGTGATCGAAGAATTCGCCATCCGCCCGGCATGACAATGTCCGATCCGGCGCGTGCGGCAAAGTCCGATCCGCCCGCCGTGACCGCGTTCGCCGGTGACCGCAAAAGCGTCCGCGCGCTGGCGGAACCACACTGTTCGTCCAGAGATCGCCTGAGTTCAGGGTTACCACGGCCTGGCGTGGGAACGCCTCAGAATGTGATCAGCGTAATCCGGCAACATGCGGGGGCTGAGAAGCGAATGCGAACTCGGGAGAGGCCGCCTGACGGACCGGCCGCGGATCTTCGGTTCTGCCTCGTTTTTCCGCGCGAGGCGCTGAGCATTCCGGTGATGCGCAGGGTCCTCGGAGACACTCTGATCCGGCTGGGAGTGGACGACGATTGCGTGGCGGAACTGCTGCTGGCCGTCACCGAGGCGTGCACGAACGTGCTGCGCCACGCGGGCACCGGCCGCCGTTACGAGGTCGTCGCGCGGGTCGGCAGGGACCGGTGCCTGGTCGAGGTGCTCGACAGCGGCAGCGGGTTCGACCCGGCCAAGCTCCCGGAGCAGTCCGCCAACGGCACCCGGCGGCCGCCGGGCCGGCCGTCGATGCGCGGGCCGGGGCGGATCCGCCGGCCGTCCGGCCCGCGGCTTGCCCCGGCGCTGTCGGCGCCGATACTCGGCAGATTCGCCCGGGCCCGCCGCGCCGCCGACGATCAGACCATCGCTGACCTGCCCGAGTCCGGGCGCGGCATGGCGATCATGCGCTCCTGCGTCGACGATGTGACTCTGCGCAGCAAGCCGGGCCAGGGCACGGTGGTATCGCTGCGCAAGCAGATCGAGTGGCGCACCGATGCGCCGATCGCGCAGCTGCCGGCCGGGCAGCTCAGGGACGCCGGCTGAGCCGGTAACCTGCCTGCATGCGCCCCCCGCGAGCACGCTGGTGACCGCCAGGGTCGGAGTCGTCGTGTTCCCTGGCTCGCTCGACGACCATGATGCCTGCCGGGCCGTGCGCTATGCGGGCGGCGCGGCGGTGCCGCTCTGGCATGGTGATCGCGACCTGAAGTCGGTGGACGCGGTCATCCTGCCCGGCGGTTTCTCCTACGGCGATTACCTGCGCTGCGGCGCGATCGCACGGTTCGCCCCGGTGATGGCCGAGCTGATCCCGGCGGCCAGGGCGGGACTGCCGGTGCTGGGCATCTGCAATGGCTTCCAGATCCTGTGCGAGGCACATCTGCTGCCGGGTGCGCTGACCCGCAACGCCGGGCTGCGGTTCGTCAGCAGGGTCATCCAGCTGCGGATCGAGACGGCGGACACACCGTGGACCAGTGCGTACGCGGCCGGCCAGGAGATCACGGTGGTGCTCAAGAGCGGCGAGGGCGCGTACGTGGCCGACGCGGGCACGCTCGCGGGGCTCGAAGCGACCGGCCGGGTACTGGCCCGCTACGCCTCGGGCAACCCGAACGGCTCGGCCGCTGACATCGCGGGCGTGGTCAGCGACGCGGGCAACGTCGTGGGCCTGATGCCCCATCCCGAGCACGCGATCGACGAGCTGACCGGCCCGTCGGCGGACGGACTCGGCTTCTTCGCCTCGCTCGTGCATGCTGCGGCGGCCGGATGAATCCGCACCCCGGCCCCGGCCCCGGCCCCGGCCCCGGCCCCGGCCCCGGCGCTGCGCCGAGCACCGGCACGAGCCCGGGCCCGCCGCAGCCGCGCCCGCGCCCGCACGCGGCCGGCGGCCAGGACACGGTGGCCCGCGCAGCCGCCACGCCCGGCCAGCCTCAGCCCTACGCTGCGCTCGGTCTCACCGAGCCGGAGTACGCCAGGATCACCGGCGTGCTCGGCCGCAGGCCCACCGATGCCGAGCTGGCCATTTACTCGGTCATGTGGAGCGAGCACTGCTCCTACAAGTCATCACGGGCGCACCTGCGGCAGCTTGCCGACACCGCAGCGGGAAGCGGCGTGCTGCTGGCTGGCATCGGGCAGAACGCCGGCGTCGTCGATATCGGCGACGGCTACGCGGTCACCTTCAAGATCGAGTCGCATAACCATCCGTCTTACGTCGAGCCCTTCCAGGGCGCGGCGACCGGCGTCGGCGGCATCGTCCGCGACATCCTGGCGATGGGCGCCCGGCCGGTGGCGGTCCTGGACGCGCTGCGGTTCGGCCCCGCGGACGCGCCGGACACCCGCCGGGTGCTGCCGGGCGTGGTCGGCGGCATCTCGTTCTACGGCAACTGCCTGGGCCTGCCCAACATCGGCGGCGAGCTGGCCTTCGACCCCTGCTATGCGGGTAACCCGCTGGTCAACGTGCTGTGCATCGGCGTGCTGCGGCACGGAGACCTCAAGCTCGCCGCGGCCAGCGGAACCGGCAACAAGGTGGTGCTGCTGGGCTCCGCGACCGGGCCAGACGGTATCGGCGGCGCGTCGGTGCTGGCCAGCGCGTCGTTCGGCGGCGGCGGCGAGGGCGCCAAACGGCCCAGCGTGCAAGTGGGCGACCCGTTTATGGAGAAGCTGCTCATCGAGTGCTGCCTGGAACTGTATGCGGCCGGCCTGGTCGTGGCCATCCAGGACCTGGGCGCGGCCGGGATCGCCTGCGCCACCACCGAGCTAGCGGCCGGCGGCGGCAGCGGGATGGCGGTCCGCCTGGACGCTGTGCCGCTGCGTGATGCCTCCCTCGGCCCGGCCGAGATCCTGATGAGCGAATCGCAGGAGCGCATGATGGCGATCGTGGCGCCATCGGGGGTCGAGCGCTTCATGGCGATCTGCGCCAGATGGGATGTGCAGTCGACCGTCATCGGGGAGGTGACCGCCACCGGACGGCTGGAGATGACCTGGCACGGCGAGCAGGTCGTGGACATCCCGCCAGGCAGCGCGGCCGATGACGGGCCCGTTTACCACCGGCCGGCGGCCCGGCCAGCCGGCCAGGACGAGCTGCAGGCCGACGACCCGGCCGCGCTGCCGCAGCCGGGCGCGGAACGCGGAACGCACCAGGGACCCGATCGCCGCGCCGGCCAGGGCGCGGCCGGGGGCGCGGCACTGCGCGAGGCGCTGCTCGCGCTGCTGGCCTCGCCGGACGCCGCCGACAAGACCTGGGTTACCGAGCAGTACGACTGTTACGTGCGGGGCGACACCGTGCTGGCAATGCCGCAGGACGCGGGCGTGGTCCGCATCGATGAGCAGACCGGCCTCGGCATCGCGCTCGCGGCCGACGGCAACAGCCGGTTCTGCCGCCTGGACCCCTACGCCGGAACGCAGCTGGCGCTCGCCGAGGCCTACCGCAACGTCGCGGCCACCGGCGCGCGGCCGCTCGCGGTGACCAACTGCCTGAACTTCGGATCGCCCGAAGACCCGGCCGTGATGTGGCAGTTCGCCGAGGCGGTGCGCGGTCTCGCCGACGGCTGCCTGGCCCTTGGCCTGCCAGTCACAGGCGGCAACGTGAGCTTCTACAACCAGACGGGCGCCTCGGCCATCCACCCCACCCCGGTGATCGGGGTACTCGGCGTGCACGACGACGTCAGGCGGCGGCTGACCATCGGCTTCAGCCAGCCGGGTGCCGCCGTCGTGCTGCTTGGCGCCACGGCGCCCGAGTTCGGCGGCTCGCTGTGGGCGCACGTGGCGCACGGTCATCTGGGCGGCTGCCCGCCCGCCGCGGACCTGGCCGCCGAGCGCAATCTCGCGGCGGTGCTCACCGCGGCGGCCGCCCGCGGGCTCCTGATCGCCGCACATGACCTGTCCGAGGGCGGCCTCGGCGTGACGCTGGCCGAGAGTTGCCTGGCCGGCGGGTCGGGCTGCTCGATCACGCTGCCCGGCGATAAGTTCAGCTACCTTTTCAGCGAGTCGGCGGCCCGCGCGGTGACCGCCGTCGCGCCCGGCGCTGAGGATCAGTTCGCCGCGCTGTGCGCCGCCCACGGCGTGCCGGCGGCGCGGATCGGGACGACCGGCGGCGACGTCATGGCGGTCGCCGGCAGCTTCGCGATCCCGCTGGCCGAGCTCGGCAGCGCGCACGGCGGCAGCCTGCCGCGCCTGTTCGGCCCGGCGCCCGGCCGGATGGCCGGCTGACCGGCAGGAGGAAGACTGCCGAGCGCTGTGCTGCCGGCCGGTCCCACTGCGGAAGGGGGCTTGCCGGAGTAGGCGGACACCTCATCCGTCCTGGAAGGACTGGCCTTCGGCACCCGACAGGCCGAGTGGCCGCCGCGGTCTCGCCTGGCCTGCACTTTTAATAAGCAAAATTCTGCAAAAGAAGACGGAAAGCCACTAATAGGTCCCCGCCATTGGGGAATATCTGGGCTGCGGCAAGCCGATCAGCATCCCAGAGATTCAGGTCCCGCTCGTCCTGATCGCCACCTGGGCATAGTGCCCATAGGCTTATCCGGGGGATACATAGCATGTCCGCGGATTATGGGTCCGGTCCCCGGCGTGTGACATCCGGGCGTCGCGCGCTTGCCGCTGCCCCGGCCGGGATCAGGCGCGCGCGCAGTGCCGGGTGAAGACGCGCCGCGCGGCCGCCAGGTCACGCCTGCCCGGCAGGAGAACATCCATGACCTGGCCATGCTGATCGGCGCCGGCAGAGATAGGTCCGCTGGCCGGCGGCCTTCAGCTAGGTGACCACCTTGTTCTGCCCGCGGGACCAGACCCAGCCAAGGATGTGAGTACAAGTGGAAGAACAGCGGAGGCTGGCCGCCATGATCGGGCACGCCCAGCAGGTTGAGCGATTTCTGATGCGGTTAGGCTGGACGGTCGGGGCACTCGGTGTCATCGGCATCATGGTGTTTCTCGGGCTATGGCTGAACGGCGACCTCACTGCCGAACAAGCCTTCGGCGTCATTTTCGGAAGCACGCTGGCAACG
>DATJZH010000319.1:0-7215 GCA_035499215.1 Streptosporangiaceae bacterium | reverse complement strand
ATGTAGGCGGAGATGTCGTTGCCCTTGGTCTCGACAATCGGCAGGCCCGTCAGCGAGCCGCCGCCGAGCTCATCCGACAGCTTCGCGCAGCGCTCGAGCAGGCGCGAGTGCAGGTAGAACACGTCGCCGGGGTATGCCTCGCGGCCCGGCGGCCTGCGCAGCAGAAGCGAGATCGCCCGGTAGGCCTCGGCCTGCTTGGTGAGGTCGTCAAAGATGATCAGCACATGCTGGCCCTGGTACATCCAGTGCTGGCCGATGGCCGAGCCGGTGAACGGGGCAATGTACTTGAAGCCTGCCGGGTCGGAGGCCGGCGCCGCCACGATGGCGGTGTACGCCAGCGCGCCCGCGTCCTCAAGCGCCTGGCGGACCTGCGCGATCGTCGACCCCTTCTGGCCGATGGCGACATACACGCATTTGACCTGCCGGGTCACGTCACCAGAATCCCAGTTGTCCTTCTGGTTGATGATCGTGTCGACGGCAATGGCCGTCTTGCCGGTCTGCCGGTCGCCGATGATCAGCTCGCGCTGACCGCGCCCGACGGGCGTGATCGCGTCGATCGCCTTGATTCCGGCCTGCAGCGGCTCGCTCACCTTCTGCCGCTGCACCACCGACGGCGCCTGCAGCTCGAGCGCCCGCAGCTGCGTGTCCTCGATCGGGCCCTTGCCGTCCATCGGGCTGCCCAGCGGGTCGACCACGCGGCCAAGGAAGCCGTCACCGACCGGCACCGACAGCACCTCGCCGGTGCGCCGGACCCGCTGGCCCTCGTCGATCTTGCTGAAGTCGCCGAGCACTACCACGCCGATTTCGCGGATGTCCAGGTTAAGCGCCAGGCCGCGGGTGCCATCCTCGAATTCGAGCAGCTCGTTGGCCATGCAGGCCGGCAGGCCCTCGACCCGCGCAATGCCGTCGCCGCACTCGCTTACGGTGCCGACCTCTTCCGTTGAGGCCGCATCCGGCTCGTACGCCTCGACGAAACGCGCCAGCGCGTCCCGGATCTCCTCGGGCCGGATAGTCAGCTCCGCCATAGTTTTTCTGTCTCTCTCGTCTTGATCTAGCAGGTCAAGGTCTGTGGCTGCGGCGGGCCCGCAGCTTCTCAGGCCGCCAGCCTGCGCCGCAGGCCGGCGAGCCGGCTCGCGATGCTGCCGTCGATCAGCTCGTCTCCGATCCGGACGGACAGCCCGCCGACGACCTGAGGATCGAGCACAATATTCAGGTGTACGTCGTGGCCGTAGGCGGCCGCCAGGGCCGCCGCGAGCCTGCCCCGCTGCCGCGCCGTCAGCGCGATCGCCACGTGCACCTCCGCGACGAGCCGCTCGCGTCGCTCGGCGGCCAGCCGCGCGTACTCTTCGAGGCTCGCATCCAGGCTACGTCCCCGCCCGTGAACCGCCGCCTGGGCGACGAGCTGCAGCGTCTCCGGGCTGACCTGGCCGGCCAGCAGGGAATTGAGCAGCTCGCGCTTGTGCTCAGGGGCGACGGCAGGATTGGACAGCGCGGTGCGCAGGGCCGGATAGCTGCTCACGACCCGGCTGAACCTGAACAGCTCGTCTTCCAGCTCGTCCAGCCGCCCGCCCTCATCGGCGGCAGCCACGACCGCCAGCACCGCCAGCTGCTCGATCGCGTCGCCCTGATCTCTGGGAGCCGACCACCGGGACGTGGCCACCACGGTGACGAGCTCCACGGCGGCAGGACTCACCTTGCCGCCCAGCAGCGCCTCCACCAGGCCGCCCTTGGCCGCAGCCGACCGGGAAGGGTCGGACAGCGCCCGGCGGACGCCCGGCTGAGAGTCCAGCAGCTGGGCCACCGCGAACAGCTCGTCGCCGAGCTGGGCTGCGTCTGCGCCCGCCTCCAGGGCCGCGGCCAGCCGCTCCCTGGCCTCGGAAAGTGACGCCCTGCTCGCGCCTCTCATCGGGTTGCCCTGACCCCGCCATCCGGGGCGCCGCGGCGTTCGAGGTCGGCGAGGAAGCGGTCGACGGTACGGCGCTGCCTGGCCTCGTCTTCCAGCGACTCGCCGACGATCTTGCTGGCCAGCTGCAGGGAGAGCGCGCCCATCTCCGCGCGCAGCGACTGGACGGCATGCTGGCGGTCCGCCTCGATGTGCTCGCGAGCCGCCTCGGTAATCCGGCGGAACTCGGCCTCGGCCTGCTCGCGCCGCTCGGCGATAATCTGCGCGCCCCGCGCCTCGGCGTCTGCCCGCAGCCGCGCGGCCTCGTGCCTGGCGTCGGCCAGCTGAGCCCGGTACCGCTCCAGCGTGCGGTCGGCCTCGGCCTGCCTGTCCTCGGCACGCTGCAGTCCGCCCTCGATGGCGTCGGTCCGCTCCTGCAGCGTCTTGCTGATCCTGGGCATCAGCACCTTCGCGAGAATGCCGAAGACGATCAGGAACGCGATGAAGCCGATGATCAGCTCAGTCAGGTCCGGTAGCAGCGGGTTGGGGTTCGGCGTGACGACCACAGCGGCGAAGTATCTCACTGTGCGGCCTCCTGTCTGGAAGAGATCACTTGCAGCTTCCTAGCTTCCAGTGGCGTGGAAGATGAACGGAACCACCAGGCCGATTAGCGCGAGCGCCTCGGCCAGCGCGAAGCCGATGTACATGTTGGACTGGATAATCCCCCGTGCCTCGGGCTGCCTGGCCATGGCCTCGACGCCGTGACCGAAGATCAGGCCGATGCCGACGCCCGGGCCGATGGCCGCGAGGCCGTAGCCCACCGCTCCGAAGTTGAGGTTCAGCCTGGGGGTGGTCGCGGCGGCCAGAAGGCTGGCGGCGTCAAGCATGTGAACGCTCCTTTACATTCAGGCCAGCGGATGTCCCCCGCAGGCGCATTGGGTGAGCCGTCAGCACGCTCAATGGCGCTGCCGGACTGATCGGGGCGCTGGCCATCTCAATGACCCGCTTCCAGCGAGCCGCCGATGTACTGGGCGGTCAGGATGGTGAAGATGTAAGCCTGCAGCGCCTGGATCAGCATCTCGAACGCCGTCAGCGCGATGGTGAGGATGAACGAGGTGGCGGCGAACACCAGGTCGACACTGACGGTGAGCAAGTACCACGTGGCGATCGTGAAGACCAGCAGCAGGATGTGCCCGGCGAACATGTTCGCGAACAGCCGGACCGCCAGGGTGAACGGCCGGATGAGGATGTACTGCAGGATCTCGACCGGCGCGAGAATGATCAGAACCGGCCACGGGACCCCGGTCGGAATCATGTTCCTGAAGTAGCCGCCCAGTCCCTGGTGCTTGATGCCCTGGTAGTTGTACGTGACGTAAACCATCAGCATCAGCGCCGTCGGGAAGGCGATCTGCGACATGGGGGGGAACTGGGCCACCGGGATGATCTCCATCAGGTTCATGACCCAGATGAAGAAGAACAGCGAGACCAGGAAGGGCAGGTAGCTGTCGCCGCGCTTGCCCATCATCGGGCGCAGGATCTGCTCCCGGATGAACTCGAGCGCCATCTCGCCGACGTTCTGCGCGCCGCGCGGCACCATCTTCGGGCTGAAGAAGGCGGCCCAGAAGAAGGCCACGACGATCACGGAGCAGACCAGCGCGAGCAGCATCGGCTTGGTGAAGTGGAACGAGCCGATCGAGAAGAACGGCGTGAACAGGAACGTCGGCCCCGGGTACCCCGGTGCCGGGTAGCCGCAATGCGAGCTGGAGGCAATATGACTGTTCGACTCGGTGCACACGCTCCCGGCAAGCGTCATCAGGTCACCGGTCACCGTAGTCTCCTCCAGCTTCATGCCTGCACCGGGCGCCCACAGGCCCTGCGCGGCCGTCTCGTGCGGCGGGTACCGCAACATACCCCGGCACGCGGATCTTAACGGCCGGGGGGCCCGCAGGCTCCGCTTGTATCAGGACCTGCCGTACTTCAGGACGATCAGCAGGATCGCCGCTGCCAGCCCGGCCAGCATGCCGAGCGGGAACAGCAGCGCTAGCTGGGTCCAGCGGCTGACCAGCCAGCCGATGCCGCCGTAGACAGCCATCCCCGAGATCAGGTACCCGAAGATCGTCCAGCCGTGGTTTTCCCCGGACGAGCCGTCGCACCCTTCCCGCAGGCGCTTGCGGCCGAAGGCGTGGCTGCCCGGCAGCTGCGCGGGCTTGCGGCCGACCATCAGGCTGCAGGCCAGGCTCGGCAGCACTGAACGCGGGCCGCGATCCGCCGTCCGGAGGTCCGAGAGCCGCCACGGGTCATCCTTCTCCATCCGGCCTGACGTTCGGCACAGTCTGGGCCTCCCTGGCCGGCTCGACGTTGAGCGTCTTTAGCCGCTGGGACCAGAAGATCTGCGCCATGCTCCAGACTAGGATGCACGCGATCGCGGTCAGCCCGAAGAGCCTGGTGTTGAAGGCCGTGGATGCGCTGAACCTGAGGACGAAAAACAGCAGCAGCACTATCTTCACGACGTAGGTGGTGATCGCTGCGATCATCATGGCCTGCGGGCTTACCCGCGCGGCACGCCCGACGATGGCAATGCTGATCGCGTAGAAGACAGCGACGAGCACGATCCCGAGCAGCGCGCCCAGAGCGCCCTTGGCTCCGCCCAGGGCAGCGCTGACAGCGAGCATGATCGCCGCTGCCACGGCCGTTACAGCCGCGGACCGGCGGACAATCGGGGCATACTGCGCCTGCATCTGCGGGACTCCGGAGGAGTTCGAGGGGAACTGGTTGGCCAGCTGTCGTGCACGTTGTTGGCGTTAGCGTCGTATGACAGTCAGCCGCCAGGCAGGTGCAGCCGGGCCGCGCTGCCCAGGTGAGCGAAAACGTATCACGGACGCCAGGTTCGTCTACGAGCAGGCTCTTGTGAAAGATATCACAAGCTCGGCGGCTATGGGAATATGAGGTTACCTAACGTGATGAAAGTAACGGTTGGGTCCTAACCGGCCATTACCTGACGAGACGCCCCGAAATCAGCGCGGCCCGGCCGGGCCACCGGGGGGCACGATGCGCCGGGGATCGGCGGCGGCGGCGCTCCTTCGCCGCGTCTGCGGGGCGGCGGCGTCGCCGGGCGCGGCCGCGGCGGGACGGCTGCCGGCCGGCGGGGCTGGCGCTGGCGCGGGGGCAGCCGGCACCGGAGCCGGGGCAGCCGGAGCCGGGGCCGCGGGCGTCGGGGCCGCCAGCACCGGAGGCAGGGCAGCCGGAGCCGGGGCAGCGGGCGTCGGGGCCGCCAGCACCGGAGGTAGCAGGGTCTTGGCGGACTGTGGCGCACCGATAGCAGCACGGGCGCTGCCGCGTCGCCACCAGCGCAACCGGGGCATCGACATGAGCAGCAGGACGAGGACCGCGGCCAGCGTGGTCAGCGCGAAGACAAACAGCTGCGTATCGGCGATCGAGAGCCAGACGACCGTGCCGGAGAACAGCGCTGCCCACAGGTACATGATCAGCACGCTGGAGCGGTGCGAGTGGCCGATGTCGAGCAGCCGGTGATGCAGGTGCTTGCGATCCGGGGCGAACAGCGGCAGGCCGGCCCTGGTGCGGCGAACGACAGCAAACAGCATGTCCCCGTACGGGATGACGAGGATCGCTGCGGGCAGCAGCAGCGGCAGGACCTCGGGAAACCGGTTCACGGTGCCGGTGCCGTAGGCGTGCGGACTGGCGAGCACGGCTGGATCGAGCGAGGCAATGCTCGACGTGACCGCGTAGGCCAGCAGCAGGCCGAGCAGCATCGCGCCGGTGTCGCCCATGAAGATCCGGGCCGGGTAGAAGTTGTGCGGCAGGAAGCCGAAGCAGATCCCGGCCAGGATCGCCGATGCCAGCGCGGGCCCGGCCTCAGCGCTCAGGCTGACGACCCTGGTCAGCTCGTAGTAGTAGATGAAGAACGAGATCGCGGCGATGCCGACAATGCCGGCGGCCAGCCCGTCCAGCCCGTCGATGAAGTTGACCGCGTTGATGGTCGCCACCACGACCAGGACGGTCAGCGCGATGGACTGATTCGGTGTCAGAGCGAGCGTGCCGCCTGACGGCTCGGGCAGCCAGGCGATCTGCGCCCCGCTGTAGACGACGATCACGCCCGCCGCTACCTGGCCGGCCAGCTTGCTGAGCGGGTTCAGCCGCCACCTGTCGTCGACGAAGCCGACAGCCATGAGCAGGCCGCCAGCCAGCAGCAGCCCGCCCTCAATGCCCAGGCCGCCCTGCCCGCCCATGCCGGTGAATACGCCCTGCAGCGGGTACAGCCGGCTGGCGACGATCAGCCCGGCCACCAGGCCCCCGTACATGGCTAGCCCGCCGAGCAGGGGAATCGGCACCACGTGCACGTCCCGGTCGCGAGCCGCGTGCATCGCGCCGACCCTGATCGCCCCGCGGCGCACCAGCGGCGTCAGCAGGTAGGTAAAGGCGGCGGATACCAGCAGCGTCAGGAAGTACTCACGCACTGCTGTTCACCGTCCCCGGGCGGTGTGCTCAGGCATTACCGCAACTCTAGAGCACCAGCGCACCGCAGATGCCGGCAGCGGCTTACCCGCGCGGCGCCGCGTCGTCGCCGGCGGCTACGGCAGCTACCTGGCGGAGCCGGCCCATGGAAACCACGCCGCTGCGCAGCAGCCGCGGCATATCACCGGTGAGGTCGACGATCGTCGAGGCGGTGCCGCCGGGGCACGGACCGCCGTCCAGGTACACTGCCACCGATTCGCCTAGCTGCTGCCGGGCGGCGGCCGCGGTGGTCGCGGGCAGCGCGCCGGTGAGGTTGGCGCTGCTGACTGCCATCGGGCCCGTCTCGGCGAGCAGCGCAAGCGCCACCGGGTGCCGGGGCATCCGGAGGGCCACTGTTCCCTTGGTATCGCCGAGGTCCCAGGCCAGGCTGCGGCTGGCGCGGCATACCAGGGTCAGCCCGCCAGGCCAGAACTCGTCGATCAGCGCCTGCCCGTACCGGCCCAGATCTCCGACCAGCGCGTGCGCCGTCCGGACCGAGCCGACCAGCACCGGCGGCGGCGCCTCGCGGCCGCGTCCCTTGGCCGCCAGCAGGCTGGCGACTGCCGCCGGGCGGAAGGCATCGGCGCCGATCCCGTACACCGTGTCAGTGGGCAGCACGACGAGATCGCCGCGCAGCACCGCAGCGGCCGCCGTACTCAGTCCGTCGCTGCGCTGTGTCTCGTCCGCGCAGTCGAACCATGCGCTCATGGGGCGATCATCCTTTGACATGCTCCCCGGCCTGAACGCCGGGGATTCTTATCGTGCCGCCCATGCGGCCCTCGCGTGCCCGCAGATGGCGGGGGTTGGCGATCAGCTCGCCG
>DATJZH010000318.1:0-13368 GCA_035499215.1 Streptosporangiaceae bacterium | reverse complement strand
TTCCTCGCCGTGGTCGGTGGCGCGATCTTCGTCGTCATCCATTTCTTTCTCAGCGGTCCTCCGGTCGTTGCCTACACCGCCAGTGCCACGTCAGCTGGCCCGGCGGTGCACGTAGTGATGCAGGAGGATCCACAGAACTCGGTGACAAACCGGCCAGACTGGGTGTCCTACTTCATCCGGAACCCGCGGACGCGCGCCTGGGTGCACACGACCCTTTTCCAGGTGCCAAGTGGCGCCCGGGTGGATGTGACCATCCTGGGCTACGACGGATGCACTCCGCTGCGCAATCCGTACTGGGGGAAAGTGACCGGGACGATCGGCAACGTCGCTTTCGTGAACGGCAGGCCGGTGTCATTTCTGAACTCCTGGTCGCAGTGCTCCGTGGGGCACACCTTCTCGATTCCTGGCATCGGCCTGAACGTTCCGGTGGCATCGCCGACAACCCTGGCAGCGAACAACAACCTGTGCGGGACATCCCCGTGCACGTCGGGCCCGCACACCGTGGTGCGATTCAGCTTCATAGCGCCGCGGCAGGCGGGTGACTACTTCTGGCAGTGCAGGATTCCCTGCGGCCTTGGCTACCTCGACGGGTTCGGCGGTCCGATGCAGACGATCGGCTACATGACCGGTCAGATGGAGGTGTCCTGATGGCCGCCGCGCCCGAGGCCGCGTCGCCGGCGACCGGTCGGCGCGAGCCCAACCACGCGCTGCGGATCGCCATCATCTGGGTCGTCCTTGCCCTGGCCGCGGATCTGCTGATCTACCTCGTCTGGGGCCCGCACCTGCCGCCCGGCACCATGTCGTCGTCTGCGGCGAGCCAGCAGTTCGACCTCAAGGTGATCAGCGTCATGGCGGCGCCCGTGATGCTGTTCGTACTGACGTACTTCGCCTACGCATTGGTGGTGTGGCGGCACCGGGACGGCGACGACGAGGACGGGCCTGCCCTGTTCGGCCACACGGGCATCCAGGCCGGCTGGATCATCGGCACTGCCGTGATCGTCCTGTCGCTCTTCGTGTTCGGCACCGTCGAGCTGATCAAGCCCAACGGCGCGGGCGCGGGCGAGGGGCCGGCGCCGATCTGGAAACCGGGCGGGACCCCGCTGCAGGTTCAGGTGATCGGCCAGCAGTGGAAATTCACCTACCGGTACCCGCAGTTCGGCGGGTTCGAGACGACGGCCCTGCTGCTTCCGGTCAGCCAGTGGGTGGAGTTCCACGTCACGTCGATCGACGTGATTCACAGCTTCTGGGCCTACCAGCTGGGCGTGAAGGCAGACGCCAACCCGGGCGTGGACAACGTCGCCTACACCGAGCCGCAGCACCTGGGTCTGGTCACGGTGCGCTGCGCTGAGCTGTGCGGCCTGTGGCACGGCGCGATGTTCGACTACGGCCACGTAGTCTCCCCGGCAGCGTTCCGGTCCTGGGCCGCTAGCACCGAAAGCAGGCAGCGGAGCAACGGGGTGCTCGCCGCCCTGCCCCCCTACGCCACCACCTACGACCCGACAGTGATCCCGAAGCTTAACCGGGTCTACGTCAAGCTGGGCGTGACCGGAGCCGGTGGCGGCTACTACCCGCCACAGGATCCCGTGCAGCCGTGAACCGCGTCGGCGAGTGCGCATCCGCCGTGACGTCTGTTTCTACGAAGAGGTGACCGGATGGCCATCGAGACAGAACCAGGAACGACACAGCAGCCCGGCGGCCGGGAACCCGGCGGCCCGCGCGCCGCGCGGCCCTGGTGGATCCGGCCGGCGTTCCACACCGCGATCATCGGCGCGGTGATCGGCTACCTCGTCGGTCACTGGCTCGGCGACTACATGGGCTCCGGTTACCAGCAGGTAAGTACGGCCGACGCGAACGACCTGGCCATCGTCCTGGGTTACTCGTTCATGGTCGTCGGCTGGCTGGCCGGGCTCGGCGCATTCAACGACCTGCTGCTGCAGATGGCGGGCCGGCCGGTGCCCGAGCGCGAGGAAGGCGACTCCGCGGCCGCCGGGCTGGCCAGGTACTTCAGGTTCACCCTCGACCACAAGGTCGTCGGCATCCAGTACCTGGTCGGCATGATCACCTACTTCTGCACCGCGGGCCTGTTCGCGATGGCGATCAGGACTGAGCTGCTGTCACCGACCCAGCACGTGTTCAGCTCCAGCACCTACATCGAGATCGTCGGCGAGCACGGCACGATGATGATGATGCTGATGACCTCGGTGATCCTCGGGCCGTTCGGCAACTATCTGGTCCCGATCATGATCGGGTCGAAGCGGGTGGCCTATCCGCGGCTGGAGGCGCTGTCCTTCTGGCTGACGCCGGTCGCCTTCCTGATCCTGCTTTCCTCGATCCTGCTCGGCGGCTTCCACATGGGCTGGACGGGGTATCCCACGCTGTCCGTCCAGGACACCTCGGGTGCCGACGCCTACGCGTTCGCCTTCGGCCTGATGGGGATCTCGATGATCCTGGCCGGCTTCAACCTGCTGGTTACGGTGATCTGCTACCGGGCGCCCGGCATGCGCTGGAGCAGGCTGCCGATATTCGTCTGGGGCATCCTCGGCACCGCGACCATGATGGTGCTGGCCGCCCCGGTGCTCGTCGGCGGCATGTACATGCTGCTCACCGACCGGACGGTGCAGACGGCCTTCTTCACCGACCAGCTCGGCGGCAGTACGTACCTGTACCAGAACCTCTTCTGGTTCTTCGGCCATCCTGAGGTCTACATCCTCGCGCTGCCCGGATTCGGGATCGTCAGCGAGATGCTCCCGGTCTTCTGCCGCAAGCCGCTGTTCGGCTACCGGGTCGCGGCGGCCGGCATGATCGGCGTGACGCTGCTGAGCTTCTTCGTCTGGCAGCACCACCTGTTCATGAGCGGGATCAACCCGGACATGCGGCCGCTGTTCATGCTCACCACCGAGCTGATCTCCATCCCGACGGGGTTCATCTTCCTCGTGGCCATGGGGACGTTCTGGAAGGCGAAGATCCGGTTCACGGTGCCGATGCTCTTCGCGCTCGCCTTCTTCTTCAACTTCCTCATCGGCGGGGTTACCGGGGTCTACCTGTCTGACGTCCCGGTGAACACCACGGCGCACGGCAGCTTCTTCGTGATGGCTCACTTCCACTACACGATCATGGGCGGCCTGATCTTCGCCTTCATGGGCGGCTGCTACTACTGGCTGCCCAAGATGCTGGGCGTCAAGTTCAACCAGACGCTCGGCAAGATCCACTTCTGGACCATGTTCATCTTCTTCAACTCGACGTTCCTGCCGCTGTTCGCGGTGGGGATGGCCGGCCAGCCGCGCCGGGTGTTCGAGTACGCGCGCAACCTGGAGACTCTCAACGACTGGGTGTCCATCTCGTCATTCCTGCTCGGCGTCTCGATCCTGATCTTCATCATCAACTTCGTCTGGTCGACGGTCATCGTCAGGGAGCGCGAGACCGTCAACCCGTGGAATTCCCGCGGCCTGGAATGGCAGGTGCCCTCGCCGCCGCCGGCGGGCAACTTCGAGCACGTCCCGGTGGTGCTCTCCGGCCCGTACGAGTACGGGGTGAAGGACGCGCCGCCGGTCGCGGACCTGGACCCGCCCGTCGGCGTGCTGGCCGCCGCCCTGGGCGGCAGCCAGCCCGAGCGAGCGGAGGCATAGCCGTGGCCGAGCCGGACTTGCAGCCGTCAGGGAGCCTGAGCCGGGCGGAAGAGGAGGCGGCTTTCTACCACGAGGCGGCCCTGAACGCATCGTGGGCCGGCACCCGGCTCGGCATCGCGGGGCTCTCCTTCGGCTTCGGCGCGATGATCTTCGCGTTCTTCTACCTGCGCTCGCTCAACGCGCACGGACTGTGGTACCCGGCTGGGTTCCCGGCGCCGAAGCAGTGGACCGGTGCGGTGATCATGGCTCTTGTCGTGATCAGCGCCCTGGTGCAGACGGCAGCGCTGCAGCGGATCAAGGCCGGACATAAGGGCGTATGGCTGGCCGGCGCCGCGATCGCCCTGGTACTCGGGCTCGCTGCGGTCGGACTGCAGGTCTGGCAGCTGCTCAATCTGTCATTCCAGCCCGGTGCCAGCGGCTTCGCCAGCGTCTTCACCGGGGCCACGCCGATTTTCCTGGCGGTCGTGGTGGGCGCGATGATCTGGCTGGAGATCCTGATCATGCGCTGCCGGCCGCTGGCGCAGATCTCGTTCGTCGAGCAGCCGCCCACATTCGCCGAGGCGTTCGCGGTGCAGCGCTTCCAGGCCTCGCTGAGCGCCTTTACCGTGACCTGGAACTACCTGGCAGTAGTCGCGGTGGTCATGTGGGTGCTGTTCTACCTCGTGCACTAATGCCGGCGGAGCCTGGCTCAGCGACAAGGCCGGTCCGTCGCGGCGGCGCGACGGCAGCCGGGCGGAGGGCACCAGCGTCATGGACATAGTTACCGCGCACTGGCTGGTCAGCTGGCCGCTGCTGGCTGGCTGCGCCGTGCTCGTCGCGGCGCACCTGTCCGGGCTGCGCCGGATGCTGCGGGACAGCCCGGCGCGCCAGGCCCCCGCAGGCGCCGCGGGCCGCACATCCGGGCCCGCGGCCCGCAGCGACCTGATCCGCCAGGCTGTTATCGTCCAGGTCGGCCTGCTCATCGCGGTACTGGCGGTGGTCTCGCCGGCCGGATACGGGTCGTCGGCCGCCACGGTCGTCGTGAGCACGGTGCTGGGAATGGTGCTGGTCTTCGGTGCGGCGCTGGTTTACCCGGCGTTCGTCGGCCCGGCGCATCACCTCTTGTCGGTCGTGGATGACCAGCAGCTGGCCGGGGCGGTGCTCTGGATGGGCATGCTGCCGCCGATGATCGTGGCAGCCGTGGCAGTGCTCCTACGATGGCTGGATGACGAGGAATCGGCAGAGCTCTCAGCAGGCCTGGACCGGCTGGTGACCCCGCGAAAGTCGGCCTGGCCGTCGCGGGCCGGACGCGGATGATCAGCCCACTGACTGGCAGCAGGAGGCGGCAGTGCACACAGCGATCCTGGCGGCGGTAACGTCGGACAACAGCCCGCATGGCGACAACTGGTCGTTTGCCTTCCCCATGCTGTTGTTCATCGTCATCACTGGCGGGCTGTACCTGCTGCTCATCAGGCCGCACAAGGTGCCAGGTCACGCACGCTCGCCCCGGCCCGGGCAGGCCGGGCGGGCGCCGCGCCGGATGCCGCGGTTGCGCCGGAAGGCGGGGCGGCCCGCGCCGCAGCGGTGGCCTCCGGGTTCACGACGGCGGCGGGCGGCGGCGCCGGCGAGTCGCCGGCCGAGCCTGGCGGCGCGCACCGGGTCACGAACCTCGAACCGGAATCCGGTAACGTAACCGACCAGGACGTGTCCGGCCAGGACGGGTCCGGCCAGGGCAAAGATCCGGCAGAGGCCGGCGGCCAGGGTGATGGCAGGCCATCGACCGAAGATCCGGAGGCTGGCGAGTGACACACGCGACGGATGCGCTGCCCGGCCCCGGGGCGGGGCAGCCGGTCGCGACTGACCAGGCGCTGACGCTGCAGGCTGGGCGCCGCTCCGCCGGCCTGGTGGCGCGCTCGCTGTTTCAGCTGACCAAGCCGCGAATCATCGAGCTCCTGCTGGTGACGACCGTCCCGGCGATGCTGCTCGCCCAGCGCGGGCTGCCGTCGGTCCGGCTGCTTGCCGTCACGCTGGCCGGCGGCGCGCTGGCAGCTGCCAGCGCCAACACGCTGAACTGCTATCTCGACCGGGATATCGACGCGGTCATGCGGCGCACCTCGCGCCGCCCCCTGGTGGCCAGGGCCGGCCGGGCAGCCATCCGGCCTGGTGAGGCACTGACCTCCGGGATCCTGCTCGGCGCGGCATCGACGCTGCTGCTGGGCCTGCTCGCCAACTGGCTGGCCGCGGCGCTGGCTGACGCGGCGATCCTGTTCTACGTCTTCGTCTACACCATCGGGCTGAAGCGCCGCACCGCGTCGAACATCGTGATCGGCGGCGCTGCCGGCTGCTTCCCCGTGCTCGTCGGGTGGGCGGCTGTCACGGGCGCGGTGAGCTGGCCCGCCGTGATTCTGTTCGCCGTCATCTTCTTCTGGACGCCGCCGCATTTCTGGGCCCTGGCGATGAAGTTCCGCGCTGACTACGCGGCCGCCAGCGTGCCCATGCTGCCGGTCGTGGCCTCCGCCGGCACGGTGGCGCGCAAGATCCTGGTCTACTCCTACGTGATGGTGGCGGCGACGCTGGCTCTTGTCCTCTATTCGGGCTGGCTGTACGGGGGCTGCGCGGCCGTGCTCGGCGTCTGGTTCCTGGCCGAGGCGCACCGGCTCCGCGGCCGGGTCGCCGCGGGCGAGCCAGCGGCGCCGATGCGGCTCTTCCACCGCTCGATCGCCTACCTCACCCTGCTCTTCATGGCCGTGGCAGTAACCGCGCTGCTCCCGTGGGGGCGCTGGTAGCGCCGGCTAGCTGGGAAAACCAGATCACAAAGATCTTCCGCGGCTTGGCCGTCGGGTAACGCGCGCCGGGGCATCCTGGTGACATGAACGGGATCCCCGACGGCCCGAACCGAGCTGGTCCCAGCAGACGGGCATTCCTCAGCCGTGCGGCGGCGGCGGCGGCGGTTCCGGCCGCGGCCGCGGCAGCGTGGAAGCTGGCCGGATCGGGTGGCGGCACGCCCGCCGGCGCGGCCGCGGCCCGATCCCGGGGCACGACGGCAGCGGCCGGGCGCACCAGCCGTCCGCCGGCCGAGAACTCACTGCCCGGCGATCCGAACTGGTGGATCCGCAAGCAGGGCGCCCCGGACGCGATCATGGGGTATGCCGCCCAGGCCAGCGTGCTGCCCGGCCAGCCCGTCCACCTGTACGTGTCCACCACCTCACGCGAGTTCACCGTCAGGGCGTTCCGGATGGGCTGGTACGCCGGGGATCTGGCCCGCAAGGTGTGGGAATCGGGTTCGGTGCGCGGCCACCGGCAGCGGCCAGCCGCCATGACGGCGCAGACCAATACGGTGCACACCGACTGGGGCGTGTCGGTGACCGTGCCGACCGGCGGCTGGCCGGCTGGCTCCTACCTGCTCCGGCTGGATGCGCACTCAGGCGCGCAGCGCTACGTGCCAGTGACCGTGCGATCGGAACGCACGGCAGGCAAGGTCGTGCTCAAGAACGGCGTGGCGACCTGGCAGGCCTACAACACCTGGGGTGGTTACGACCTGTACAACGGCCCGGCAGGATACGACAGCCGCGCGCTGGCCGTCAGCCTGGACCGGCCCTACGACCAGGAGGGCGCTTACCTCTTCATGGTCTACGAGCGGAAGCTGATCAACCTGGCCGAGCGCATGGGCCTGCCGCTGGCCTACCTGACCAGCATGGACATCGCCGCCGACGCCGGGGCGCTGCGGGGTGCGAGCGCGCTGATCTCGCCCGGCCACGACGAGTACTGGTCTCCGCCCGAGCGCGCGAACGTGACGGCAGCCAGGGACGCAGGGGTCAACCTCGCCTTTCTCGGCGCCAACGCGATGTTCCGCCGGACCCGGCTCGCCCCGACGAAGCTGGGCGCCGACCGGCTAGTGATCTGCTACCGGACCAGCTACCGGCAGGACCCGATGTACGGCGTGGACAATGCCCTGGTCACGACCGACTGGCGGGAGCCGCCGGCCCCGGACCCGGAGTCGTCGGTGATCGGCACTCTTTATGAGAGCTACCCGACGGTCGCGGATTACGTGGTCGCCGCGCCGGACGCCTGGATGTTCGCCGGGACCGGGGCGCAGAAGGGGACCAGGTTCGCCGCGCTGATCGGAATCGAGTACGACCGGGTCAACCCCGGCTACCCAGTGCAGCGGCCCATTCAGGTGCTCTCGCACTCGCCGCTGACCTGCAACGGCGTCAACAGCTACGCCGACTCCGCCTATTACACCCACCGCAGCGGCGCCGGGGTGTTCAACGCCGGCACGATGCGCTGGGTGGAGTCGTTCGGGCCGCCCACTTACGGCTGGGGCATCACCAGGAGCTGCGGGCGCTTCACCCGCCGGGTGACGGCTAACGTGCTGCGGGCGTTCGCCGACGGGCCCGCGGCCGCGAGGTACCCGGCCCGCGACAACCTGGAGGCCATGCATGAATGGCCCGGCGACCCGATCGCGGCGCGCCATGACCTCTGGCCGCCGGTGGTGCTGTAGTCCGCGGCTCGCGGTCGTGGTGTAATCCGGGCTTCATCCCAGAGGCCCTATGCTGTGGATTACGGCGGTGGCTGAGATACGGCGCCCGCCGGGGAGGTAGCCAGATGACTCACCCGCCCGGGTTCTCCCGGCGGGCCCGCTGGGCGGTGCCGGCCGCAGTGGCAGCGATCGCGGGGCTGGTCGCCGGGGGGACCATGCTCTCCGCCGCGCAGGCAGCACCGGCGCTGCCTGCCCGCAGCGCCGCGCAGCTGCTGGCCGACGTGCGGCACGCCGCGGCCGGCGCGCCGCCGCCGATGACGGCGACAATTCAGGAGAGCGCCGCTCTGGGGCTGCCTGACCTGCCCGACATGGGCAACGTGTCGTCGGCCCTGTCGGTGCTGTCCGGCTCGCATACCGTCGCGGTCTGGTACGCCGACCCCGCGCATGTCAGGCTGGCCGAGCAGGTGCCGATGGGCGAGACCGACCTGCGCCGCGACGGCAGCCAGGTGTGGCTGTGGCAGAGCGGCAGCCAGACCGCCACGCATCTGGTCCTTCCGGCGCACGGCCCGGCGTCCGGCCCGCACGCGCGGCTATCGGGGCCCGCGACGGGAATCGCGGGAGCAGCGCTGACGCCGCAGCAGGCTGCCCGGCAGGTGCTGAGCGCGGTCGGCCCGACCACGGCCGTCAGCGTCCAGCAGAACGTCACTGTGGCCGGGCAGTCTGCCTATCAGCTGCAGATAGCGCCCAGGGACAGCAGCTCGCTGATCGGCCAGATCCGCGTCGACATCGACGCGACGAACTACCTGCCGCTCCAGCTGCAGGTGCTCGCCCGCGGCGGCGCCGGCCCGGCGTTCCAGGTCGGCTTCACCTCGCTGTCGTTCGGCCGGCCGGCCGCCGATAACTTCGCCTACACCCCCCCGCCTGGCGCAAAGGTGAAGACGGTCACCATGCCCGCTCGGCCTGGCGGGCTGCCCCGGCGGGTGGGCCCGGGCAGCGCTCCGCTGATGGCAGCGCCGGGGTCAGCCAAGATCGCGCACCTGCGGCTGCGCCAGGCCATGGCGTCTGGCAAGGCGGCGCGGGTGCGCCTGCGCCAGGTCATGGCGGCCGGCGGGGGCCCGGCTGGATCTCGGCCGTATGTTGTCGGAAAGGACTGGCTGTCGGTCGTCGTCGCGCCGGCGAACGCCGGCCTCGCCGCACTGACCGGCCAGCTAGCGGGGATAACCGGTCCCGCATCACCGTCTGGCTCCGCCCGTCCCGCCCTGGCCGGCGGCGCTGGCCAGGGCCTGGCGGCGCTGCGCATGCTGCTGCGGGCGGCCACGCCGGTGCACGGAGCCTGGGGGTCGGGCCGGCTGCTGCGCACCGCGCTGGTCTGCGTGCTGCTCACCAGCAAGGGCCAGGCTCTTGCCGGCGCGGTGACTCCCGCGGTCCTGTTCGCCGACGCTGCACAGGTGAAGTGAGCACCGCCTCGCCTCAGTCAGCGCAGCGAGACCAGGTCGGTTTCGGGCGCGGCGGTGCCGCGCCCGGCCCGGGCGAGGTCGCGGTGGCCATCGCCAGCCACGGCCTGACGAAGCGGTTCCGCGGCGGTCAGCTTGCCGTCGACGATATCGGCCTGGCCGTCCCGGCCGGCTGCGTCTACGGCTTCCTGGGCCCGAACGGGTCGGGCAAGACTACGACCATCCGGATGCTTCTGGGCCTGGTGCAGCCGACCACCGGCAGCCACGAGCTGCTCGGCGTCGCGATGCCCAGGGGCAGCAACGCCGTCCTGCCCAAGGTGGGGTCGCTGGTGGAAGGGCCGGCCTTCCATCCGCACCTGTCCGCCAGGGCGAACCTGGCCAGGTGCGACGCCGCCGACCGCACCGCCGACCCGCGCACCATGTCGGCCAGGATCGATGAGGCGCTGCACAAAGTGGGGCTGCTGGCGGCGGCCGGCAAGCATTACCGGGCGTACTCCCTCGGCATGAAACAGCGGCTGGCCATCGCGGCGAGCCTGCTGAGGCCGCGTGAACTGGTCATCCTGGACGAGCCGACCAACGGCCTGGATCCGCAGGGCACCCGTGAGGTCCGGTCGCTGATCAAGGAGATCGCGGCCGGCGGCACGACCGTCTTCGTCTCCTCGCACTTGCTTGCCGAGGTGGAGCAGGTCTGCTCGCACGTCGGCGTCATGCGGGCCGGACACCTCGTATTCCAGGGCTCGCTGCGGGAACTGCGCAGCCGCGGAGCGATCAGGATCCTGGTCCGCACCGCCGAGCCGGCCCTGGCCGCTCAGCTGCTCGCAGACCTCGGCCTGGCAGACGTGACCGCCGCCGACGGCGAGGTCAGTGCCCAGCTCGGCGACCTGGCACCCGAGCAGGTCTGCGCCGATCTGGTCCTCGCGGGAATTCCCGTGGCCGGCCTGGAGACACCGCGGCCCAGCCTGGAGGACCTGTTCGTCGAGCTCACCGGCGAGGGCTTCGATGTCAACGGCTGACCTGGCGGGCCCCGCCGGCCAGGATGGCGCCGCGGCCGGGGTGCGCCGCCGGGGCGCCGTCGCACAATGGACGCGCTTCCTGCGCTCCGAGCTCCGCCTGGTCTACCTGCGCCCGCGCACCATCGTCCTGCTCATCGTGGCGGCAGTCATCCCCGCGCTGCTCGGTGTGGTGCTCTGGGCATCGGGGGCGGGCTCGCGCGGCGGGGGCGGCGGCCCGGCGTTCCTCAACCAGGTGGCGGGCAACGGCGTATTCCTGGCGTTCGTCGCCCTGGTCGTCATGCTGACCCTGATCCTGCCGCTGGTCATCGCCGTCATCGCCGGTGACTCGATCGCCGGGGAAGCCGGCCGGGGAACGCTGCGCTACCTGCTGACCGTCCCGGCCGGGCGGACCAGGCTGCTGGCCGTCAAGTACGTCACCGTCGTCCTCTTCTGCGTATCCGGGTGCCTGCTCATTGCCGCAGTCGCGGTCGCGACGGGCGCCGCGCTGTTCCCCGTCGGACCGGTCACGCTGCTGTCGGGGACGACCATATCGCTGGCCGCGGGTCTGCTCCGGCTGCTGATGGTGGTCCTGTACGTGGCAGCGGCGATGGCGTCCCTCGGCGCGATCGGCGTCGCGATCTCTACCTTCACCGAGCACTCCATCGGCGCCATCGCCGCGCTGCTCATCATCACGGTCGGCAGCGAGGTCGCTGACAGCGTGCCGCAGATCGCGGCCGTGCATCCCTACCTGCCGACACACTGGTGGCTGTCGTTCGACGGGCTGCTCCGGGCGCCGGTCAGCTGGCCGGATGTGCTGCACGGGCTGTTGTCGTTTGGCGTGTATGCCGTCATCTTCCTGGCCATCGCCTGGGCGCGGTTCACCACCGCGGACGTCACCAGCTGAACTGGCACCGGGCCGGCCGCGACCACGCAGCCGTCGGCTGAGCTGCGCGCCGCCGCCGCCAGGCCGCCAGCCCTGCGGGCTCAGCCCTTGAGGTCGGGGAAGTCCTCTTCCCAGAACTCGGTGATCCCGCGGACGCCGGCCGGGGCCTGCGTTCCGGACTGCGCCGGCCCGCCGCCCGCCGTGCCCGCGTGCCGCTCGTCCTCCTGGCCCCGGAGTTCTACCCGGCGGATCTTTCCGCTGATGGTCTTCGGCAGGTCGCCGAATTCGATCCGCCTGATCCGCTTGTACGGGGCGAGCCGCTCCCTGGTGTAGGCGAAGATCGCCAGCGCGGTGTCGGGCGATGCCTCGGCGTCTGCGGCCAGGATGATGTAGGCCTTGGGCACAGCTAGCCGGAGCGGGTCGGGTGATGGCACCACCGCAGCCTCAGCCACGGCCTCGTGCTCGATCAGCACGCTCTCCAGCTCGAACGGCGAAATCCGGTAGTCCGATGCCTTGAAGATGTCGTCGGTCCGGCCGATATACGTGATGTAGCCGCTGGAATCCCGGCTGGCCACATCACCGGTGTGGTAGTAGCCGTCGCGCATGGCCTCGGCGGCCCGCCGCGGGTCATCGCGGTAGCCGGTCATCAGGCCGAGCGGGCGCCTGGACAGATCCAGGCAGATCTCGCCTTCCGCGCCCGCCTCGCCGGTCAGCGGATCAAGCAGGGCAACCTCGTAGCCGGGCAGCGGCCAGCCCATAGAGCCGAGCCGGACCGGCTGGCCGGGGGTGTTGCCGATCTGTGCCGTAGTCTCGGTCTGACCGTAGCCGTCCCGCACGGTGATGCCCCAGGAGCGGCGCACGTGCTCGATCACCTCAGGGTTCAGCGGCTCGCCGGCCGAGACGCACTCCCGCAGGCCGCGGGTGTCGGCGGCGGCCAGGTCGGCCTGGACGAGCAGCCGCCACACCGTGGGCGGCGCGCAGAGCGAGGTAATCCCGCATGCCGGGATTGCCTCGAGCAGCGCGGCAGCGGAAAACCGCTCATGGCCGAGCACGAATGCGGTGGCGCCGGCGTTCAGCGGGGCGTAGACGTTGCTCCAGGCATGCTTGGCCCAGCCGGGCGAGGAGACGTTCAGGTGCACGTCCCCTGGCCGCAGGCCGATCCAGTACATCGTGGACAAGTGGCCGGCCGGGTAGGAGACGTGCGTGTGCTCGACCAGCTTCGGCTGCGCGGTGGTTCCGGACGTGAAGTACAGCAGCAGCGGGTCCCTGCCCCTGGTGGGGCCGTCGGCGGTGAAATCGCGCGGCGCGCCGCCGGCATCGTCGTAGCGCTGCCAGCCGTCGGTCGGCTCGCCGACGGCGATGGCCGTCCAGGTGCCCGGCAGCCCGCGGAACTTCGGCGTGTGCACCGATTCAGTGACGACATGCCGGACATTACCGCGGGCGATCCGGTCGGTCAGATCTTCGGGCCCGAGCAGCGTCGAGGCCGGGATGATGACCGCGCCGAGCTTCATCGCCGCGAGGATGACCTCCCAGAGCGGCACGATGTTGCCGACCATCAGCAGCAGCCGGTCGCCGCGCCGCACCCCGAGGCCGCGCAGCCAGTTAGCCACCTGATTGGAGCGGGCGGCGAGCTCGGCGTAGCTGATCCGGGTATCGCTGTCCTCGTTGATGACCCGCACCGCGTCAGTGTCGGGCTGCTCGGCGGCGAGCACATCGAACCAGTCGATCGCCCAGTTGAACTCCTCCAGCTGCGGCCAGCTGAACTGGCTCCTGGCAGCCTGATAGTCGTCGCGGCGGCTCAGCAGCAGATCGCGCGCGGTGCGGAAAGCGGCGGTGGATGGCGAATCGGTCATAGCACCATGGTGACAGCCTGCGGCGGCCAGCGGGAGATGCCGAACGCCGGCACCTGCGCGAGCGCCCCGTGTCCCCCGCGCGGCCCGCCCGCCCCGCGCGC
>DATJZH010000317.1:0-19903 GCA_035499215.1 Streptosporangiaceae bacterium | reverse complement strand
GACGAGGTCGGACCGCTCCTCCTTGATGACCAGGGCGCGAGCCCGGAACTCCGGGTCGGAGTTCTGCTGGTACTTCTCGCAGATGCCGCGGACCGACTCGGCCTCGATCCTTGCCTGTGCCGGGTCGTAGACGCCGCAAGGGAGGTCGCAGTGCGCGTGCGCGGTGATCTTCGGCGCGAGGAGACTTGCGAGCATCCTCATGGATCTCCTTCTCTCATGTCAGATCATTGGCTAAGGGATTCCGACAGTACCCCGTTCGCTCTACCGCATTCAGGGAGGGATGCATGCAGTGGCCGCTGCGCCGGGTTGCGGTTGCCGAGCAGTCGATGCAGCCGGCTCTGCGGCCGGGTGACTGGCTGCTGGTCCGCCGCCCGATGCGGGCCGGCCGGCCGGTCAGGATCCGCGCCGGCCAGATCGTCGTTGCCCGCCATCCCGGCCGCCGGAGCATGCTCATCGTCAAGCGGGCCGGGCGCACGGCAGACGGCGGCTGGTGGCTGGAATCCGACAACCCGGCAGCCGGCGCGGTGGACAGCCGGCGCTTCGGCGCCGTGCCGCCGGAACTGATCGAGGGCGCTGTCCTGCTGCGGTACTGGCCGCTGCGCCGACTGCGGGGAAGCCGGTGAGTCCGGTGCAGCGCAGCCGATAGCCGAGCCGGGAGTCTTGACCGGGCCGGGCCTGGTGCCGTCAGCCCGGCTTGCGGACTACCACGACCGGGCAGTGCGCGTGATGCACGCAATGCGTCGCCACTGAGCCGATCAGCATCCCGCCGAATCCATCCCGGCCGTGCGAGCCGACCACGAGCAGGCTCGCGCCCCGGCTGGCCTCAATCAGCACCTCGGAGGGATTCCCAGGTTCCAGCACGCGCTCGACATCAAGGTCGTCCATGGGCGGCGCTTCCGCGAGCGCCCGGTCGAATTTGCTTTTCGCTTCCGCCTCGACCTGGAGGTAATACTCGTGCGCCGGCGTTGCGTAAAAACCGACCATGGCCGGAAACGCGTAGATGACGCGCAGCCCGAGCCCGCGAAGACGTGCCTCCTCGATAGCCCAGACCAGCGCGGCCGACCCGTGATGAGAACCGTCGATGCCGACGACAATCCGGCCTTGCCCGGAAGCTGTGCTCATGAATGCTCACTCCCCTTCCGGCCGACGCCGGATTAGCTGATTCGACTTAAGCATCCGTTGCCGCCCGGATGGTCGTGCATCAGATCAGTGCCTTGGCCGGATCGGCTGTCATCCAGCGATCTCCAGTTCCGGTATGTCCGCTTCAAGCTCTACGTCCTGGACGGCCCGCTGCACCTTGTCGTGCGACATGGTGCTGAAAACGGCCCAGTAGTAGATCGCCAGGCTGAAGGCGGCGAGGACCACGAGGTCCCACCAGTTCGGCAGCCGCTGAGTGGCGACGAGGTTGACCCCGAACACCGATGCGGCGTCGTACCGCCCCTGCCACGACACGATGAGCAGCCCGGCAAGCCACGGAATGATCCACACCGCTGCCCGGTAATCGATGATCGTTCTGCGCGCCGCGGGGAGTGAGACCTGATACAGGCCGAAGACCAGGAAACCAACGGCAATCAGGATGTAGAGCCAGCACAGCGTGCTGAACCCGGAGAAGTACACGATGAAGTTCGCGCAGATGAACGCGACCGGGCAGAGCACGCCAGCGGCCGGCAACCGATAGGCCCGAGGCCGGTGCGGGTCCTGCCGCCGCAGCCCGGCCAGGGAAAGCGGGGCCATCGCGTACATGATGACGGTGGCCGAGGTGACGAGCCCGACCAGCCCGGCCCAGCTGGGGAAGGGCAGGAAGGTCAGCATGCCGACCACGAAGGCGATGCAGATGGAGACGAACGGGACGCCGCGGCGGCTGACCTTGCTGATCACCTTCGGGAAGTAGCCGTTGCGGCCCAGGCCGTAGGACAGCCGGGAGGATGTCCCGATGTAGACCAGCCCGGTGCCGGCCGGTGAGACGACCGCGTCGATGATGAGCAGCGTAGACAGCCAGCCCAGGCCGGCCGAGGTGGCCAGCGTTGCGTACGGGCCGTAAGCGCCGACGCCGTGGATCGGGTCCGCCCAGCCGTGCGCGAGGTCCGCCGGATTGAGCGCGCCGACGAACGCGACCTCGAGCAGCAGGTAGATCAGCGTCCCGATGATCATCGAGCCGATCACCGCACGGGGGATGTTCCGCTGCGGGTTCTCGGCCTCGCCGCCGACCTGGATGGCCTGCTCGAATCCCTCGAGCGCGAAGACGATGCCGAGCGGGAGCGCGGCGAAGATGCCGTGGAATCCGAACGGGGCGAAGCCGCCGCCAGCGGTGAAGTTGCTGGTGTGGAACACCGTGAACAACAGCGCAAAGATCGTGATGGCCGGTATCAGGATCTTCCAGTACACCGCGATGGTGTTGGTCTCGGCCAGCCAGCGCACGCCCAGCGTGTTGATGATGGCGAACACGAGCATGAACCCGGCGCCGATCGCGATGCCCTTGCCGTCCAGCGTGCCGTTGGGGTTGATCAGGTCCAGGCTGGGGAACCTCGAGTTGAGGTAGCCGAGTGTCGCCTCGACCTCGATCGGCGCGATCGTCACGGCCTGGAGCCAGGCCATCCAGCCGCCGGTGAAACCGCCGAGAGCGCCGAAGGTGATAAACGGGAATCTGGCGGTACCGCCCGACACCGGGTACGTGGAGCCGAGCTCGGCATGGACCAGTGCGAGGAGGGCGAGGACAAGGCCGCCCAGGATCCAGGAGATGATCGACGCCCCGCCGGCGACCTTGGCCGCGGTCAGGGCTCCCAGGAGCCAGCCCGACCCGATGATGGAACCCAGCGAGATCATGGTCAGCCCGCGCAGCCCGACTGCCCGGCGCAGCTGGTTATCCCCGGTTCCCGACGGCTGGACGCCGGGAGCGGGGCCAGGAGCGGTCGTCGCCATTACTTCCTCCCGATGGGGTGAGCAGACAAGGTCAGCAAGGGTCTTGCCCGTCGCGCTGGCGATGACGATAGCGAGCGGCCAGGCCGGACGGAGGCGGGCTCATCGCCTGGCACCCGCATGATCAGCCATGATCGAACCTTCTTTCGGGTTGGCCTACGTGGGCCATACGCCCGTGAGTAGGGCTCATGGTAATGATCGTCCCAAGGCATGAGAAGAAGCCGCGCGGCATCATTTTGGTAACGCAGGCCACACTCCTGGCATGCTGAAGTTTCTTTTCACGCGCGTAACGCCTGCTTCACATTCGGGCGACAAAACTGGCCCGGCCACGATTGCCGGCCGCCTCGCGGGGCCGGTCACCACCGCGTGGCTACCGCAGCGGCAGCCGGTCAGCTCGCCGCATGCGCGGCCGGGCCGTCAGTACCGGCCCGCCGACCTGGCTCTATGGCCGTCACGTTGGCGCGCGCGGCGCCGTGCTCGCCGCAGTACCGGCGGGACCGGTTGGTGCTCGAGTCGAGAAACACCCGCGAGCAGGAAGCGATTGCGCACATTCCGAGGCGGTCGGCGCCGAACTGGGCAACGAAGAGCGTCAGGCCGAACACGGCGCCGGCTGCGTACCGGCCGGTAACCGAGCCAGTGCCGGCCAAATGCACATGCCAGCGCTCGTTGTCGTGCCTGACCAGCTCCGGGTGCACCGGGTGCTGGATCAGCAGTGCGTTCAGCCGGTCCGCGGCGGCCCGCTGCGATCCCCCCGCGGCGGCAGCGAAGATCACGCTCAGCTCGGCGCGCAGCTGCCGGAGTGCCTCGAGGTCGTACCTGGTGACCGGCCCGGCCAGGGACGCGAAGTCCGCCGCGAGCACGCGGAACGATTCTGCAGTGCCAAGCTGGTCGGGCTCGTCGTCGGCGCGGGCCGCCGTGTTCACGAGGCGCACCGCCAGGTCGGCATAGGACATGAGGTTCACTCCGGTCCTTACCTGGGGAATTCTTGGGCCGCTTCCCGCGGAAAGTATGGCACATGATCACGGTCATCAGCCCGTTTATTCGCTGCTGAGCGGCAAGGCCCCGTGGCGGCAGCGCTATCGCGCCGCGGGCACGCGGGCGCTAGGGTCCACATCATGTTCGCTGTCACCGCGGCGCGCTTCGACGCCGACGAACCCCTGGCCGCGCTCGAGCTCGGCGAGCACTCCGATCCCGTGCCGCCGGACGGCTGGACGACCGTGTCGGTCAGGGCCACCTCGCTCAATCATCATGATGTCTGGACGCTGCGCGGCGTGGGGATCTCGGCGGACCGGCTGCCGATGATCTTGGGCTGCGACGCCGCGGGCCTCGACGAAGAGGGCAATGAGGTCGTCGTCCACTCAGTGGTCGGCGACCCTGCCGCCGGCGGCGCCGACGAGACCCTGGATCCCGCCCGCTCGCTGCTGTCCGAGCGATACGACGGGACATTCGCCGAGCGGGTCGCCGTGCCGCGGCGCAATCTCGTGCCCAAGCCGGCCAAGCTCTCCTTCGTGGAGGCGGCCTGCCTGCCGACGGCGTACCTGACCGCCTACCGGATGCTCTTGAGCAAGGCCCGGCTTGAGCCCGGCGCCACGGTCCTGGTCCAGGGCGCCGGCGGCGGCGTCGCGACCGCGCTCATCCTGCTTGGCCGCGCGGCTGGGTACCGGATCTGGGCCACGAGCCGCAGCGAAGAGAAACGGGAACAAGCCATCGAGCTCGGGGCCGACCAGGCATTCCCGGCCGGGGCGCGGCTGCCCGAGCGGGTCGATGCCGTGATGGAAACGGTCGGTGAGGCCACCTGGGCGCACTCACTGCGCGCGCTCAAGCCCGGCGGCGTGATCGTGACCTCCGGCGCCACCAGCGGCTCGGCGCCGCCAGCCGACCTGAGCAGGCTGTTCTTCCTGCAGCTCTCGGTCATCGGCACGACCATGGGCAGCAGGGATCAGCTTGGCCGGCTGGTCCGGTTCTGCGAGCAGACTGGCGTCCGGCCGCTCATCGACCGGATCCTTCCCTTGCGGCAGGCACGGGACGGCCTGGCCGCGATGATCGCCGGCGAGCTCTTCGGGAAGGTGGTCTTCACGCTGTAGGCGGGCCAGCCCGCAGGCGGGCCGTCACCGTCCTCGGGGGGCGGTTTCGCCGCCCGCGTCGTCCCCGGACTCGTCGGCGGGCCGGCCCGCCGGGCCGCGGAAGACCTCATCCTTGATCCGGGTCAGGGCGTCCTCCAGGATGCTCCGCAGCTGCCCGGCGGCGTTCTCGCCGATGCTCTCGGCGTGCCAGCTGACCGCCCGCAGCTCGCTGGCGAACTCGACAGCCATCCGCTCAAGGTCGCGCAGCAGCCCGGCGTTCTGGCCCTGGCCGCCCGGCTCCGGCCGGAACGAGGCCCACGGGGGGGAATCGCCGCCCGGCCGCGGCCCGGCCGGCCACGGCCCCTCCCGCCAGGCCGCCGCCCAGTTCTGCCAGCCGCCCCGGTCCCTCGCGCCGCCGCCGCGCTGTGACCGGAACGCCTCGCGCATCTGCTCGCGCGCCCGCCTGGCCTCCTCTCTGATCCCGCGGGCCTCGTCCTGCGGCTGCGCGGCGTGCGGCTGCCCGGCTCGCGCACCTGGTCGGCCGGCCGGATTCTCGTTCTGCGCCGTGCCGCCGCCTGCCGTGCCGCCGCCTGCCGTGCCGCCGCCCGCCGTGCCGCCGCCCGCCGTGCCGCTGCCCGCCGTGCCGCTGCCCGCCGCGCCGCAGACAGTGTCAGTCCCGCCGTGCCCGGCCCGCTCACGGCCTTCCCTGCGCACGTCACGAGCTGCCCAGGTCAGCTCTTCGCGCAGGTTGCGCACGGTGTCCCTGACGTCCTGTGTCACCTCGCGGGCAATATCGCGGACGGACTCGGTGAGCTCCTCCTCGAGCTCGGCCAGATCGTCCATCCGGGCGCGGATCTCCTCGCGGCCCTTCTCGGTGATGCGGTAGGTCTTCTTGCCGTCCGCGTCGTCGTGCGTGACCAGGCCCTCTTCCTCAAGCCTGGCCAGCCGGGGATAGATGGTGCCGGGAGAAGGCGAGTACACCCCGAGGAACCTGTCCTGCAGCAGCCGGATCACTTCGTAGCCGTGCCTCGGCGCCTCGTCAAGCAGCTTGAGCAGGTACAGTCGCAGCCTGCCGTGCCGGAAAACCGGGCTCACCACGCATCACCCTTCCCAACGTCGGGCCGGGGCGGCCAGCCAGTGGCGCCGGCGGCATCGCCGGATAATTATGTCGCGGCCGCCCTGCCGCCGGGCGGCGGGGCAGGAGCGGATCCGTGCTGGCAGCCGCCCGCGTAGATAGACGATATATCGTGTGTCTCAAAGATCAAAATGTGCCGCAAATTCTGCTGAGCCAGCAAGATGCGGGCGCCCGGTCTGGCCGCCGCCGGCCGGGCGGGGCCACCTCAATCCCGCTGCCGGGCCGGTTGCCGCACCCGCTACCCGGCTAAGTCGTCGTCGTCCAGCCTGGCCAGCCAGCTGGCCAGGCGGTCGACCGGTGCCTCGAACTGCGGATGCACGTCGGTGAACTCCCGCAGCCGCTCAGCGAGCCAGCCGAGGGTCACCTCATCGTCGCCGCGCCGGTCGGCCAGCTCTTCGATGCCGCGGTCGGTGAAGTACACCGCTAGCCCTCAGGCCGCAGCGCCGCCGTGATCAGCGCGGCGTGCTCGGAAGCGTGCGCCCTGGCCATGCCCGCCGCGGGTGCCGAGCTGGCCGGCAGCGAGGCCAGGCCGATCGGCCGGCGCAGCAAGCCGGGCAGCCGCAGCGCCATGTACGACCAGGCGCCCATGTTTGCGGGCTCCTCCTGCACCCAGGTGACGGTCTGCGCGCGGGGGTACCGCGAGATCTCGGCCGAGATCTGCTCGGCGGGCAGCGGGTAAAGCCGTTCCACCCGGATGATCGCCACATCGCCGGCCTCGTCGGAGCGCCGGCGCGCGGCCAGGTCGTGGTAGATCTTGCCGGAGCACAGCAGCACCCGGCGCACCGCAGCGGGATCCGGCTGGCCGCTGTCCCCCAGCACGGGCGCGAACGAGCCGCTGGCGAAATCGGCCACAGCGGAGGCTGCCGCTTTCAGCCGAAGCATGGACTTGGGCGTGCAGACGATCAGCGGCTTCACCCGGCCGGACAGTGCCTGCCAGCGCAGCAGATGGAAGTAGCTGGCGGGGGTGCTGGGCATCGCCACCGTCATGTTGTCCTGCGCGCACAGCGACAGGAACCGCTCGATCCGTGCCGATGAGTGGTCGGGCCCCTGGCCCTCGTAGCCGTGCGGCAGCAGCAGCACGATCCCGGAACGCTGGCCCCACTTCTGCTCGCCCGAGCTGATGAACTCATCCATGATCGTCTGGGCGCCGTTGACGAAATCGCCGAACTGGGCTTCCCAGAGCACCAGCGCGTCAGGCCGGGCCACCGAGTAGCCGTACTCGAACCCGACCGCCGCGTACTCCGACAGCAGCGAGTCATAGACGTGGAACTTCGCGGTCGGCGAGTTGAACTGCCGCAGCGGCGTGTACTCCTCGCCGGTGTGCCGGTCGACCAGGACGGCATGACGCTGCCCGAACGTCCCGCGCCGGGAGTCCTGGCCGACCAGCCGGACCCCGTGCCCGTCCAGCAGGATCGATCCGAACGCCAGCAGCTCGCCGGTCGCCCAGTCGATCTCGTCCTGCTCGATCATCACTGCCCGGCGCTGCAGCTGCGGCAGCAGCCTCGGGTGCGGCGTGAAGCCCGGCGGCAGGTTCAGCTGGGTGTCGATGATGCGCTTGATGATCTCCCTGGTGATGGCCGTGGGCATCTGGTCATGCCCGGCGGGCCGGGCATCACCGGGCTCCGGCCGCAGCGCCGCTCCCGGCTCGGACGCCCGCCTGGCCGCCTCGTGGGTCTCGGTGAACGCGCGCTCGAGCTCCTGCTGGTAGTCGCGCAGCGCCTGCTCGGCCTCCGCCAGGGTGATGTCGGCGCGCCCGATCAGGGCTTCGGTGTAGAGCTTGCGGACCGAGCGCTTCGCGTCGATGAGGTCATACATCAGCGGCTGGGTGAAGGAGGGATTATCCGCCTCGTTGTGCCCGCGCCTTCGGTAGCAGACCATGTCGATGACGACGTCCTTGCCGAACGTCTGCCGGTAGGCGAAGGCGAGCTTGCCCACTCGCACCACGGCTTCCGGGTCGTCCCCGTTGACGTGGAAGATCGGTGCCTGGATCATTCGGGCGACATCGGTGCTGTAGACGCTGGACCGGGAGTACTGCGGCGCGGTCGTGAAGCCCACCTGGTTGTTCACCACGATGTGCACGGTGCCGCCGGTCCGGTAACCGCGCAACTGGGAAAGCTCGAGCGTCTCGGCGACCACGCCCTGGCCGGCGAACGCGGCGTCACCGTGGATCAGTACGGGCAGCACGGTGAAGCCCGGCTCGCCCATGTCGAGCACGTCCTGCTTGGCCCGTACGACCCCCTCGAGCACCGGGTCCACGGCCTCGAGGTGACTGGGGTTCGCCACCAGCGAGGTGGGGATCTCGGTGCCGTTGCCGACCCGGTAGATGCCCTCCGCGCCCAGGTGGTATTTCACGTCGCCTGAGCCGTGCGTGCTGCTCGGGTCAAGGTTGCCCTCGAACTCGCCGAAGATCTGCGCGTAGGACTTGCCCACGATGTTGGCCAGCACGTTCAGCCTGCCCCGGTGGGTCATGCCCAGCACTACCTCGTCCAGCTGGCCGTCGGCGGCCTCGCTGAGCACCGCGTCGAGCAGCGGGATCAGCGACTCGGCGCCCTCGAGCGAGAACCGGCGCTGGCCCACGAACTTGGTCTGCAGGAACATCTCGAATGCCTCGGCCACGTTGAGCCGGGACAGGATGCGCAGCTGATCGTCGTGGCTGGCCCGGCCGTGCGGTCGCTCCACCCGCGCCTGCAGCCAGGCGCGCTCCTGCGGGTTCTGCATGTGCATGTACTCGACGCCGACGGTGCGGCAGTACGAGTCGCGCAGCACGCCGAGGATCTCGCGCAGCTGCATCCGCGGCTTGCCGCCGAACCCGCCGGTCGCGAACTCCCGCTCAAGATCCCACAACGTCAGGCCATGCTGGTTGATGTCCAGGTCGGGATGCTTGCGCTGACGGTACTCCAGCGGGTCGGTATCGGCCATGAGATGCCCGCGCACCCGGTAGGCGTGGATGAGCTCGTGCACCCGGGCGGCCTTGCTGATGTCGTCCTCGTGCCCGGCCGGGATGTCGCGCACCCAGCGGACCGGTTCATATGGTATCCGCAGGGCCTGGAATACGTCGTCGTAGAAGTCCTGCTGGCCGAGCAGCAGCGCGTCGATGATCCGCAGGAACTCGCCGGACTGCGCGCCCTGGATGATCCGGTGGTCGTAAGTGGAGGTCAGCGTGACCGTCTTGCTGATCGCCAGCCGGGCGATCGTCTCCGGTGAGGCGCCCTGGTAGGCCGCCGGGTACTCCATCGCGCCGACGCCGACGATGACGCCCTGGCCTGGCATCAGCCGGGGCACGGAGTGCTCGGTGCCGATGGTGCCCGGATTCGTCAGGGTAATCGTGGTTGCGGCGAAATCCTCGACGGTCAGCTTGCCGGTGCGCGCCTTGCGCACCGCGTCCTCGTAGGCCATCCAGAACTGGCGGAAGTCCAGTTCCTGCGCGGCCTTGATGCTCGGCACGAGCAGCTGGCGCGAGCCGTCCTCCTTGCGGACGTCGATCGCCAGGCCGAGGTTGACGCGCTCCGGCTTGACCAGCACTGGCTTGCCGTCCGCCTCGCCGTAGGCATAGTTCAGCTCCGGCACCGCGGCCAGCGCGCGGACGACGGCGAAGCCGATCAGGTGCGTGAACGACACCTTGCCGCCGCGCCCGCGAGCCAGGTGATTGTTGATCACGATCCGATTGTCGGAGAGCAGCTTGGCGGGAACCGAGCGGACGCTGGTCGCCGTCGGCACGGTAAGGCTCGCGGCCATGTTGGTGACCGTGGCGGCGGCGGCACCGCGCAGCCGGACCTCCGCGGCCGCCTCTCCGGCAGCAGGCCCGGCGGCAGCCTTCGCGCCATCGGCCGACGAGGCCGTCGCGGCAGGCACACCGGCCCGGGCCGGACGCGGCGGCGCCGGGTAATCGGCAGGCGCGCGCCCGCGCCCGCCCGGCGGCGGCGCCGATCCGTCCGGCCCGGCCGCCGGGCGAACGTCCCGGCCGGCCGCCGGCCCGGACGGGCGAATGGCCGTCGGCCGGCCCGCCGGCCTCGCTGAGTCGCCGGCAGCCGCACCCCGGGCAGCCGGGCCATTGCCGCCTCCGGCAGCAGGCCCGGCGGCGGTTCTCGCGCCATCGGCCAGCCTGCCAGCCGCCCGGCGGCCGGCCTGCCCGGCCGCGGGCGCGGGAGCCGGGTGGTAGTCGGCAAAGAAACTCCACCAGGCTCGGTCGACGGAGCCAGGGTCGGCCTGGTAACGCTGGTAGAGCTCGTCCACCAGGCACTCGTTCGGCCCGAAGTCAGTGTTGGCGGCCGGGCCTGCCGCGCCCGGCCCGGCGCCGTCGTCAGCGGTTGCGACAGCTGCGGCCGGGTCGCCGGAACGCCCGTCTGCAGGCACGGTGAGATCCGCGGATGCCCGCGGAGACTCGTCAGACACGGCGGACATCGCCTCTTCCGGAACTGGGCTACTGTGGCGCTGATTATGGTCAGGACCGGCCTTAAGGCTACCCGGCGGATGCAGCCCCGTGGCGCGGGGCGAGCCACAGCCCGCAGCAAGCCGGACGCGCGCGAAAGGGCCGCACGTGAGCTCCATCGCCAGTTACCTCACTCATCTGAGCGGCTGGCTGGCCTATGGCGTGATCGCGGCGCTCGTCTTCGGCGAAACCGCGATCTTCCTCGGGTTCGTGCTGCCCGGCGAGACCGCCGTCGTCCTCGGCGGCGTCCTGGCCAGCCGCGGGCACGTCTCGCTGCCCCTGCTGATGGTGATTGTCGTGGTCGCGGCGGTCACCGGCCCGCTGGTGGGCTACGAGATTGGCAGGCGGATGGGCGATCGGCTGTTCGCCTCCCGCGCGCTGCGGCGGGTTCCCGGCGCAGTGGACAAGGCCAGGACGACACTGCGCGACCGGGGCAGCGCTGCCGTGCTGATCGGCCGGTTCATCGCGGTGGTCCGCGCCCTGCTGCCCGCCGCCGCCGGAGCGGCACAGATGCCCTACCGCAGCTTCGTTCTCTACGACGTGGCGGGCGGGATCCTCTGGGGAGTGGCCTACTGCCTGCTCGGGTACCTCGCCGGGAATGCTTACGCGGCCATCGAGAGCAAGGTCGGCACCGGCCTGGCGATTGCCGTCGCCGCGCTGGTGCTGGCAGCGATCACCTTCTGGGCCATCCGCCGGCGCCGGATCGCGTCCCGCTAGGCGGGGGCGACCGCGCCGAAGGCGCCGAACACGTCCTCCCGCCGGTTCGCCAGGCTCGGCAGCGCCTTCCTGACCGTCGCAGTCAGTTCCGGATCCACGTCTCCCACGGCCAGCCCGGCCGATGGCCCCAGGTCGAGCCGGACAACGCCCATCGGGTCGACCAGCATGCTGCGGCCGATGCCGGTCGGTGCCGATGTCGGCGGCTCGGCTGGATCGGGGACCTGGCTGGATGCGGCGACCCACACGGTGTTCTCGATCGCGCGGGCCCGGACCAGGGTGGTCCAGTGCTCTTCCTTGAACAATCCCGGCGCCCAGGCGGCGGGGATGACGAGCAGTTCGGCACCGCGCGCGGCCAGAGTCCGGGCCAGCTCGGGAAACCTGACGTCATAGCAGGTCAGGAAGCCAACGGTGAGGCCGCCGAGGTCGGCGAGCACTGGCTCCGAGCCGGGCGCCACGACCTGCGACTCGCGGTAGCCGAGCGCATCGAACAGGTGGATCTTCCGGTAGGCGGCCGCCAGGCTGCCCTGACGGTCGAAGGCGACCGTGGTGTTGTAGACCCGCCCGTCCGGCGCGGGCTCGAAGACCCCGGCCACCACGGCCACTGCGCTGTCGTGCGCAGCAGCGGACAGCCTCCTGCCAAACGGGCCGTCCACCGGCTCCGCCGCCGCCCGCAGGGCAGTCGAGAAGCGGGCCTGAGTTCCCTCGGGAAACAGGGCGAGGTCGGCGCCCTGCCGGGCGGCGTCGGCGACCGCCGCCCGGACCCTTTCGATGTTGACCGACGGCTGCGAGCTGATCGGAAGCTGGCAGAGCGCGACCCGCATGCCGGCAGCGTAGCGCGCACCGGGCATCGCGCGCGCTGCGCCGCCGCCCGCAGTGCTATCGCCCGCCCCGGCCGGCGTCTGCCAGGCCGGACATGGCGGGCGCGCGGCGCGGGCGGGCGCGGGAACTCGGCTGGCAGATGCCAGCGGACTGGAAGCCGAGCAGTCGGCGGGCAGCGCGCGAGAACGGGCCAGGTGCCGGGCCGGCCAGGCTGCCAGCGGAATCCTCCCGGCAACTAGCCACGCTGACCAGCACCACGGCTGCGAACGGGACTCCCGCGATCACGACGGCGACGGCGATAAGCAGACCGATCATTAGGCCTCCCCAGGCGGTGTCTGGTGGTCACATCGCTCCCGGCGTGTGGGCCGCCGTCAAGGTCGGCGGCAGCATTACCATCGATTAGCATGTCACCACCGATAAGAGACATACCAATGAGTGGTGTGTTTGAAACGACGTAGCAGGGTTACATTCCACCTATCCAGATGGTGAGCATCATGGGTGCCTCTCAAAGAGAGCAGTCGCCACGTGACTGACGCGAAGTACCAGCAGATCGCCGATCGCCTGCGTGACCAGATCACCTCGGGCGCGCTGAAGCCCGGCCAGCGGCTCCCCAGCGAGCCTGACCTGGTGCGGGATTTCCGGTCATCCCGCAACACGGTGCGGCTGGCGCTGGCGCTGCTGACCAACCAGGGGCTCGTGGTGACCAGGCAGGGCCTGGGTACCTTCGTGCAGGAACCGGTGCGGCCGTTCACCGCACTGCTGTCGAGGGCGCCAGGAGTGCCCACCGGTCACCATGCCACGGCGGCGCTGCCGGTGAGCGGCTCGGCCGACGGCGAGCCGGAGACGGTGCGGTTCCTGGTCGAGCAGGTGAGCGCGTCGGCCAGCGTCGCGGCGAAGCTCGAGCTCCAGCGCGGGGATCCGGTGGTCATCCGCCGCACCCTGCAGCGCCTAGACGGCGCGCCATGGCTGATGATCAACTCTTACTTTCCGATGGATCTGGCCAGCGGGACTCCACTGGAGCAGGCGGCCTGCATCGAGGACGGCAGCATCAAGCTGCTCGCCGATCTCGGGTACGCCCAGGCCGGCTTCGTCGACGAGATCGGCGCGCGGATGCCCGATGCCCGGGAGTACGACTTCTTCCGGCTGTCCAGCGGCACGCCGGTCATCGTCGTGAACCGGACGTCCTACAGTCAGGAGCGGCCGATCCGGCTGAGCCGCTACGTCTACCGCGGCGACCGGGTCAGGCTCGCGCACGAGGTAGGCGTGATCCCGGCCCGGTATCGCAGCGGCTAACCGATCACGGCTGGCCGATCACGGGTGACCGGCCCGGCGAGAGAGTGCCCGCCCGCGCGCCTGGCCGCACTGTCGTGGCACCGGCCGCGCGGGAGCTCCCGGCGGAGCGGCTACCGTTTTGCAAGTGTCAGCGCTCCTGCTGGTCGCGGCCTCGGTCGGGCTGTCGAATTTCGCCGCCGCCATCGGCATCGGCACGGCCGGAGCGGACGCGCGCACCCGGCTCCGGGTGGTACTGATCTTCGGGCTCTTCGAGACGGGCATGCCCGTCCTCGGGCTGATCATCGGCGCGCACTTTGCCGCCCGGCTCGGCCACACGGGCCGCTGGATCGGCGCGTCGCTGCTCATTGCCGTCGGCGCGTACGGCCTGGTCAGGTCGATCATCCGGGCCCGCCGCGGCATCGAGCCGCGGCCCCGTCCGCCAGGCGGCCTCCGGCTGCTGCTCACCGGGCTCGCGCTGAGCATCGACAATCTCGTCGTCGGATTCGCGCTCGGCACCTACCAGGTCGCGATCGCTGCGGGCGCCGTCGTCATCGGGACGGTCAGCGTCGCGCTCTCGCTGCTCGGCCTCGAACTCGGCGCCAGGATCGGCCGGTGGGCCGGGGAGCGGGGCGAGCAGGTCGGCGGCCTGATCCTTATCTCGGTCGGCATCCTCGTCGGCACCGGCCAGCTGAGCTGACCACGCTCGCCCGCTCCGCGCCGGTCAGTGCTCCCGCGAGCTGCAGGGGCCGGCGGCAGGCGCGAGACTGGGCGCCATGCAGACCTTCCTGTCCGCTGAGCTCAGCCGCGCCGCCGAGGCAGCCAGGGGATTCATGCCGCCTGCCGAGGGACTGGCGCTCTTCGAGACTGCCGCCGCCTACGCCGGGGTGGGACCGGTCGCCGAGATCGGCACCTACTGCGGCAAGTCCACCATCTACCTGGCGGCGGCCGCCAGCCAGGCTGGCCAGCTGGTGGTGACTGTCGACCATCACCACGGGTCGGCGGAGAATCAGCCGGGCTGGGAATACCACGATCCCGAGCTCGTCGATCCCGCCACGGGCAGGCTCGACACGCTGCCGCGGTTCCGCGCCACCATGGCCGCGGCCGGGCTCGAGGAGCACATCATCGGCATCGTCGGCGACTCGGCCGATGTCGGCAGGCTGTGGCGTGCTCCACTCGGCATGCTGTTCATCGACGGCGGGCACACCGACGCGGCGGCCGCCGCGGACTACGAGAACTGGGCACCGTGGGTGGCCCCCGGCGGCGCGCTGGCGATCCACGACGTATTCCCCGACCCAGCCGACGGCGGGCGGGCGCCCTACCGGATCTACCTGCGTGCGCTCGCCTCCGGGGCGTTCCTGCAGGTGCGGGTCGCCGGTTCGCTACGGGTGCTGGAGCGGATCGCGGCCGGGATCGGCTGATCGCGCCTGCGGGCCGCAGCCGCATGCCGCGCCGTCGACCGGCGCCGTGATCGCGGGCCCCGCGGCCGCGTCCCGGAAGATGCCCGACCCGCGGGTGGCCCCGGACAGGGCGTCGGCGGCGATGACGACGGCAGCTGCCGTCCAGCTGCTCTGCTCAGCGGGGAAGTGCGCCTGGTTGGCGAACTGCCAGCCGGTCCAGTAGGCGCCGCCAGGATCGCGCAGATGCTGGATCTGCGCCAGCAGGTCCAGTGCGCGCGCGTGGTCGCTGATGGCATCGAGCGCCATGGCCAGCTCGCATGTCTCGGCGCCGGTAACCCAGGGCTCGTCGCTGACGCAGCGCGCGCCGAGGCCAGGTACCACGAAGGTGTCCCAGCCAGCCTCGAGCCGCGCTGCGGCTGCGCCGCCCCGGACCGGCCCGCCGAGCACGGGGTAGTACCAGTCCATCGAGAACCTGCTCTTGTCGGCGAACGCCTCCGGGTGGCAGGCCACCGCGTGCCCGAGCTGGTCCGCCGCGAGCTCCCAGTCCGGCTGCCCTTCGCCCAGGTAGTCGGCGAGCGCGATTGCGCACCGCAGGCTCTGGTAGATGCTCGAGCTGGCGGTCAGCAGCGCGTAGTCATCCGGCGCTCCGTCGCCGTGACGCTGCCAGGTGATCTCGCCACGGGGGGCCTGCAGGCCCAGGGCGAACTCGATGCCGGCCCGCACCACCGGCCACATCAGCTCGGCGAACCCGACATCGTCGGTGACGAGCAGCTCGTGCCACACGCCCACGGCCGGGTAAGCGGCGTGGTTGCTCTCGGCCGCCCCGTCGATGACGCGGCCCCGGGCGACGGCGCGCGGCCAGGACCCGTCCGGCAGCTGGGTGGCACGCAGCCACTCGTAGCCGCGTCGGGCCGGTCCGCGCAGACCGCAGGCACTGAGCGCCATCGCGCACTCGACATGGTTCCAGGCGTCGACGTGACCGTCTGGCCAGCCGATCGCCCCATCGGCCTGCTGCCCGGCCGCGATGCTCTTGCCGGTCGCCAGCACCTGGTCGGCGGTGAGGATTCCGGCGACTTCCGGCAGCAACAGCCGGGTGCGGGCCGCGAGCTCAGGCGCTGGCACGGGCCCGCTCCCGCCCGATGGCGCCGTCGCGATGACTGGCCGCGACCGGCGCGGCCGACGACCCGGGGACGCCGCGGCCAGCGCGCACGTCGGCCGGTTTCCTGACCGCGTAGACGACGATGCTCTTGCCGATGAGCGGGTTCAGCGCGCTGTCCGCCAGCCGGGTCACGGCCGGCCGCCGCATGATGTCCCAGACCAGCATGCGGTGGTAGGCGCGGGCCAGCGGGTGGTCATCGCGGTGCACGCCGACCGCGCACTTGAGCCACCAGTACGGCGAGTGCAGCGCGTGCGCGTAGTGATGGCCGCCAACCGACAGGCCGGCCCTGGCCAGCTTCGTCTCCAGCTCGCGGCGAGTGAAGATGCGCACATGACCGCCCGGGACATTGTGGTAGTCGTCGGAGAGCCGCCAGCAGATCCGCTCCGGCAGCCACGCCGGGACCGTCACCGCAGCCGCCCCGCCGGGCCGCAGCACCCGGGCTATCTCGTTCATGGCCAGCTGGTCGGCCGGGATGTGCTCGAGCACCTCGGCGGCGATCACCTGGTCAAACGATCCGTCAGGAAACGGCATCGCCGTCGCGTCGCCGGCCACGGCCTGGCTCGATCCGCCGGACGGGACCTCGCCGGCCGCGGTCATCGCGGCCGACATGGCGCTGACCTCGCGCAGCTGTGCCTCGCTGGTATCCAGCGCGACCACCCGGGCGCCGCGGCGCAGCGCCTCGAACACATGCCGGCCGGCGCCGCAGCCGAGATCGAGGAGGCGATCGCCAGGGCTAACGGGCAGGCGAGCGAAGTCAACGGTCAGCACTGGCGGCCCTCGATTGCACGCCGGTACTCACCGACCGTGGCACGGGCCACGGCCGGCCAGGCGAAGCGCTCCTGCACCCGGCGCAGGGCCGCGGCGGACAGCCGCTGGCGCTCACGCGCGGAGTCATGCAGGCGGCGCAAGGCCGCCGCCAGCTCTTCGGGATCACCAGGCGTGACCAGCAAGGCGGCATCTCCGGTCACCTCCGGAAGTGCGCCGGTCCGGCTGGCGACCAGCGGCGTGCCTGATGCCATGTGCTCGACCGCAGGCAGGCAGAATCCCTCATACAGCGACGGCACCACGGCGACCTGAGCGCTCGCGGCCACCTCGGCCAGCTCCGTGTCAGTGATCCCGCTGATGAATTCCACCTTCTCGCCAAGGGCCAGCTCGGCCACCAGCTGCTCGGTCGGGCCGCCGGCCGCGGGCTTGCCGACGACAGTGAGGGTCGCCTCCCGTTCGGTAGCAAGCTTGGCGAACGCCCGAAGCAGCGTCGAGATCCCTTTCAGCGGAGAATCCGCGCTGGCGACTGCCACGATCCGGCCCGGAACCCGCGCTGTCGGCCGCGGGTGGAACAGGCGGGTATCGACACCGAGCGGGATGACCCGGACGCTGGCCGGCCGCAACCGGAAGTCGCGGCAGATGTCCTCGCGGCTGGCCTGGGAGACGGTGAAAACCAGGCCGGCCCGGCGCGCGACCCGGCCCTGCATCCGCACGAACGAGTACCAGCGGCGCTTGGACAGCCGGGAAAGTCCGCGGGCGGCGGCAAGCTCGATCCGCCGGTCCACGCTGATCGGGTGGTGGATGCTGGTGACCAGCGGCAGGCCGAGGCGGCCGACGCCCAGCATGCCGTAGGCCAGGATCTGGTTGTCATGCACGACGTCGAAGTCGGCCCGCCGGGCCCGCAGCGCCCGCAGGACACGCAGGCTGAATGTCAGCGGCTCGGGGAAGGCTCCCGTCCACATCGAGGCGACCTCGAGCACGTCGATCCAGTCGCGGTACTCGCGCAGGTGCGGTGTCCGGAACGGATCATCGTCGCGGTACAGGTCAAGGCTGGGGATGGTGCGCAGCAGCGGGCCCGGCTCCAGATCAGGATAGGGCTGGCCGGAGAAGACCTCGACATGGTGGCCGAGCGCGGACAGCTCGCGGGACAGGTGCCGCAGGTAGATGCCCTGCCCGCCGCAGTGCGGCTTACTCCGGTAAGACAGCAGGGCAACGCGAAGCGGGCGGTCTGCGCGGTCCTGGCCCCTGGCCGCCCCGCCGGGGGCTGCGGGGGTCGTCCGCCGGGATGGCCCGCCGGGGGCTCCTGGCGTCGTCCGCCGGGATGGCAAGGTGCTCACGCAGGCCTGCGCCTCCTCCCGCTTTCGCCGGCTGCCCGATCATGCCCGAGGCGCGCCCGCGTGACCCCTAGGGAGGGAACATTACCAGCAGGTACCGTGCGGCTAGCGGCGCCCCAGCGGTAAGCCGGCGCGCGCAGATGCCAGCGGTACCGATGAAAGCTGCCGCGACGCAGGCCGGCGCCGGCTCCGACGCTGCCCTGCGTCGTCGCCGGACGCACGGCGCGGGGCCGGCCCGTCAGGATACCCCGGCGGCGCCGGCCAGGCTGCCGATGCAGTAGGTCAGGCCCGCGGCGAGGCCGGCGAGCACTAGCTGGCGCAGCGCGCCGCGCAGGAACGGGCGGGCGGTGATACGCGCCACCACGCCGCCGCCGGCGAATGCGGCGATGGCCGCGAGCATGAGCGCCGCCGCGAGCGAGGAGTAGCCAAGCAGATAGGGCAGCAGCGGGATGAGCGCACCGACGGCGAAGGTCACCAGGGAGGCGGCGGCCGCGGCGACCGGCGAGGGCAGTTCGTTGTGATCGACTCCGAGTTCCTCCCGGACGTGCAGGCCCAGTGCCTCCTCCGGGTGCTCAGAGACCTGCTGGGCGACCCGGTCAGCCAGGTCGGAATCGACACCGCGCTGCCGGAATACCGCGGCCAGCTCGCGCCGCTCGGCGTCGGGATGGTTCTCCAGCTCGCTGCGTTCCTTGGTGACCTCGGCGGCGACCAGCTCGTTCTGCGAGGAGACGGACACGTACTCGCCTGCGGCCATCGAGAACGCGCCGGCGGCGAGCCCGGCCAGGCCGGTCAGCACCAGGGTGCCGGCCGTGCCGCCGCCGCCGCCGACCCCCGCGATCAGCGACACGTTGGTGACCAGGCCGTCCATCGCGCCGAAGACGGCGGGGCGAAGCCAGCCACCGGAAACGTCCCTGTGCTGGTGGCCATGGGCCTCGCTGTGGACTTCGCTGTCCGCGCTCATCGTCACGTGCCTCGGATTCGGTTAGCGGCTCCCGGTCACGTGCCTGGCTGGCGGGCCTCCGTCTGAGCCCGGCGAACCTACCGCAACCAGCAGCAGCCGAACATTATTCCGGTCACCTGCGCGGCCGCTGTTGGTCAGCACCCGCTGGCCGCGTCGCCGCGGCCCCGCATGCCTGCGGTTACCTGCCCTCCTGCGCCAGCACGCGCCCGGCGGAGACGGCTTCGAGCAAGAGCCGGTAGTCCCGCTCGTTCTGCTCCGCATAGCTGACCGCGAAATCCGCGATGGCATGGTCGAAGTCCTCGCTGCTGCCGAGGTAGCCGGAGATCACGGTCGCCCGCCCGGTCCGGGCGTGCGCGCGGGCGAGTGCCCAGCCGCAGAGCCTGCCGTAATAGTTGAGCTGCGGCGCGTCCATGTCGGGGACGCTCATGCTCCCCTTCATGCGCGCAGCTGCCGCACGTAGTAGTCCTTGGTGGCTGTGCCGGTGGTGGCGCCGGCGCCGCTCGTCCAGCCGAGGAACGGGTCGACGGCGGCCTGCGTCAGCCGCTGGCCCATGACCACCCGCTCGCCCTGGTGCTTGTACTCGCTCTCGCCGGCGAACGGGGCAAGCACCGACTCCTGGGCCTCCTTGAGCTGGAGGAAGAGCGGCTCGTCTTCCCGGTCGCCGAGCAGCAGCAGGACGAAGGCCTCGGTGCCGACCGACCCGACGCCCACGACCTTGCGCGCGAAATCGCCGAAGCAGAAGCGGCGCAGCACCTCGCGCCGGTCATCCTGCAGCGACTCCAGATAGAGCGCGACGGCGCGCCGCAGTTCCGCCAGAATGCCCGGGTAGCGCTCAATCGGAAAGCGGACGATCACCGGGTGGGCGGGCCGGATCCGGTAATGCCCGTCGACCTGATCGCACATCTTCAGGAACGCCTTGAGGCTGGTGCGGCTGTG
>DATJZH010000316.1:0-9534 GCA_035499215.1 Streptosporangiaceae bacterium | reverse complement strand
ACGGCGGGGGACAATGGTGACTCCGGCGCGAGGAGGTGCGGCAGATGGCGGCCAGCGACAAGAGCGGCAAGAAGGCAGCAGACGTGGCGAAGGACGTATCGGCCAGGGACGGGACGCGCCGGGACGGGACCGCCAAGGTGCAGCGGATGCCGCGGGGACTCTACGAGACCGAGTTGTACCGGCTCCAGGCAGAGCTGGTCAAGCTGCAGGAATGGGTGCGGACGGAGCGCGCCCGCATCGTAGTGATCTTCGAGGGACGCGACGCGGCCGGCAAGGGCAGCACCATCAAGCGGGTCGCCCAGTACCTCAACCCGCGCATTGCCCAGATCGCCGCCCTGCCCGCGCCGACCGAGCGCGAGAAGACTGAGTGGTATTTCCAGCGCTACATCCAGCACCTGCCGGCCGGCGGCCAGATCGTCTTGTTCGACCGCAGCTGGTACAACCGGGGCGGGGTCGAGCGCGTGATGGGATTTTGCACGAAGGAGGAGTACGGGCGGTTCCTGCACCAGTGCCCGATCTTCGAGCGGCTGCTCGTCGAGGATGGCATCCTGCTGCGAAAATACTGGTTCTCGGTGAGCGACGAGGAGCAAGAGCGGAGGTTCCGGTCGCGGCTGGAGGACCCGATGCGGCGGTGGAAGCTCTCGCCGATGGATCTGGAGTCCATCAGCCGGTGGGAAGACTATTCGCGGGCCAAAGACGAGATGTTCGTGCACACCGACATCCCGGAGGCGCCCTGGCAAGTGGTCGACAGCGATGACAAGAGGCGCGCCCGGATCAACGTGATCGCGCACCTGCTGTCCACGATTCCGTACCACGACGTGCAGCGGCTGCCGCTCTCCCTGCCGAATCGCCCGGTATCGGGCGGATACGTACGGGCACCCAAGGAACTGCAGACTTTCGTGCCCGACCACGCGGCGGGCCTCAGCCCGCTCAAGGGCAAGGCAGCCCGGCGCGGCTGAGCGGCGCGGCCCTCACCCGGCGGAAGCGTCAGCCGGCGCCCGGGCTGCTCGGCGCCGCAGCCGGGGAAGGCTGGGCCAGGCCGGCCAGACGGCACTGGGGCCTGGTCAGCAGGGCGAGCTCGTCAGCACGGGCGAATGCGCTGTGGCAGGTGAGGCGCGCCCGCGCGCCGCACTGATGCAGCAGTCCGCCGCCCGTGCTGCTCGGCACGCTGACGGTGATGCAGCCATCGCGCGATCGGTCGTAACTACCCGGATGAACTGCCGCCCACACGCCGACCCCGCCGAGCACGGCCACGATGAATCCGCCGATGACAGCCAGGACCCGCTTGTCGCGTCGCGTCATCGGCCGGCCGGCCGGCTGGGAGGAAAAAGGCATTACCGCAAGACTATAGTTCCGCGGCCATGCCTCCCGGCTGCTCGCTGGCTGGTAACCGGCCTGCAGGCCGGGCAGCGCTGGCTGGTAACCGGCCAGCAGGCCGGGCAAACCGTCAGCCGGCCGGCGTGAGGGCGACCGCCGCCTCGCCGGTGTAGACCAGGAACGTGAAGCTCTCCTGCAGGTAGAGCTCCACATCGGCGTCGTTGTGACCCAGGTAGCCAATCGACACATCCTGGCCGAGCTGCAGGTCGAAGTCGCCCCCGCGAGTCGTCAGCACGTAGCCCCCGGCAATCGCCGGCGCCCAGACGATGTCCCCGCTGACGAGCCGCCCGATGTGCTCGATCACCGGATAGCCGTGGTCGCTGGTCTCGCTGACCGCGGTGTAGGCATCGGCGCTGAGCACCGCGGCGTAGGGGCCGTTGACGCCGGCCACGCGCAGCTGGCTCAGCGCCTTCGCGACGGCGTCCGGGTAGTCGCGCGCATCGGCGGGGAAGGGCACCGGCGAATTGCCTGAGCCGGGCCCGATGCCGCTGATTGCGCCGGGGGAGTAGCCCTCGAAGACGGCCCGGTCCTCAGCGAAAGCCAGCTGCCGGGCAGCGTCCTTGACCGGCTGCCAGTTCGAGTCCTGCGAGCCGCGGGCCACGTCATCGATCTGCTGGCGGTCTAGCGTGAACGGCACTCGCAGCTGCACCAGCGGGGCCACCTGGCGCTGGTGCGCCTGCACGCCGGGCTCGGGCGGATTGATCGGCTGCAGATGGCCGGTCGGCACCGCGCCGAACGACTCGCCCGCGGGGCCGTGCACATCCACGACACGGCGCCCCGCCAGGTGGCGCCGGAGGGTGCGCGCGGCCTCTTCGTCGATCTGTGACCAGGCCTCGTCGGATACCGGTGCGAGCTCGCGGTGCAGGTTATCCATCCTGGAACGCTCCCCTCAGGCTGCCGATGTTCAATGATCCGCGGTGCGATCCGCCGAGCGGCGCCGACGATGGCCGCACTGCGTCGCCCGGCCGTACCGCGTCGCCTGGCCGCCCTGCGTCGCCGCGTTGCGCTGCGTCGCCGGGCCGCGCTGCGTCGCCCGCCGCCGCTTTGCTCTGGGCGTCAGCGCCGGCCGGCTGCCCGGCCAGGCTCTCCAGCAGCGGGGCCGACGGAACGAAGAAGAGGCTGCCGGTGACCGCCCGGCTGAAATCCAGCAGCCGGTCGTAATTGCCCGCAGGGGAACCGATGAACATGTTCGCCAGCATCTGCTCGGTCACGGCGGGGGAGCGGGCGTAGCCGATGAAGTAGGTCCCGTACTCGTCGCTGCCGACCGCGCCGAACGGCATGTTGTCGCGCAGGATCTGCACCTCCTCGCCGTCTGCCACGATGGTGGTCAGGGCGTTGTGCGCATGCGAGGGCTTCACCGAGTCGTCCAGCTCGATGTCGGACAGCTTGGCCCGCCCGATGATCTTCTCTTGCTCCTCCGTCGGCAGCGCGTTCCACCCGGCGAGATCGTGCAGGTATTTCTGCACGATCACGTAGCTGCCGCCGGCGAAGGCGGGCTCCTCCCCGCCGATGATCGTCGCCCTGGCCGCGGCGGCGCCGACCGGGTTCTCCGTGCCGTCGACGAAGCCGATCACGTCCCGCTGGTCGAAGTAGCGGAACCCGTGTACCTCATCGACGGCGGTTACCGCGCCCGTCAGCCGCGACATGATCTGCGCCCCGAGCTCGAAGCACAGGTCCATGTGCGCGGCGCGGATGTGGAACAGCAGATCGCCCGGGGTCGACACCGCATGACGGCCGCCGGCGCTGATCGGGCGGAACGGGTGCAAGCCGGCTGGTCGCGGCGGCCCGGCCAGCCGGTCCCAGGCATCCGGCCCGAAACCGGTCACACAGGTCAGGTCACCGTCAGGGTCGCGGAACCCCACCCCGCGGACCAGCGCCGCCAGATTCCCGCACAGCCCGCGCACCGTCTCGGTGCTCTGGCGGCCCGGGTTCATCACCACTACCAGGAAGATGGCCGCGCTGGTGAGCGGGGAGAGCACGGCCTGAGGCTCGGGACGGGCCGCGGTCGCATCAGTGGTCACCAGACCATTGTCTCCACGCGCCCGCCGGGCCGATCACCGCCTGCCGGTAAGGACCGAATTGGCGGGGCTTCAGGTCACCCAGCGGCCGCTGTGTTCCCGCCAGCGGCCGCTGTGTTCCCGCCAGGTCGGCGACGGTCCGGCAAGCGGCTCGCCGTCGCGTGCGCGCAGGCCGTCCAGGATGACGGCGAGATACCGCTGCCGCAGCTGCCGCGTGCGCTCGCGGCCGCTGGCCTTGATTGCAGCTACCATCTCGAGGACGACCGAGATGTCGTGCACGTCGACGTCCGGCCGCAGCACGCCGCTGACGCGGTCGAAGAGCTCCTGCAGCAGCCGGCGAGCGTGCTCAGCAAGGTCGAACATGTCTTCGGTGGGCGTGAACGTGCCGGCCAGAGCCAGCGTCATGGAGCTCGTGTCGGCATCGACGAGACGGCGCATCAGCTCGGCGAACACGGTCCATGCGTCCCGGCGGTCGGCCAGTGCGGCCCGCGTCTCGGCGATAAAGCGGGCGAGGCCGTCGGTGCACAGCTTGCGCAGCAGCTGCTCCTTGCTCCCGTAGCGGGAGTAGAGGGCGCTGATCCCGACGCCCGCGAGCTTGGCGACGGCCGTGATCGGGGCCGTGGGGTCGGCGAGAAAGACCGCTCTGGCCGCCTCCATGATGCGCTCGTCATTGCGCGCTGCCTCGGCGCGTCGGCCGCTCAGCGGCACCCGCGCCGTCTGGCCGGCCGCGTGGGTCTCGCTCATGACGCCAGTTTCGCTCACGGCGCCGGCGCCGGTTGCGGCTTCGGCATCGCTCACGGCACCCAGTCTAATGGAACAAATTATTCCGTTCTGGCCCGGCGGCAAGGACCCGGCCGGGGTGATCGGCGAGCCGTGACGGGCGCGGTCCCGCTGTCCCGGTCAGGCTGGCGGCCGGGCGCGCGCGACGAGCTGCCGGGCGATCACGCCGCGCTGGATCTCGTTGGTGCCCTCGCCGACGATCATCAGCGGGGCATCCCTGAAGTAGCGCTCGACGTCGAACTCGGTCGAGTAGCCGTAGCCGCCGTGGATCCGCACCGCGTTCAGGGCGATCTCCATGGCAACCTCGGAGGCGAACAGCTTGGCCATCCCGGCTTCCATGTCGGCCCGCTGGCCGCCGTCCAGCCGGCGGGCGGCGAACAGGACCAGCTGCCGGGCGGCCGTGAGCTTGGTCGCCATGTCCGCGAGGTAGTTGCCGATCGACTGGTGCTGCCAGATGGGCCGGCCGAAGGCCTCACGTTCCTGGGCGTACCTGAGGGAGTCCTCGAAGGCGGCCCTCGCGACTCCGAGCGCCCGCGCGGCGACCTGAATGCGGCCAGTTTCCAGCCCGGCCATCATCTGCGCGAAGCCGCGGCCCTCGGTGCCGCCGAGCAGCGAGCCGGCCGGGGTGCGGTAGCCGTCGAGGCTGATCTCGCACGACTCCACGCCCTTGTAGCCGAGCTTGGGCAGGTCCCGCGACACTGTCAGGCCCGGCCCGTGCTCGGCCAGCAGCAGGCTGATGCCCCGGTGCACCGGCTCGGCGGCGGGATCGGTCTTGCACAGCAGCGCGATCAGCCGCGATCGGCGGGCGTTGGAGATCCAGGTCTTGGTGCCGTCGACGATATAGCCGGCGCCGTCTCGTCGGGCCGTCGTCCGGATCGCCTGCAGGTCCGAGCCGCCGCCTGGCTCAGTCAGCGCCATCGCGGCGCGGACTTCGCCGGTGGCCATCCGCGGCAGGTAGCTCTCCTTCTGCTCGTCAGTGCCGAAGGCCACGATGAGCTTGGCCACCACGGTATGACCGCCCATGGCCCCAGCCAGGCTCATCCAGCCGCGCGCGAGCTCCTCCGTCACATAGACGTAGCACTCGGTGGAGACTTTTACTTCACCGTAGGGCTCGGGAATGGCGAGGCCGAAAATGCCCAGCTGCTTCATCTGCTCGATCAGCCCGGCGGGATAGGCGCCGGCCTGCTCGAGCTCGCGTGCCACCGGACGCACCTCGCGGTCCACGAAATCGCGGACTGTCTCGACAATGGCGCGCTCTTCGTCGTCCAGTTCATCCACCAGTAACTCCAGCCCTAGCCGAGCGGGCCGCGGCGCTGCTGTCCGCACGCCGCGGCGAGCAGCACCGGCCCATGGCACTGTCGTCAAGCTTGCCGGATTCCCTGCGAGGCTGCGCGTCGTCAGCGGGGCGGCGGCAGGGTCTGGCCGGTGTCCAGCACCGCGGCGAACAGGTCACCTCGCCGGGCAACGCGATCGGGCATGGCGGCAATGGTGAAGGTGTCGGACCGCAGCGACGGGTCGTCGAGCTCGTCCCACTCGATCGGCGCTGACACTGGCGCGCCCGCGGCGGCACGCGGGCTGTAGGGCGCGACGAGGGTCTTGTTGATGACGTTCTGGGTGTAGTCGAGCCGGGCCAGGCCGCCCCGCTCGCGGACATCCCACTTCCAGCTCACCAGGTCGGGGACCACCGCGCCAACGGCCTTGGAGAGCTGCTCGACCCAGGCGCGAGTCTGGTCGAAACCCGGTCCCGGTGCCACCGGGACCCAGATCTGGATACCCCGCTGCCCGGAGAGCTTGGGCCGGGCCGTCACCCCCAGGTGCTCCAGTGCGGTGCGGTGCAGCCGGGCGAGCAGCACCAGGTCCGGCCACGACGTGGACGAGCCGGGATCGAGGTCGATCAGGGCGTAGGTCGGGAGATGCGGGTCGCTGGTGCGGGAGGTCCAGGCATGCCATTCCAGGGCGCCGAAGTTGGCGGCCCACACGAGCGCCGCCGGCTCGTCCACCACCAGATAGGTCGTGGTCTCGCCGCGGTCGGCTTCCGGGTTTTCCCACCGCGGGATCCAGGCAGGCGCGTGGTCGGGCAGCTGCTTGTGCCAGAAGCCCCCGGTGCCGGCGCCGCCAGGAAAGCGGTGCATGTTGAGGGCGCGGCCGGCCAGGTAAGGGAGCGCGACGGGGCCGATCCGGGCCGCATAGCGGATGAAGTCGCGCTTGGTCACCGGTGCCTCCCCGGAGCGTGCCGGGAAGAGGACCTTGCCGAGGTTGGTGAGCCGGAGCTTGCGGCCGAAGACCTCCCAGGTGCCTTCGGACCCGAGCGCGTCGAGAGCGCCGAGCTCGTCAGCGCCCGGGCCGGCCACCGCGGGCGCAGCCGCGGGTGGCGCGCCAGCAGCGGGGGAGGCAGTCGCCGGGGACGTCTTCACGGCGGGACGGCGCACGGCGACCGAAGCCTCGGCAGCGGGCAGGTCTGAGCGCCAGATCCGGTCCGGATCGGCCTTCACCTCGGCGTTGGTGCGGCCGCTGAGCACTGACCTGGGATGATCCTCCGGGTTCCAGCCCTCGACAGCGAACTCGTCGTGCTTATGCAGCAGCAGCCATTGCTGGTGATCCGACCGGTCGTGCCCGCGGCGCACCAGCACCAGCCGGCCGCGCAGCTTGCGGCCGTGCACATCGGCGTGCAGCTCGCCGGCCGCGACGGCAGCTGCCGGGTCATCGGTGCCGTGCGGTTCCCAGGTGCCGGTGTCCCAGACGATCACGTCGCCCCCGCCGTACTGACCCGCCGGAATTACCCCCTCGAAGTCGAGATACTCGATGGGATGGTCTTCCACGTGCACAGCGGTGCGCTTCACGCTCGGATCGAGGGTCGGGCCCCGCGGGACGGCCCAGCTCACCAGCACGCCGTCTATCTCGAACCGAAGGTCGTAGTGCAGCCGGCGGGCGCGATGCCGTTGCACCACGAAGCGGCGGGCTCCGTCGCCGGCACCCGGCGGTGCCCCGGCGGGCTCGGGTGTGCGCCCGAAGTCCCGCTTTTCCTTATAGCGGGCGAGCTGCTCGGGAATCTGGCACCTCCTGTGATCCGTCCAGCCCGTTCCCGCCCAGGGCGCCCTTCACACACTGAGCGGCCCGCGTAGGGTGTCAGCATTCCGGGCACCCGCGCGATGGGGAGCAACAGCATCTCTGGGGACACCTGGCCGCTTCGGTACCCATCCTGGCCGGCCGGGGGCGCTGGCCCGGCTGAACATAGGCGCCGAGGGGGAATGTATGGACGAAGCACGGGCACGGGCGCGGCTGCTTGCCGAGCGCGACGAGGTGCAGATGCTGCTCACCGGCACCCGAGCGGCAGGGCAGCAGGATCGCGAGGCAGAAAACGAGACCGGCGATATCGCCGACGCCGCGCAGCCGCTGGCCGCCGAGGGCATGGACGACGCCATCGCGGCGAGCCTGCGCGACCGGCTTGGCGTGCTTGACCGCGCCCTGCAGCGGCTGGATGACGGCACGTACGGGCGTTCGGTCCGAAGCGGGCTGCCGATCCCGGCCGAGCGCCTGGACGCCGACCCCGCCGCCGAGCTCACCGTCGAGGAGGCGCGCGTACTTCCCTGAGCCGCCCGTCATGTGCGCCGCGTGCCTGACAGCGGTGACGGGGAGGATGGCGGCGTGCTGGAGGTGGATCGAGCGGCGCCGCGGCGGGCCGTGGTAATTATGACCAATGAGCGTGACCAGGCGCTGCGCGCGCTCCGGATCCTCCGATTCGGGGGATCTCTCCGGTTCCGCCGACCCTTGGGCTCGTCCGGCCCGCCGGAGCCGCTCCTGCCGGGCGCACCGATGCCGCCGCGCTACGACATCCCTGCGGTGCCCGGCATTCTCACCGCGGCCGGCCGCGGACATCTGCCGGGCACTGCAGGCGTACGCGGACATCATCTCCGGCATCTCACGCCGGTGCTGGCGGTAGGCTGGGCCGCCCAGCTTCAGCGAGTGGAAGTGAGGAAACGGTGGCTCTGCAGTATGACGGGGCGACGAAGTTCCGGGACTACGCCCGTCCGGAAATGCTCGTCAGCACCGAATGGGTGGCCGGGCACCTCGGCGACCCCGGCCTCGTGGTGGCCGAGTCCGACGAGGATGTGCTGCTGTACGAGACCGGTCACATCCCCGGTGCCGTGAAGCTCGACTGGCACACCGAGCTCAACGATCCGCTGACCCGCGACTACGTCGACGGCGCGGGCTTCGCGCGGCTGATGTCCGCGAAGGGCGTCACGCGAGAGTCAACGCTGGTGCTCTACGGCGACAAGAACAACTGGTGGGCGGCATATGCGCTGTGGGTGTGCTCGCTGTTCGGGCATCCCGACGTCCGCCTGATCGACGGCGGGCGGGCGAAATGGGTCGCCGAGGGGCGCCCGCTCACCACCGACGTCCCCCAGCGGCCGCAGACGGACTACCCGGTTGTCGAGCGCGACGACAGGGTGATCCGGGCGTTCCGGGACCAGGTCGTGGCACACCTCGGCAAGCCGCTGATCGATGTGCGCTCGCCCGGCGAGTACACCGGCGAGCTGCTGCACATGCCCGACTACCCGCAGGAAGGCGCCGTCCGCGGCGGGCACATCCCCGGCGCCAGGAACGTCCCCTGGGCCCGGGCGGCGGCCGAAGACGGCACCTTCCGGCCCCGCCGGCAACTCGAGGCGATCTACCAGGATGAGGTAGGGCTGCGCCCGGACGACGACGTCGTGGTCTACTGCCGGATCGGGGAACGGTCCAGTCACACCTGGTTCGTGCTGCACCACCTCCTGGGCTATCCGCGGGTGCGCAACTACGACGGATCCTGGACCGAGTGGGGAAACACCGTCCGGGTTCCCATCGCCCGAGGGGGGAATCCGTGACGACCGGCACGCTCAATCCCCGCCTGCAGGAGATCGTCGAGGACTTCATCGCCGTTCCGGACAGGGACCGGCTGCAGCTGCTGCTGGAGTTCTCGCAGGACCTGCCGGCGCTGCCCGCCCGGTACGCCGGCCGTCGCGAGCTGCTCGAGCCGGTGCCGGAATGCCAGACTCCGGTGTTGCTGGCCGCGGAAGTCGATGACGACGGCATCGTCCATCTCTTTTTCGACGCGCCGCCGGAAGCGCCGACGACGCGCGCCTTCGCTGCCATCCTGCATGCCGGGCTGGACGGGCTGCGCACGGACGAGGTCCTGGCGACGCCAGGCGAGTTCTCCAGCCACCTCGGCTTGCAGGACCTGGTGAGCCCGCTGCGGCTGCGAGGTCTGGCCGCGATGCTGGCCCGGATCAAGCGTCAGGTGCGCGAGCAGCAGGGCTGAGCGGCTCGCCCGCGGCTTGCGCGTCAGCCCGGCGGTTCGGGCCTGCCAGGTCCGCGGGCCGGT
>DATJZH010000315.1:0-11003 GCA_035499215.1 Streptosporangiaceae bacterium | reverse complement strand
GAAGCCCCAGCCGGCCGGCAGCGCGCCCGGCGCGCCGGTATAGCTTGCGACCCAGAGCGGGTCCGCACGCGCGAATCCGCGGTAGCTGCCTGTGCACGTCGCCCACCAGCTTCCGGTTGTGTAGATGACCGGCCAGCGTGAGGTGAGGGCGTGGTAGGTGCGGTCGAAGCTGGCGATCCACGATACCATCGCGCTCTGGCTGAGCCGGTAGCAGCTGGCACCGTAAGGGTTCGGCTCGAGGTCCAGAGCCCCTGGCAGGGTCCGGCCGTCAGCGCTCCAGCCGCCGCCGTTGGCTACGAAGTAGCTGGCCTGTGCCGCGCCGCTGGAATCGCCGGGCAGCGCGAAGTGGTAGGCACCGCGGATCAGTCCGGACTCATATGCCCCGTCGTACTGCGACGCGAAGTCGGGATTGACGGACCCGTTGCCCTCGGTTGCCTTGACGTAGGCGAACTGCGCCCCGCCGGACCTCACCGCGCTCCAGTCGATCCAGGGCTGGTGATCGCTGACATCAAGGCCAGGCGTCGCGGTGGCGGCGGCCACGGGACTGATGCTCAGCTCGCCGGCGCCGAAGCCGGCCATGAGACCGCAGCCCGCGGCCACCGCCGCGGCTCCTCGCGCGCACCGGGCGGCTATCCGGCACCACCTGGACACCCATCGGATCAACGGTCCCCCCGGTTCCCGACCGCGCCACGCTGATGCCCCGCGCGGAACGTTCGTCCTGAGAGTCCCGTCCGCGGCGAGCGGGCGGACGATCTACCAGCGCAACGACGTGCCAGGCTTACATAACCACGACCCGGAGATCCGTAATCAGCGCTCTGTGCATTCTTTATCACCCTGCGGCGCATTCTTTGCTGTGCTGTCCAGCGACCTCACCGGCGAGCGCGCTGGCCCGCGGCCGTCCCCGTCGCCGCGGGCTGCCCTTTTGGCAAAATGGGGATGAACCACCAGAAGCCTGCGCAGCCGCGTTGCCGCAGCTGAAGCCGAGGAGGCAACCATGATCTTCATCGTCGTCAAGTGGACCGTCAGGCCCGAGCGGAGCGGCGAGTGGCTCGCGCTAGTCGATGACTTCACTCAGGCGACCCGGAGCGAGCCGGGCAACATCTTCTTCGAGAGGTCCAGAAGCGTCGAGAACGCCGATCAGTTTGTGCTGGTCGAGGCGTTCCGTGACGGCGATGCCGGTGTGGCTCATGTGAACTCCGACCACTTCAAGACCGCCATGTCCTGGTTGCCGGATGTCGTAGCGGAGACCCCGGAGATCATCAACGTGGAAGTGCCCGGCGACGGCTGGTCGAGGATGGCAGAAGTCGCGCCGTCCCTGGCCTAGCGGCGTCGCCTCGAGTGCCCGGCGACCGGCCGCGGGCAGCGGCAGCATCGGACGCGTGATCGGACGCTGGCATGCTCCCCCCGTGATAGCGTGGTCGCCTCACAAGGACGCCAGTTCCTCGGTGAGGTCATCAAGTCCGAGGGAGCCGAGCGACAGCGCGGCCATATGCCACGCCTTCAGGTCGAAGTCGCCGCGCCGGGCCGCGCGGGCGGCGGCGCGCCCGGCAAGCCAGGCCCGCTCGCCGAGCTTGTACGTTATGGCCTGGCCGGGTGCGCTCAGGTAGCGCGTTATCTCGCTGTCGATGAACTGGCCCGAACGCGCGCTGTGCGCGCTGAAGAACTCCCGTGCCAGCTCCGGCGTCCACTTCTCGCCAGGGGCAACCGGCGAGTCGGCGGGAACCCGCAGCTCCAGGTGCATCCCGATGTCGATCACGACCCTGATCGCGCGCATGATCTGGGCATCCAGGTAGCCGAGCCGGGCACCGGGCGGCGACAGGTAGCCCAGCTCATCCATCAGCCGCTCGGCATACAGCGCCCAGCCCTCGCTGCATGCGCTCACACCGCCGACGCTGGCCTGGTACAGCGATAGCTGGCTGGACAGGTACATCCACTGCGCCAGCTGCAGGTGATGGCCGGGGACGCCCTCGTGGTACCAGGTGCTGATCAGGTTCCACAGCGGGAAGCTGGTGTGGCCGAGGGTGGGCAGCCAGGTCCGGCCGGGCCGGGCGAAGTCCCGGGACGGCCCGGTGTAGTACGGCGCGGCGGCGCTGCCCGCCGGGGCGATGCGCGCCTCGACCCGCCGGATCGGCTCCGCCAGGTCAAAGTGCGTGCCATCGAGATCGGCGATCGCCTCGTCCATGAGCAGCTGCAGCCGCAGCCGGATCTGCTCGGTCCCGTTGATCACTTCGCTGTGGGCGTCGAGGTGCCGCATGGCCTGCGCAACGGTCGCGCCGGGAAGCACCCGCTGCCCCTCGGCGCGCATCTCCGCGAGCAGCAGCCGGTACTGCGACCAGCCCCACTCGTAGGCCTCGGCCGGGTCGACGTCAGCCCCGGTCCAGTAGCGCGCCGAGGCACGGTAGCGCTCATCGCCGACCCCGTCCGGAGTTCCGTCCGCCCGCGGCAGATAGTCGGCGGTCAGCCAGCGCCGCAGTTCGCCGACGGCGGACGAGGCAGCCGCCGCTGCCTCGTCCAGGTCCGCGCGCAGCGCCTGCGGCACGTCAGCGCTCCCGGCGAAGTCGGCGAACCAGCCGCGTCCGCCGGCGGCAGCTGTCCATTCCAGCAGCTGCCCGGCGACGGTCCGCACCTGGCGCGGCGCGGCGAGCAGACCGCGCCGGGCGCCTTCCGCCAGCGATGCGCGGTAGCCGGCCAGAGCTTGCGGCACCCGAGCCATCCGCCTGGCGATGACGGCCCAGTCCTGCTCGGTGTCGGCCGGCATGATCGGGAAGATGCCGCGGACCCGCTGCACCGGCCCGAGGAGGTTCGACACGGCGCGCAGGCTTTCCCCGGCGCTGCTCATGGCCAGGCCGGCCGCAAGGCGCTCGCGCAGCAGCCTGCCGCACCGGCGCTCGTCCCCGTCGGCCGCCGCGGCAGCGCTGCGATGATCGCGCTCGACCGAGTCCAGCTCGGCCAGCGTCGCGCGGGCAAGACCATCTTGAGCCTGCTGGCCGGCTGGCGACAGATCGGGCAGCCGATCCTCGCCGGGCCGCAGTCCCAGGCTGGTGCCGATCAGCGGATTGAGCTCGGCCAGCGAAACGACGTAGGCGTCTGCCACATCCCGCACGGGCCGCGGCTGGCACTGGCACTGGGATGGGGACTGGGACCGGGGCTGGGACGAGCGAGGCGTGATGTTCGTCATGGAGCCATTCTGTCCGTGCCCGCCCGACCGGGCACTCCGCCGTCAGGACCGCCGGTTCCCCGCCGGGAATGCGGCGGCGGCCAGCGAAGCCAGGCGCGACCGCGGCCGCGCGTCTGCCCCGGCGCCATCCGGACCGCCTGGCCAGGCGGGTCAGGAGGCTTTCTGCCCCGGCCCGCGGGCGGCGAGCTCCGGCACGAGCAGCTCGGCGATCTGGGCCGCATTGAGGGCAGCGCCCTTGCGCAGATTGTCACCGCAGACGAAAAGCTCGAGCGCCCGCGGGTCGTCCAGGCTCTGCCGGACCCGGCCTACCCAGGTCGGATCCGTGCCGACAACATCCGCGGGCGTCGGGTACTCCCCGCGCTCGGGATCGTCGGCCAGCACCACGCCGGGAGCCGCGCTGAGCACCTGCCGTGCCTGCTGCCCGGAGACCTCCCGCTCGAAGACCGCGTGCAGGGCAACGGAATGGCCCGTGACGACAGGGACGCGGACGCAGGTGGCGGACACCCGCAGGTCCGGCATGCCGAGGATCTTGCGAGTCTCGTCCCGGATCTTCAGTTCCTCTGACGACCAGCCCTGGTCGCGCAGTGACCCGGCCCAGGGAATGACGTTGAGCGCTAGCGGCGCCGGGAACGGCCCGAAATCCCCGACTGCGCTCCGCACGTCACCGGCGCGCTGGCCGACCGACCGGTTGCCGGCCAGCTTGGCAAGCTGGTCGTAAAGCGAGTCCGTGCCGCCCTGTCCCGCGCCGGACGCGGCCTGATACGACGCGGCGGTCATCTCGCGCAGTCCGAACGCGCGGTGCAGCGCGGCCACGGCCACGATCAGCGACAGGGTGGTGCAGTTCGGGACGGCGATGATGCCCTTCGGGCGGCGGTGCGCCTGATCGGGATTGACCTCGGGCACGACCAGGGGAACCGCGGGGTCCAGCCGGAAAGCGCCGGACTTGTCGATCACGACCACGCCGCGGTCAGCCGCGGCCGGCGCCCAGCGGGCGGATACCTCGTCGGGCACGTCGAACATTGCCAGGTCGACGTCATCGAAGACCTCGGGCGCCAGCTCGCGGACCTCGACCTCGTCGCCGCGGACCCGCAGTACCCTGCCTGCTGACCGGGCCGATGCGACCAGCCTTATCTCGCCCCAGACAGCAGCCCTGGTCGAGACGATGTCGCGCATGACGGTGCCGACAGCACCGGTGGCGCCGACGATCGCGAGCACGGGCCTGGCGCTCACCGGCCCGTCCCCCCGTAGACGACGGCCTGGTCTTCGCCGCTGCCCAGGCTGAAAGCCTGGTGCGCGGCCTGCACGGCCTCGGCGACGTCGTTCTCGTCCACCACCACCGAGATCCGGATCTCCGACGTGGAGATCATCTCGATGTTCACCCCGGCCTCCGCCAGCGCGCCGAAGAAAGTGGCGGTGACCCCCGGGTGCGAGCGCATCCCCGCGCCGACGACCGAGACCTTGCCGATCCGGTCGTTGTAGAGGAGCGAGTCGAACCCCACCTCATCTTGCCGGGCACGCAGCGCGGCCATGGCCCCGTGGCCGTCCTCGCGCGGCAGCGTGAACGAGATATCGGTGCGGCCGGTTGCGGCGGCCGAGACGTTCTGCACGATCATGTCGATGTTGATCGCCGCGCCCGCGAGCGTCCGGAAGATCCTCGCCGCCTCGCCGACCTTGTCCGGCACGCCCACGACGGTGATCTTCGCCTCGCTCCGGTCATGCGCGACGCCGGAAATGATTGCCTGCTCCATCTGGCCCTCCGTGTCGCGCACGGCATCGGTCACCCAGGTGCCTTCGCTGCTGCTGAACGACGAGCGAACGTGGATCGGGATGCCGTACCGCCGCGCGTATTCCACGCAGCGGAGCATCAGCACCTTGGCGCCGCAGGCCGCCATCTCGAGCATCTCCTCGTAGGAGATGCGCGGGATCCGCCGCGCGGCAGCCACGATGCGCGGGTCCGCGGTGAAGACCCCGTCGACATCGGTGTAGATCTCGCACGAATCCGCCGCGAGCGCGGCCGCGAGCGCAACCGCCGTGGTGTCGGACCCGCCGCGGCCGAGAGTAGTGATGTCCTTGCTGGTCTGCGACACACCCTGGAATCCGGCGACGATCGGGATCGCGCCCTCGCCGAGCGCGAGGCGGATCCGGCCGGGTGTCACGTCGATGATGCGGGCCTTGCCGTGCGACGAGTCGGTGATGACACCTGCCTGCGAGCCGGTGAAGGACCGGGCCTCCAGGCCGAGATTGGCGATGGCCATTGCCAGCAGCGCCATCGAAATGCGCTCGCCGGCGGTCAGCAGCATGTCGAGCTCGCGGCCTGGCGGCAGCGGGCTCACCCGGTTAGCCAGATCCAGGAGCTCGTCGGTGGAATCACCCATGGCCGATACCACCACGACCACGGCATGACCGGCCTTTCGGGTCGCCACGATACGCTGGGCGACACGCTTGATCCCGTCAGCGTCAGCGACCGAGGATCCACCGTACTTCTGCACGACAAGGGCCACGGAGGGACCGCTCCTCCCGGTGTCGCTGATGGTGGGCAGACGCCCCGAGTGTATCCAGGAACCGGGCCGCTAGCCCGTCGCTGGATCCTCGTCGACATCCAGCCGCGCGTGCGCGACGACCGAATGCAGCGCCCGCAGGGCAGCGCCGCCGTGCGTCCCCCAGTGGTTGACGTAGGAGTACTGCCACCACCACAGGGCCTCGGCCGCCCGGCCGGCCTGGTAGTGCTTGAGGCCGTGAATGAGGTCCGCGGCAATCGCGGCGAGATCATCGGAAAGCCGGAACGAAGACGCCTGGGTGTCCTTGTACGGATCGAAGAGCTCGGCGTACTCGTCGCAGCTCAGCAGCCGCGCGGCCAGGCCGGTCCGCAGCGTGTCCAGGTCGGGGTCGGCGCCTACATCGGGCTCCCAGTTGCCGGGCAGGATCACGTCCTTGCTGGCACCGAGCTGAGCGCCGGCCAGCATGACCTGGGCTACCTCGAGCAGCAGCAGCGGCACGGTCTCGTCGCCGCCCTCGCCGCGGGCAACCGCGGTGAGACCGTCGAGGAAGTCTCCCGCGTGCTGGGCGATTCCGTCCGCCAGCGGCCGCCACTCCTCGGCGGGACCAGCGGGCGCGTCCTGCCCGGCGCAGTCCTGCCCGGCCGCCGCCGCTGCATCGTGCCCGGCTGCTGAGACGCTCAACGGATCCTCCAGCGCGGTACCTGGCCGACACTAGACATCTAGCATCCTCCGTCCCTCGAACGCCCGCCCGAGCGTCACCTCGTCGGCGTATTCCAGTTCGCCGCCCACCGGCAGTCCGCTGGCCGGTCTGGTCACCCGCAGCCCCGCCGGCTTGATCAGCCGGGCCAGGTAGGTAGCCGTGGCCTCGCCCTCAAGATTAGGATCCGTGGCGAGGATCAGCTCGGTGACGCTGCCGTCAGCGAGCCGGGCCATCAGCTCCTTGATTCTCAGGTCTTCCGGGCCGACTCCGTCGATGGGGCTGATCGCGCCGCCAAGGACATGGTACCGGCCGCGGAATTCGCGGATCTTCTCGATCGCCGCGACATCCTTCGGCTCCTCCACCACGCAGATGACCGACTGGTCGCGGCGCGTGTCCCGGCAGATCCGGCACTCATCCTCCTCCGCGACATTTCCGCATATGCGACAGAACTTCACCCGCTCGGTAACCGCGACAAGCACAGAGGCGAGCCGACGCACGTCGACCGGATCTGCCGACACCAGGTAGAAGGCGATGCGCTGCGCGCCCTTGGGCCCGATCCCCGGCAGCTGGCCGAGCTCGTCGATGAGATCCTGGACGATTCCCTCGTACACCTCAAGGCCCGCTCGCGGGTGCGGCATCGTCGTCGGCGGGCGGCGCCGCCCCGCCTGACAGGCCGGGCAGTCCGGGCTTCCCGGCCAGGCCTCGCTCGTCGCCGCCCATCTCGCCGAATCCCGCCGCGAAGGGACCCATCATCTTCTGCTGCAGCTCACCCGCCGCCTGGTAAGCGTCGCGGCAGGCTGCAAGCACTAGGTCGGCAAGGATCTGAGCCGATTCCTCTGGATCAGCGGGATCGATCGCAGCAGCGGCGATAGTGATATCCACCAGCTCGCCCTGGCCGTTCACCACGGCGTTGACCAGGCCACCGCCGGCCGATCCTGCCACCGTGGCATCCGCCAGCTCCTGCTGCGCGGTCATGAGCTGATTCTGCATCTGGGCCGCCGCCTCGAGAAGCTGCTGCATGTCCAGCTGGCCGCCAGGGTCCACGCTGCCCAACTCCGTCCATTCCCCGCTCCAGCGGCGCGGGCCTGCCGCAGACCGGGCAGGCAGCAGCAGCGGCCTCCCGATCTCTTGTCGTTCCGAGCCTACGGCCTGGCGGGGCCCGGGGCATCTTTGCGCGCCCCGGCGCAGCTCGCCTGCCCGCGGCCACCGCATGCCGGCGATCGCCAGGACGCTGGCTGCGGCTCGCTTTACTGCTCGCCGAGTTCCTGGATCATCCTGCCGCCCAGCTCGCGCTCGATCAGATCGGTCCCGGACAGCACATCTGAGCCGGCTGCCTCGGCCCCGTCTTCCGGCTGCGGGCTCCAGGCCCGCCCCGCGCCGGCGCTCGTCCCGGCGTCGGCGACACGAATTTCCGCGGCCGGCGCCCGGATGTCGGCGCGCGGCGGAAGATCCGGATCGGCTTGTCCGGTGCCGACGGGCTCGCCGTGCGCCGGCCCATCTGGAGGCGGGCCCTGATCGGACTCGGATCCCGCCAGGTGCTGCCCGAATTCTGCGGGGGCATGTCCCGGTCCGGCGCGGCGGCGCCCCGACCCCGCCGCGCCCTGCCCCGCCGCGCCCTGCCCCGCCCCGGCGTGCCCGGCCCCGGCGTGTCCGGCCCCGGCACCGAAGATCGTCCTGACCTGCGGCGTGATGCCGAACATCACCCGGAGCACCTGCACGAGATCGCGGTCGTAACCGCTGGCCGAGAAGCCCTTGGCCTCGCCTTCCCGGTCGAATCTCAGCGTCAGCACGCCATCCGCCAGAGCTTCGACCGTGGCGCTGGTCAGCAGGATCCAGGCGACCCTGCGCTGGCTCTTGACGGCATCGAGGACGGCGCTCCAGCGGCTACGGAGCACGCCCGCGTCGGCCGGGGCAGCTTTCTGGGCCTCAGCCGCACCGGGGCCGGCGGCGCCTTCTGCCGCCGCGGGCCTGACCGCAACCTCGGCGGGGACCGGCCCGGCGTCGGGCGCGGCCTGCCGCGCTGCGGCTGCCCGGTCAGACGGCGCCGGGTGCCCGGCGAACGGCACAGACGAATCCCCGTCTGCGAACTGGCGCTCGAGCCGTTCGAGCCGCGCCAGCATGCCCCGCTCCCCGGAGCCGGGAGCCGGGAACAGCACCTGCGCGCACATGAGCTCGAGCTGCAGTCTCGGTGAGGCGGCGCCGCGCATCTCCACCAGGCCCGCGCTGATCGTCTCGGCGGCCGCGACGAGCTGCTCCCGGCCAAACCGCGCCGCCTGCTCGCGCATGCGCTCCAGCCGGTCAGCCGGGACGTTCAGCAGTCCTGTGGCCGCGGCGTCGGGGACCGCGGCAAGCACGATCAGGTCGCGCAGCCGGTCCAGCAGGTCGGCGGCGAACCGCCGGGGATCGTGGCCGCCTTCGACTACGCGGTCGACGGCGCCGAACACGGCGGCCCCGTCCCCGCCGGCGAACGCCTCGGCAACCTCGTCCAGCAGGCTGTCATCGGTATAGCCGAGCAGTGCGGCGGCGCGCTCGTAACGGAGGCCGGATTCATCCGATCCCGCGATCAGCTGGTCAAGCACCGACAGCGAGTCGCGCACGGATCCGGCGCCGGCCCGGATCACCACCGGCAGCACCGCCTTCTCGTATGCCACGCCCTCGCTGGCGAGTATCTGCTCCAGCAGATCCCGCAGCACGGCCGGCGGGACGAGGCGGAAGGGATAGTGGTGCGTACGAGACCGGATGGTGGAGATCACCTTCTCCGGCTCCGTCGTGGCGAACACGAACTTCAGGTGCGGCGGCGGCTCCTCAACCAGCTTCAGCAGCGCGTTGAAGCCCTCCCTGGTCACCATGTGGGCCTCGTCGATGATGTAGATCTTGAATCGGCCCGAGACCGGTGCGTAGAAGGCGCGCTCGCGCAGGTCCCTCGCATCGTCGACACCTCCGTGCGAGGCCGCGTCGATCTCGATGACGTCGATGCTGCCCGGCCCGGATGGCGCCAGGGCGACGCAGGAAGCGCAGGTACCACAGGGGTCCGGGGTCGGGCCGGATTCGCAGTTCAGCGAGCGGGCCAGGATCCGGGCGCTAGAGGTCTTGCCGCAGCCGCGCGGGCCGCTGAAAAGGTAGGCATGATGAACCCGGCCGCTGCGCAGCGCCTGGCGAAGTGGTTCCGTGACGTGATCCTGGCCCACTACCTCGGCGAAAGTGGCCGGACGGTACCTGCGGTACAGCGCCAGCGGAGCGGCCGCGGTGCCCGGCCCCGCGGGCGCGGTGGTGCCGGGATTCGGGCTGGGACTTGGGACGTCGCCTGCCATGACCTCATCCTCGCCAGGGCCTGAAAGGGACCCCCCGCACACCCGTCAGAGCCCGCGTACCCTTGCTGCCTTCCGGCCCTGGGGGGGTTGGCGGGATAAACGCCGTGCGAGGGGTCTGCTGGCCAGTCTAGCCAGCCGAGCCACCGCCGGACGCGCGGATGCGCAGTGCGGGCTTATCCGCCCGCAATTCTGCGCCGGGCAGCGGGTGCCTGCGGGTGTCGGCGGATGCCGGTAATGCCCGGTGATCTGCGGCCCCGGCGGCTCAGCCGGTCCTGGCAGGGATGCACTCGCGGAGTCGGTAGGCTGGCCGGCGGAGGATTCGCCTAGTGGCCTAGGGCGCACGCTTGGAAAGCGTGTTGGGGGCAACCCCTCAGGAGTTCGAATCTCCTATCCTCCGCTTTCCTGACCTGCGACGACGCGCAGGGGTCATGTTCGCGTGCTGCGCTGATGCCGCCGAGATGTCGTCGGGTGGGCTGGACTGCTGGTCGTCCGTCGGTGACGCACAGCAGGAAGACATGCGCTCGCTGAACTCGGCCGCCGTCCGATGGCGTCCTTCGGCCGCCTGTCGTTGATGCGCTGGTAGCGGATCCGGTCCGAGGTGCCGTCTTCGAACTTGGACGCGGGCTCGTGGGCTTCGGTCGCCGAGCTAGCCCGCGGCTGCCCGAGGCTGGCCAGCGGGGTACGTGTCGAAGTCGCCGAAGGTTGTGGTATGACACACGCGCCCAAGTGCCGCCCAAGTGCGGCAGCCTGCGGCCTGGCTGCGGCACCCGGCGGCAGGAAAAGGACCGTGGGTGGTATGGTGCGAGAAGTGCACTGTGACTTCCGCACCCACATGGTTGCGGCGCCGGGGCCCGTGGATATCGGCCTGACGATCGTAACTGCCGCTGCGACGGCTGGTATTGGTGCCGCAGCAGCAGCACCCGCGCCGTTCGTACTCAAGTTCATGCGCGAAGCTGGGGTCCCCGATTCGTGGCCGCAGGCGCTGGGTGCCGTGAAGGTGGCTGGTGCTGTCGGGCTACTGGCCGGGCTCCGCGCCAAGCCACTTGGGATCGCCGCCGCAAGTGGGCTGGTCCTGTTCTTTTGCGGGGCCGTCATTACGCATGTGCGAGCGGGCGCGTTCCGCAACATCAGCTTCCCCGCGGTGTATCTGGGGCTTTCGTCGATGTCTCTGGCGCTCGCAGCTCGCCGCGCCACTCGCCCTCCGACCGCTTGACCACGCTGATCGTCGAGATCGAGAACATGTGCGTACGGGGCGACGTCCGCGGGAAGGGCAACGGGTACCCGATTGGTGCCTGCTCAGCCTGGATATTCGGGTA